>JAJDXX010000165.1 GCA_022823055.1 Candidatus Binatia bacterium | reverse complement strand
ATTTCCGCGGCCTCCTCCAGTTCCTTGTGCACCTGTAGCAGCGCGGCGTGCACGATGCGCAGGCTGATGGGGATGTACTTGGTGACGTAGCCGATGACGAGGATCCACAGCGTGCCGTACACGGGGATGGGCAGCGTCAGGTACACCCAGAGAAGCGCCAGGCCCATCACCACGCCGGGGAAGGCGATGGGAGTGAACGCCACCATGTCCAGCAGCTTGCGCCCGCGCACCTCGGTGCGGATGACGATCCACGCCACGCCCACGGAGAGGAGCACGGCCAGGGTGGCGGCGGTGACGCCCGTCAGCAGGTTGTTCGCGAGCGCGCGGTAGAACACGTCCAGCTCGAAGATCCAGCGGTAGTTGTCCAGGGTCAGGTTCGCGAGCACCCTCATGGAAGGGATGGTGTAGAAGGGCAGGAAGGAGGTCCACACGACGATGCCGATGGGCAGCACGACGGCGATGAACAGGACCGCCCATGCCAGTCCCAGGGTCAGGTAGCGCCAGCGGCCCAGATCCACCATGTGCGGGCGGTAGCCCTTGCCCGTGATGGTGGCGAAGCGCTCCGCCATCCGCGTTGCCCGCAGGTAGATCCACAGGCCCAGCACGGTTACGCCGAGGTAGGCGGTGGCGTAGGTTCCCGCGAGGTTGTAGTCCGTGGGCGTGTCGCGCAGGGCCAGGAAGATGTCCGTGGCGAAGACGGTGATGCCGGCGGGGATGCCGATCACTGCGGGCGCTTCGAAGGTCTCGATGCCGCGGATGAAGAGCAGCAGCGAGGTCGCCAGGATGCTCGGCACCATGAGCTTCAGGTTCACGTGGTAGAAGCTCCGTAACGGTCGCATGCCCGACACCAGCGCCGCCTCTTCCAGGCTCGGGTCCATGGCGCGGAAGGCCGCGGCCATGAGCAGGAAGGGCAGGGTGATGTGGTCGATGCCGAACGTCCAGATCATCCCCCAGAACGTGTAGATGTCCAGGGGCGCCTCGGACAGTCCCAGGGCGTTGATGAGAACGCGGTTGACGATGCCGATGTTGGGCGAGAGCAGGAACACCCAGGAGATGGTGGTGAGGACTCCGGGCACCAGGAAGGGAAAGAGCACCAGGCCGTAGATCACCGGCTTGAGCGGCGTGTTGGTGCGCTCCGTCACCCACGCCAGAAAGCCGCCGACGATCAGCGAGATCACCCCGGCGCCGGCGGCGAAGAGCACGGAGTTCAGCGCCGACTCGAACAGCTCGATGCTGCCGTAGGCGCGGACGTAGTTCTGGAGAGTGAGGCTCGCCGCGGTCCCCGGCGGGCCGTCGGTGAACGTCCCGTAGAGGATCATGACCAGCGGCACCAAGGTCAGATACATGACGACGGCCGCCAGCCCGAAAAGGGCGAAGTTGCGCCACGTCAGTAGCTGCGAGAGCCGTGTCACGGAACTCTACGGGTGGTTGCGAGATGGAACGTTGGCGACCCCTATGGGCCGCCAACTCCCCTGGAGCGCTATTTCTTCTTGCGGCGCTTCACGTTCTTGAGGAGGTACTTCTCCTCGATGCCCATGGCCGTCTTCATGAGCGGCGTGGCGTTGTCCGGCTGGATGAACACGATGCGCTTGTCGTCCGCCAGCTCGGCGATGCGCGCGTACTTGGCCTTCACCCCCGGCCGCGACACCAAGCGTCCCTGCTTCACGCGGATGGCCTGTCCGCGCGCCGACAGCAGGTAGTCGTGGAACAGCGCCGCCGAGTAGGGATTGGGCGCGTAGTTCGCGAGGCTGATGGGATAGACGAGGCCCACGGTGTGGTCCTGCGCCAGCCAGTTGATGGCGCCGCCCTTGGCCATCAACTGCTCGGCCTTGTAGGCATAGATCGTCACCGCCAGGGGCCGCTCGCCCGCCGCCGCCATCTGCGCCAGCACGGTCCGGCCGCGCCGCACCGCCGGCTTGTTGGCCGCGAACGCCTTGAAGTAGGCCTCGGTCTTCTCCTTGCCCCAGCGCAGCAGCAGCGCCGTCACCTCGGGTTGCGAGGAGGTGTCCCACATGACCTTGCCTTGCCACTTGGGGTCCAGCAGCTCGTTCCACGTGCGCGGGACGTCCTTTTCCGCCACCAGGTCGGTGTTGTAGCCGAACACGCGAAGCGCCGTCTGCAAGGCGGTCCAGTGCTTACCCTTGAGGTCGGCCGCGTACGGCTTCCGCACCGGCGGGTTGTACGCCGCCAGCAGGTCCGCGTCGATGAGCGGCTTCAGCAGGCCGGCACTCGACTTGATCACGTCGGCCTTGTAGACGCCCGCGCGCGCCTCGGTCAGCAGCTTGTCGTTCAGCGCGCGGGTCTTGCCGCGCCAGTACTTGAGCTTGACGAACGGGTAGGCCTTCTGGAAGTCGCGTACGAAACCCTCGACGTTGTCGAGGCCGCTGTTGGTGTACCAGACCAGTTCGCCTTCCTTCTTGGCGCCCTCGATAAGATGCTTCTCCCAAGCCTTCTCGTCCATCCCGGCGCCCGAGCCGATGACCTCCAGCGACGCCTTCGGTTTCTCCGCAAGGGCCGCCGCCGGCACGGCGATGGCCGCCGCCAACAGGAAGAGCAGGCCCACTTTCCACGGTTTCCGTTTGTCAGCCATGAGTCACTCCTTTCCGTGCGCACGGAATCGAGCCGCGGAGGCTTCCTCCGGGCTCTCGATCAGTCGGACGAAGCCCGTGTCTTGCCCGCGTCGAAGCTTGATATCCCGCGGCCTCTCTTGGCGCGGTTTTCCTTGATGCGTTTCCACTTCTCCTCGTCCGGCAACAGTGTCCAGTCCTCTTCCCCCTGGGCGGTGATCTGCAGATGGTTTGTGTCGGGATCGAAGAAGAAGATGCTGACCTCGCCCGGCGCCCGGAGGCCGTCCGCGGCCCGGTGATCGCCCATGGAGCGTCCTTCCAGCCGCTGGATCATGTCCACCATCGTATCGAAGTCACCGTGCGTGACGTCGAAGGCCACATGGACCGCGCGCCCATGGCGCTTGGTGCGGTCGGAAAGGGCGTCCACCTCCTTGAGCCCGATCAGTTGTCCGTTCCTCGCGCTGAACAGTTCCTCGCCGCGCAGGTCGCCGACGGGCTTGAGTCCCAGCGCGCCCATGTAGAAGCGCCGCGCCCGGTCCAGGCTCGTGGCCTCGAGGATCACGTGGCTCAGGCAGATGCCGTCCAAAGGCTCCCGGCGCAGGCACACCTCCATGTGATTGTAGTCCGGGTCGTCGAAGCGGAAGGACTTGACGAACGGGGACGGCTCGTCGAACTCCTCGACCCCGCCGTTGGGCACGCCGTAGGAACGGATCCGTTCCACCGTTTCGTGGAACCGTTCCTCCGTTTCCAGCGCGATGCCGTAGCGCGGCGCGCCGCTCTCCGACGGCTCCGTGTGAATGCCCGGCAGGCATAGGCCGACGACGTTCTCACCCGCCAACACGTAGGTGTGCCGCGGCGAGCCGTCCGCGTTTTTTCGCCGCGTCTGGAACGTGAGCCCCACCGTGTTGACGTAGAAGTCGTCCGCCCGATCCAGATCCACCACCGGGATGCCGATGTGGTCAACCGCGTTTGCGCCGGTCATGTCAGATACCTCCTTGCCGGGATGCCGCGCCCCGGTGTCTTGTCTGGCCGGCACGCATATGGTGCGAATTGACCAGACAGAACACCAGACTGCCGAACGATAGTCCTTTCCGCCCCATCATGCGAACATCACCGAACAGGCCATCAAACGCTGACGAGTGAAAGCGCGCGCGTTCCCAGCCGCCGCGCGCCGGCCGCCTCGATGGCCACGGTGTCTCCCGCGCGGATCGAGTCGCGCATCCCCGGCTTCATGGCCGCGGGCTTGAAGATGAAGACATGGCCCGCCTTGAGCTCCTCATTCGCCTCCGGGAAGTTCTCGCGTGCTCCCCACAGCATGGGGGCGTCCTCCCCAAGGCCGCGCCCGTGCATCAGTGCGCCGCCGGGATCGTAGCCGGCCGCGCGGATCTGTTCCTGGTAAAAGGCCACGACCTCGCCGAAGGTAACGCCGGGTTTCAGCAGCGGCAGCATCCGTTGGAAGACGTCGGCGGTGGTCTCGTACATCGCCTCGAACTCGGCGGGCCACGGCCCCAGCATGATGGGCTGGAGCGCCTGGGCGCAATAGCCGCCGTACTTGCCTTCCACCTCCGTGTTGATCATGTCACCCGGCTTCAGCGAGCGGCCGGTGAACACCCGCTGCGCCCAGGGGACCTCCGGGCCGCCCGTGCCGAACAGCATCATGCTGATGGGCTCGCCCCCTTGTTCGACCACCTCGCGCAGCATCTCGGCGATCAGGTGGTTCTCCGTGGCGCTGGGGCGCGCTTCGCGGATCAGCACGTCGAGGGCGCGACTGATGATGTCCGCGGCCTTTTCGACGAACGCGATCTCCTCCGCGCTCTTGATGGAGCGCGCCGCCTGCATGAGATCGGTGGCATTCTCGAAGTGTACCTCCGGCAACGCTTCGCGGATCTTCTCGTAGGTGCCCCAGGGGACGACGCCCTCGGGTGCGCGCACCAGGCCGCCGAGAGCGATGACGCCCACGCGCGTCGCCCCGGTTTCCCTGAGCCGGTCGATCACCGGCGCTCCGTAGGAACGCCGGGAGCCCCGGATGTCCGTGACCCAATCCTGAGCCAGTCCCCACCACTCGATCTCGTTGTCCCCGCGGACCACCGCGGTGACGTCGCCCTCCAGCGGGAAGACGACGGCAACCTCCATCTGAAAACCGCCGATCTGGGTGAGATAGCGCGCGTCTGCCCCGAACTGGTCCCAGTGGCCCTGGTTGGGTAGTGCGATCAGCGCATCGAGGTTGGCCGCGCGCATTTCTTCATGGACCCGCCCCCAACGCCGGTTTCGTTCCGATTGCGAGAAGGTGGGGATTATGGGCTTTTCGAGCGCCATGGCGAGGTCACGGGAAACGGGCTTCCTTGGCGGCGTGTTCGACCCGCGGCTGTGAAGGTGAAGACACCCCCTTGGCTACGGATGGTCCCCGACGTTCCATACCGTCATTCCCGCACAACAGACTGTGTCAAAACTCCGCTCGGATGATAGTAGGTAGCAACCCCCCATACCGTCATTCCCGCGGAAGCGGGAATCCAGGCGGGGGCGAGGCGGGGAATACGCCCGTTTGGCCCCTCTCCACCCCTGGATTCCCGCTTCCGCGGGAATGACGATTCGCAAGGTTCTGGCCCACGAGTCTTGACACCGCCTGTTCCGCGGGAATGATGGTTCGGGGGCGGTTGCTGTTTTGCGAGTTTGACACGGCCTGAGAAGGCGGGAATCCAATATGGATTCCCGCCTTCACGTGACCATTGGGCAACTATGCCGCGCTGCGGCCGTTCTCCGCTTCCACCAGCGGACGGTAGCGCTTGTTCATCTCCATCCAGTGGGCGGCACGCTTCTTGGCGCGTTCGATCTGAACGTCGGGGAAGTTGAGGAACGGGACGCGCGTCGGCCCCACCTTGCAGTAGTCCGCGTACTCCGCCGGACGCTTGAAGCCCTCGCCGGGAACCGGCTTGCCCTGGCTGGCGGTCATGACGTCGGCGATGACCTCGCAGGCCTTCTCGGTCTCGCCTCGGCGCACCAGGTTGCGCAGGTGCAGTATCGGCCACGGCCCCATCCACACCTCGGTGGACCAGCAGCCCGCGGCGCCCATGCCGAAGTAGGGGTGGAACTGGGTCTGGTTCACGAACACGCTGATGCGGCCCTGGGTGATGCGCTGCAAGTTCATGAACGCGTTGGTGGTCCGGTGGCTGTCCTTCATGCCGATGATGGAGGGCTTCTTGACCAGTTCCTTGAACGCGCCCACCGGCAGGGTGAACTTGTGGTTGCCGGGGTTGTGGTAGATCAGGATGTTGAGCGTGGGGAACAGGTCCGCGATGTCATGGAAGAAGCGGACGGCGTCGTCCACGGGGAGCGTCTCGTAGTAGGGCACGCCCAGGAGCACGCCGTCGGCGCCGGTGTCCTTGACGAAGTTCATCTTGCGCACGACTTCCCGCGGGTTGGGGCTCGTGACCCCGATGAACAGCGGCACGCGTTTCTTGACCGCGTCCACGGCCGCCGTGGTGATGGTCTCGAACTCTTCCCACAAGAGGTTGTAGCACTCGCCGTAGGTGCCGGTGGTGGATATGACGTCGATGCCGTCCTTGATGATCCGGTCCACGCCCTCGGCGAGGTTGTCAACGGCGATGGTCTGGGTCGCGTTGATGTCGGTGGCGTCGTCGGTGGCGAACGCGGGCATCATGCCCATCACTCCACCCAGGTCCTTTGCGGTCAGCATGAAACACCTCCTTGACTGAAGCTGGTTGCGTTCAGACTTCTATACTCCCAACGGGGCGCCGGCTTCAAACGCCCGGAGCCGCCGGTTCGATGCCGTAGAGGCCGGCGGCGTTGTCCCACAGGATCTTCGCGCGCGCGCCGTCGGTGACGCTCCGGAAGCAGCGCTCCACGGTCTCGCGCGTGCGCGGCCAGGTGGACGTGGTCAGGGGCAGGTTGGTGGACCACAGGATCTGGTCCTCCCCGAGGTAGCCCACGAACGGTGCGATCTCGTCGAACCAAGCAGTGAGATAGCACTGGCGCTGGAACATCTCCGAGGGCTTGAGTTCGTACCCTTCGCGCGCGAGGCCGTCGTGCTCGAACTGGTGGTCGGCCCATTCCATGTACAGCATGGCCCAGCTCAGCGCGCTCTCCGCGAACACCAGGCGCAGGCGCGGATGGCGCAGCAGCACCCGCGAGAAGGACAGCAGCGAGAGTACGTAGACGCTGGACATGGGCCGCGCCACCGCGTCCACGGCGTCGGACAGGGCCGGCGAGAGCCCGGAGAACGCCGGGTAGAGCAACTGCGGCGAGGCTCCGGAGTGGAGCGACACCGGCACGCCCATCTCTTCGCATGCGCTCCACACGGGATCGTACTCCGGGTCGCTCACGTGGGGCACGTCCCGGAGATGCATGGGCAGGGCGGGGAAGACGATGCCCCGGTGCCCCTTGGCCACGGCCCGCTGCATCTCCGCGGCCGCGGCTTCGGGCGGCCAGATGGGTACGATGCACTGGGGGATGAAGCGTGGGCTCGCGGCAGCCCACTCCTCCAGCAGCCAGTCGTTGTAGGCCTGCACGCAGGCGGTTTCGAGATCCGGGTCGTCGAGCCGTCCGAAGGCTTCTCCGGCCATGCCGGCGACGGTGGGGAAGAGCACGGAAAAGGCGATGCCCGCGGCGTCCATGGCCTTGAGCCGCTCCGCGGGCGACCAGGCCGCGGCGGGTACCTCTTCCCAGCACCGGGGTTCCCGGTTCCGGTCGGGCATGAGCGCACCGGCGGCCGCAACCTTGCCGTCGAGAAGCGGCTTGCCGTCCACGACCCAGCGCTCGGTCCCGTCGGCGTCGCGTTCGACGTGCGGGACGCGGTCGCCGAAGCGGCTCCGGGAGAGCCGGCCGGTCCACAGGTCCGGAGGCTCCTGGACGTGGTCGTCGACGCTGACGAAATCGCGTGCCGAGCTCATGCGCGCGCTTCCACGGGTTCGGTCCGGCGTTCCGCGATATGCACCACCGCGTCCATGCGGTAGACGCGCACGGCGTTCTCGTAGAGCAGCTTGCGGCGGTCTTCCGCGGAGACTCCCTGGAGCACGTCTTCCATCGCCTCCCAGGAACGCGGGTAGAA
>JAJDXX010000180.1 GCA_022823055.1 Candidatus Binatia bacterium | reverse complement strand
GGTGGCAGGGCGCTACAGCGGCGTTTCCCCGCTCTACCCCTCCTGGATTCCCGCTTTCGCGGGAATGACGTTTCTGGGGGTTGTTGCCTCTCTTGAATGGTGTTTTGACACAGCCTGTTCCGCGGGAATGACTCATTGGGGGGAGGGCGCCCCATTTTCATCCCCCTTTGTGTCGGCTGCAAGCCGACATGGGTGATTCCCGCGGAAGCTTGCCCTCGACCCCGATCGGGGGTGGGAATCCAGGGGCGGTGGTGGGGCACTACAGCGGCGTTTCCCCGCCCCACCCCTCCTGGATTCCCGCTTCCGCGGGAATGACGATTAGGGGCGTTGGTTGACGACACGAAGCGCGGGTACGGTCCGGGGACATCACGACGAATTGCCACAACAAGAACAGCCTGTTAGTTTGCTGTATCCGCGGTTTCGCCGCGTATCCCACAACGAGAGGACAGGACTCCATGGCGCAACTCGTCACCATGCTCGGCATCACCCACAACCCCTTCATGCCCAAGCTGTTCAAGCAGGCGCAGCAGCCGCCGGGGGCGGCCAAGGTGCAGGAACGGATTGCGATGATGCGCGAGAAGCTGGCGCGGCACAAACCCGACGTGCTCATCACCATCGGCAACGACCACCTGCACCAATTCTTCATGGACAACATGCCGGCCTTCATGATCGGCAAGATGGACCGCTTCCACGGCACCTTCTACGACGAGGTGCGGGAGTTCGGTCTGCCGGAATGTGACGTGCCGGGCGACCTGGAGATGTGCAACCGGCTCCTGGAGGGTGCTTACGAACGCGGCGTGGATTTCGCCTACTCCAGCGAACTCACCATCGACCACTCCATCGTGGTGCCCATGCTGTTCGTCAGACCGGAGATGGACATCCCCATCGTCCCCATCCTGACCAACTGCATCGCTCCGCCGCTGCCCACGGCCCGGCGCTTCTACGAGGTGGGACAGGCCATCCGCTCGGTCATCGACAGCCTGCCCGACGGCAAGCGCATCGGCGTCCTGGTGAGCGGCCACCTGTCGCTGGAGGTGGGCGGCCCCAAACAGTTCGAGCGGCGCCTGATGGACGCGGACTTCGACGCCCGCGCCGTGGGCTGGATCACCACCGGCGACATCGACGCGGCCGCGCGCGACTGCAACCTGGAGCAGATGGTCCCCTCGGGCAACATGACCATGGGTTTCCTGAACTTCCTCATGGCCATGGGCGTGGCCAAGGGGGCGTCCCCCACGCACGCGGAAGGACTGGACGCGGGATTCCCGGCGGTGCCGTTCTTCGCGTGGGAGCAGAAGGAAGAGGGAGCGGGTCTGTGAGCAAGTACCTGGTCAACAAGTTCATGCACGTGGTCAACATGAACCAGGAGGCGGAAGAAGCCTACGTGGAGAACCCGCCGGGCTTCATCGCCCGGTGGGAAAAGGGCGAGCGCCTCGAGTTCACGGCCGAGGAGCGGCGCGCCCTGGAGCGGCGCGACTACGGCAGCCTGTATGCCATGGGTGCGCACCCGTTCCTGCTGTGGAGCTTCACCGAAGCCATCTGGCGCCACGAGGTGGACCGGGAAGAACTGGTGAAGGACTACAAGGAAAAGGCCGCGGCGGTGGGGTACCCGGATTTCGAGTCATGATCCCCCCGGCGGGCCGCTTGATCACCGGGTGGGGCCAGTACCCGGATTTCGAGTCCTGATCCCCCTTACGCCCGACCGGTTCCAACGTCGGGTGAGACGGGACGGGATGCTTAGTGTCCCGTCCCGCCGAGTCTTTCGCTTTACTTCATCTTGAGCTTGGTCCGCACCTCCGCGGCGAGCTTCTTGATCCGGTCCTCGGGATCGGCGCCTTCGATGACATCCACCAGCGCGGCCCCGATCAGGTCCGTGACCGCCACCCCCTCGGCGCCGGGATACGCGTACCAGGGACCCGAATAGGCCGCCACCTGGGCGTGCGCCCGCCGTGAATTCTCGTTACGGGCATAGAACTCGCCCAGATAGCTCTTGTCCTTGAGCACCAGCTCGTTGGTGGGCGCGTACCCGGTATTCTCCACCACGGTCTTGGCGCCTTCCGGGCCGGTGGCGAACTGGATGTACCTCCACGCGGCCGCCTGCTTCTTGGGATCCCGTGTCAGCATGACGATGGCCGAGCCGCCGGTGGGAAAATAGACGGTGGACTTGTCCTTCGCGGCCACCACGAGCGGCAGCAGCGTCACCTTGAAGCGGTCCCCGGCGCCCGCGACCACCCGCGTCAGGTAGGAAGAGCTGTCGATGTAGATCCCCAGGGTACCCGCGGCGAACGCCTGGCGCGCGGCCTTGCCGCCGTAGGTCTTCATGCCCGCTTCCTTGCCGAGACGCGAGTAGAGCCTTGCAGCGTTGATGCCGGCCTCGCTGTCGAAGGTAATGTTGGACTCGTCTTCGTTCATGGGCCGGCCGCCGTAGGAGCCCAGCATGCTCTGGAAACGCCAGTCATGCGCCGACACCCACACGCCGTCGATATTGTCGCCGAGGGCGCTGATCTTGGTCGCCAGGCTGATCAGGCCGTCGAAGTCGGTGGGGAAGTTGTCCACCGATCCGCCGGCCTTGGCCACCAGCTCGGGGTTGACATAGATCACCAGCGTCGAGGCTGAGGCCGCGATCGCGTATTGCTTGCCCTGGTACTGGCCGAGCGAACGCAGAGCCGGGGTATAGCCCTGGGCTTCGAACTTGGCCGCGTCGCCGATGAAGGGACCCAACTCCACCGCCAACCCGCGGGCCTGGAGGATCCTCCAGCGATTCAGACCGAGGAACGCCACGTCCGGCAGCTTCTTGGCCACGGCTTCCCGGAGCAGCCGCTGAACGCCCGCGGCGTAGTTTTCCGCGGGTGCCTGGATCTCGAGCTTGATATCCGGGTTCTTCTTCATGAACGCATCGGCGACCAACTCCTGGACCTTCGCCCAGAGATTCGGGTGCGCGTAGTGCAGCGTGAGCGTCACGTCCGCCGCCTTGGCCGATCCCGCGGCCAGGAAGCTCGCCACCAATATCGCGAAGAGTATCCTTTTCATCGCCAGACTCCTTTCTTTCGCCCGTTCACGGGCGATGCCGTTGTTGCTGACGCGGTTCGGGACCGCGTCATCCCTTGAGCCCGCTCATGGTGATGCCCTGGACGAACTTGCGTTGCGCCGCCAGGAACGCGATCACCAATGGAGCTGTAACCACGGTTGCGGCCGCCATCAAGGGGCCGAAGTCGGATCCTGCCTCCTCGTCGCGGAAAAACAGTATCCCTCGCGGGGGTGTCGCCAGGTTCGGGTCGCTGATGGCGATCAGCGGCCAGAACAGGTCGTTCCAGTGTGCGACCACGGAGAAAATGGCGAACGCGCTTACCGCCGGCCAAGCGTTGGGGAACGCGATGCGCCACACGATGGCCGTCTCGCTCAGTCCGTCGATGCGGGCGGCGTCGATGATCTCGGCGGGCACCGTGGCGAAGAACTGCCGGAAGAGGAAGATGCCGAAGACCGAGGCGATGAACGGGATGATCAGCGCCGGGTATGTGTCCAGCAGACCGATCTCGGCAAAGCCCAGGAAGACCGGGATCGCGGTCACGTGATAGGGAACCAGCAGACCCGCGAGCACCAGCCCGAAGATCACCCAGCGAAGCCCGAACTGCCGGTGGGCCAGCGCATAGGAACAGGGCACCGCGATGATGATTTGAAACACCAGGATGCCGGCGCAGACCACGACACCGTTGAGCAGGAACCGATGCAGCGGGACTTCCGCGAACGCCTTGGCGTAGTTGCGCCATTCGATCCGGCTGGGGAACAGGTCGATCCCCGGCGCGAAGATCTCGGCGGCGGGCTTGATAGACAAGGAGAGCATCCAGAAGAACGGCAGCAGCACGAACGCGGCACCCAACAGCAGGAACGCGAGGGCGACCGCCGGACCGATGCGAAAACGGGAGATCATCGGTAATGCACCCGCCTTTCGAGCACCCCGAACTGCACCAGTGTCAACGTCAGGACGAAGACGAAGAACACCATGGTGACCGCGCTGGCGTATCCTGCCTTGAAGTAGACGAACCCCTCCCGGTACATGGCATAGACGAGCGTATCGCTCGCAAACCCCGGGCCGCCTTGCGTCAGTGTCGCCACGGTTTCAAAGACACGGAACGCACGCGCGGCCGTCACCACGAGAACGAAGAGTGTTGTCGGACCGAGCAACGGCCAGGTAACCGTCCAGAACCGATCCCAGCCCGGACGCACGCCGTCGATCTCGGCGGCGTCGTAAAGGTGCTCCGGGATCGCGGTCAGACCGGCGAGAAAGAGAACCATGTTGTAACCTACGGTCTCCCAGATGCCGATCACCGCCAGCGAGTAGAGCACGATCCCGCGGTCGGACAGCCACTCCTGCCCTGGCACTCCCGTCAGTCCCAGGACCTGGTTGAAGAGCCCGACGTTGGGATGCATGAGCATCTGCCAGACCGTCGCCATGGCCACCAAGGTGCCCGCCACCGGCATGAAGTAAGCGGTGCGGAGCACCCCCGCGAGCGTCGCGTTCCAACTCGCGACCCGGTGAACCCCAAGGGCCACCAGCAAGGCCAGGATCATCGAAGCAGGCATGACGATGGCGACGTAGATCAGCGTGTTGACCACGGCCCGCTGGCCGATGGGATCGGTGAACAACACCGTGTAGTTCTCAAGCCCGATCCAGGCGAAACCCTGGGCGCCGAGTTGATAGTCGGTGAACGAGAGCACCGCGACGGCAAGCACCGGCCCGAAAATCAACACGAGCATCCCGACGGTGGCCGGACCCACCAGCCAGGCATTGGTCAACGCTTCGCCCACGGCGGGCGGCAGCCGGTACGTCATGAGACCGGTCCCGTCGCCGTCGCACGGAGCGGCGACCTCGGTACGAGGCGAGCCTTGAGCCGCGCCCCGGTTGAACCGTCGAAAAGGTGCGCGTGGTCCGAATCGAAATTGAAACGGATCTCGTCGCCGGGCTGGCGCAGCACCGAATGGGTCGGGAGGACCGCGCGAATCGTCCGGTCGCCGGCCAACACGACGGTTGCCACGGCCTCCGAGCCGAGGTACTCGATCCGCGCCACCCGTCCGGCGAGCAGACCGTCGTCGGCCGGGACCAGTACTTCCGGGCGCAAACCGATGACCACCGTATCGTTGGTCAGTCTTGTGTCGAAGGCGAAAGAGGTGAACGGCTCCGGCAGCTCGCGGGAACGTGCCGGGACCTCTACCAGGTTCAGGGGATGATCGCCGACGAAGGCCGCGATCTCCCGCGTGGCCGGCCGTTCGTAAATCGCACGCGGCGTGCCCGACTGAACGATGCTTCCGTCCATCATCACCGCTATCTGATCGGACATGCTCATGGCCTCGGCCTGGTCGTGCGTCACGTACACGAACGTGCGGCCGGTGCGCTGGTGCAGGTCCACGAGCTCGCCGCGCATCTGCAGGCGCAGCTTGACGTCGAGATTGGAAAGCGGCTCGTCCAGGAGGAACGCGACCGGATCCCGCACCAGCGCCCGGGCCACCGCCGCGCGTTGTTTCTGGCCGCCGGAGAGCTGGCTGGGCTTGCGGTCAAGCAGCGTCTCGATATCCAGCAGGGACGCGATCTCGCGGACCTTGGTCCGGTGGGCCGCCGCAAGGTCGCGGGCGGAGGCGAGCAGACGGTCCATCAACGGCAGGCGCTGCCAGACGTTCATGTTCCGCATCGCCAGGGGAAGGTTGATGTTCTGGCGAACGGTCATGTGGGGATAAAGCGCATAGGACTGGAACACCATGGCAACGTTGCGTTCGGCGGCCCTCAGGCCGGCAACGTCGCGGCCGTCGATCAGCACTTGTCCGGCGGACTGCGGCTCGAGCCCGGCAATGATACGAAGAGTCGTGGACTTGCCGCAGCCCGACGGCCCAAGGAGTGTCGTGAAGCTTCCTTCGGCGATCCTCAGCGATATGCCGTTGAGCGCGGTGGTGGCGCCGTAACGCCGGTAGACATCCTTGAGCTCGATCCTGCCGGAACTCATGAGCGATCTCCGGTAGTTCAATCAGTAGCCCCGGACGATGACGATCCGTCGCACGGGAAGGTTAAAATCTGGTGACAAGTGCGGCATTCGGAGAATGCGCTTCACCAGTGTTGGAACCCGGAAGGGAAGATAGGACACACCGGATGCGGGCGCAAGCTATTCCGCGGTCGCGGGCGGACCCTCAGCTTCTGTTCCTCAACATGGAGATCCACGACAGCCATGGGAACCGTTCCCGGTAGCGCCGCACCAGCTCGCGCCCGCCGATGGCGCAGCCGGCCCAGAAAACCACCTGGCTCACGAAGTAGATGCCGGCCGCCACCACGACCCGGTTGTACTCCAGGTCGACAAAGGGCAAGAGCAGGATCGTGGCGGTAATCGCCCACGAGCCCGCCATCAACACTACCGCGAACTTTTCCATACCGCGAACTTTTCCATAAGGGTCATGGTGTTCCGGGTGCACCCCGCCGTGTGCACGCACCGGCCTTGGGCCGGGCGCGACTATCCCTCGATACCTGCCTGCTCTGTTGAAACGGATGGACGCCGGCGCGCTCCGCGAACACGGAGCCTCCGCCGGCGCCCCTACTGGGAACTACGGACGATGCGCACGTCCACCGCGGCCACTCCGGCGCCCGCCTCCTGCACCATCAGCGGATTGATCTCCAGGTCGCTGAGGTGCCCCCGGTGCGCGGCGAACAGGCCGGACAGGCCGGTAATGGCCCGGACCAGCGCGTCGACGTCGCGGGGTCCCTGCCCGCGCACGCCCTCCAGAACCTTGTAGCCCTTGAGCTGGCGGAGCATGGCCTGCGCGTCCTCGGTGGTGACCGGGATGAGACGCAGCGCCACGTCCTTCAGCACCTCCACGAAGATCCCGCCCAGCCCTACCATGACGAAAGGACCGTATTGCGGGTCCACACGGGCGCCGAGAATGACCTCGGTGCCGCCGACCATCTCCTGCACCAGCAGCTTCGATCCGGCCGGCCCCTTGGCCAACAGCTCCGCGCCCGCCTGCTCCACCCGTTCCGCCGAATCGAGCCCCAGCACCACGCCGCCCACCTCGGTCTTGTGCACCACCTCGGGGGACTGGAGCTTCAGCACCACCGGGAAGCCCATCCCGCCGGCTTGGGCCGCGGCCGCTGCCGGGGTGTCGGCCACCGCCTCCCGCGGCGGCGTCAGGCCGTGGGCGGCCAACCGCTGGTGCCACGCCGGTCCCTCAAGGTCCGCCGCCTTGCCGTCGGCGGGAGGCATTGCCGGAATTCCCAGGCGCCGGCGCTGACCGTAGGCGCCGAGGCCGTTGAGCGCCCGCAGCGTGGCCTTGATGCCCTGCAGGTGCGGCACTTCCGAGGCTTCCTGGAAGGCGCGGCTCTCGTCCTGGAGGCTGTAGGTGGAGCGCGCGTGGGCCACGACGGGCTTGTCGATGCTCCGGGAGATGTTCTTCAGCAGGTCCGGGTTGCGCTTCTCGCCGAAGCGCGGCAGCTCGCCGTGGATGGCCAGCAGGTCCACGCCGTCGTCCTCGGCATGGATGCGCACGATCTCGGCGAAGGTGTTCTCGTTGCCGAAGCCGGCGACGCCGCACTCCAGCGGGTTCTCCACCACCAGGTCGTCGGGAATGAGCGGGCGCAGCGCCTGGTTGGACGCGTCGCTCAGGGTGGCCAGATCGATGCCCACCTCCTCGATGTGGTCCAGCAGGATGCCCTTCATGCCGCCGGAGTTGACCACGATGGCGGCGCGCCCGCCCCGGGGCCGCCGGCCCGGCAGGAACGCCAGGGTCATCTCGGTGAGGTCCTCCAGGCTGTGGCAGCGCACCATGCCGTAGCGGTCACACGCCGCCGAGAAGACCTCGTCGTCCCCCGCCAGCGAACCCGTGTGCGAGATGGCCTGGCGCTTGCCCATCTCCGAGCGGCCCAGCTTCACCACGATGAGGGGCTTGTCGGCCTCCAGCGCCCGGGCGGCCGTCTCCAGGAACATGTTCGGACGGCGGATGCCTTCCACCATGAGCACGATGATCCGGGTCTCGTCGTTGTCGATGAGGAACGACATGTAGTCGACCACATCCAGGCTCACCTCGTTGCCGCTGGAGATGGCGTAGCTGAAGCCGATGCCGCGCTCCGCCGCCCCCTTCATCCAGTTGCCCAGTGAGCCGCCGCTCTGGAACACGGCGGCCACCGGACCGGACTTGAGCAGCGGCTGGCGCTGCGCGTAGGTCATCATGCGCTGGTTCACCGACGCCGCGCCCATGCAGTTGGGGCCGCAGCAGACGATGCCGCTCTCCTCGCAGAACTCGGCCAACTCGCGCCCGCGCTCGTGGCTCTTGGGATCGGTGCCCTCGCCGAAGCCGGCGCTGTAGATGGTGGCGGCCTTGACGCCCAGCGGCGCCGCCTGCCTGAGGGTCGGGATCACCGCCCGGCTCGGCACCAGCATGAGCAGGTGGTCGGGGGGCTCCGGCAGCGCCTCGAGGCTCGGATAGCATGGCGCGTCCCACAACTCCTCGTAGTTGGGGTTGATCAGGAACACGTTGCCGGGAAACTCCGCGGCCTTGAGGCTGTGGAACAGCAGGTTCGGCCAGTTGCCCTTGGGCGAGGCGCCCACGATGGCAACGCTCTTCGCGTGCAGCAGGTTGGCCGCCGGGAGAATGGTGGTTCTTTCGGTCGCTTCGGTCATGTCCCTCTTCTTTCCAGGAACTGCTTTGAGTTGAGTCTTCGGAGCGGCGACCGGCCGGCCGCCACTAGTCCGCGACGATTCGATTGTCCGGACAAGTGTCTTAGAACAGCTCGATGCCGAGGAAGCGGAACAACTCTCCCTCGTACCACGACGCGTGAATCACTTGATCGAATACCCCGTACAAGAAGGCGATGACGCACGCGGTGAGCCCGAGAGAAACCAGCCATCCTTCACGCGAGCCCACCTTCAGGTAGAGAAAGACGAACAACGGCATCGCGATGAGCTGTCCCAAGAGCCATGTGCCCGCGACGATTCCGACGAGCCACCCGCAGATAATGAACGTGCGCTTCAGCGCTTCCCCGCTCCGGAGGTTCACATCGAGGAAAATATCCGCGGCCCCGCTCGGACCCTCGGAAACCTCCTCCTTTTCCGCGCCGCCCCGTACCCCGATCCACAGCGAGAGAACCACGGCGATGATACAGCCGGCTACCCCAATGATCGTTGGGAAGAGGGACGTCTTCAACGGCCATTCCCTGGCCGTGACCACGCCGAGGGCGAACATGACCGCCAGTCCGAGTACGACCAG
Source organism: Candidatus Binatia bacterium (assembly GCA_022823055.1). GTDB lineage: Bacteria > Desulfobacterota > Binatia > UBA9968 > JAJDTQ01 > JAJDTQ01. The sequence continues at coordinate 3,950 of JAJDXX010000180.1, read as the reverse complement.
GCTCTCGATATAGTGCTCGCGTATCCGTGGTACCATCACATGCCTCGGCCGGCGGCTACCGCCGCATTTGTGCCCGCGCCGCGTAGTAGAGCGTCGCCAAGGTCATCAGAATCAGGATGATGACGATGGGCCGCTCCCACAACCACGCCCATCCGTACCGGCTGACGCTGATGTCAAGATAACGTTCCATGATGGGGCCCAGGACGATCCCCAGGGCAATGGGCGGGCGGGGCCAGCCCCAGCGCTTCATGAGGTAGCCCAGTCCCCCCAGGCTCAGGAGCACGAACCAGTCACCGAGCTCTTGCGTGGCCATCCACGAACCCATGAAAACCAGCACCAGGATGATGGGGATCAGCACGCTGCCGCGTATGGTCGTGACCTTGGCCAGGTAATTCGTGCAGCCCATCAGCACGAACGCCGTCAGCACGTTGGCGATGACCAGCGCCCAGATCACCGAGAAGGTGACGTCTAGCCGTGTGCTGAGCAGGTCGGGACCGGGGTAGATGCCGTGGATCAGGAAAGCGCCGAGCAGGATGGCCATGGTGGCGCTGCCCGGGATGCCGAAGGCGATGGTCGGGATGAGCGACCCGCCCTTCATGGCGTTGTTGGCGGCCTCCGGAGCGATCACGCCGCGTATCTCGCCCTTGCCGAATTCCGCCTTGGGGTCCCTGTTGGACTGGACCGCGTGGCCGTAGGCCACCCAGTCGACGATGCTGGCTCCGAGACCGGGTATGAAGCCGATGTAGGCGCCGATGACCGCGCAACGGAGCGCCAGCCACCAGTTGTGAGCCGCGTCGCGCACCCCGTCCCAGAGGCCCTTGCCCATCTCCGGCACCTCCGACAGCGTACCGCGACGCACCGCCAGCTCGATCACCTCGGGGAGCGAGAACAGGCCCAGCACGCAGGGGACGATGGGAAGCCCCTCCAGGAGATACGGCGCACCGAACCAGAAGCGCGGGATACCGTCCTGGGGCGAGTAGCCGATCATGGAGAGCTGCAACGCCAGCAGCCCCACCAGGATGCCCTTGGCCGGAGCATTGCCGCTCAGGGCCCCCACCATGGCCATCCCCAGGACGCCGAGCAGGAAGAACTCCGGCGAGCCGAAGGAAAGCACCAGCGGGCTCAGGACCGGTATCGACAGTATCAGCAGGACGGCGCCGACCACGCCGCCGAAGCCCGACACCGTGTAGGCGGCGCCGAATGCCCGGCCCGCCTCACCCTTCTTGGCCAGCGGGTAGCCATCCATGATGGTGGCCTGCGAACCCGCGGTGCCGGGAACGCCCAGCAGAACCGAAGAGATGGTGTCGGACGTGGAGGTGATGGCGTACATGCCCATGAGCAACGCCATGGCCTCATAAGGCGCGAGATCGAACGTAAAGGGGAGCAGGATGGCCATCCCGGACAGTCCGGAAAGGCCCGGGACCATGCCGAAGAACACGCCCAGAGTGACGCCCAGCAGCAGATAGCCGAATGCCGGCCAAGCGAGGATACCCAGGAGTCCCTGATGGGCTGCTTCTAGCATGTTGCGTGCACGTCAGGCTGGTAAGGGACACCCGCTGCCGGCCATGATGGCAGCCGGCAGCGGGATGCGGATACAGTGGACAGCCTACCTCTTGGCGGCCGCCTTACGCCCTTCTTCCACGTAGTTGGCGCGGAACTTCTTCATCTCTTCGCCCGCCGTCTTCCACGGCACCATGGCCTTCTCGATGGACTTGGCGTCGGTCAGCATCTGGGGCTCGATGCCCACGCTCTTCTCGTACTCCGCCAGGAACGCGGGGTCTTTCCTCATGGAAGCGAAGGCCTCGCGCACCGCGTCCACGGCCGCCTGCGGGACCCCCGGCGGCGCGAGGATCTGCCGGTAACTGGTCAATACCTGGAAGAGCTGCCACAGCGGTCCCCCCGGGTCCTTTCCGGACAGCGTCTTGACGAACTTGGCGGCCGGCAGCCCCGGCGCGATGGCGGGAATCTCCACGTCGCTGTGGTACCACATGGGCACGGCCTCGCCCGCCTTGACGGAAACCGGCTTGACCCGGGTGAGGTAGAACGGCGTGCTGCCGTCGATGTAGTCGACCTCCTTGCGGGCGAACGCCGCGATGAAGTCGGCCGAACCCTGATAGCCGTTCACGTACTTGTAAGGTATCTCGGCAAGGTCGAACAGCGCGCGGAACTTGAGGTCCTTGCTGCTGTCGGCCCGGAAGCCGGCGGCCACGAAGCTCTTGGCCGTCTTCAAGTCCTGAACGCCGTTCGGGACGAGGCTCTTCCGCACCACGCCCACGCTCACCACCGGCGTGAACATGACGGGAATGATCTCTTCCATGTTGGCCCGGAGACCGGCCTTCTTGGGATCGCCCACGAACCACTCCTGGTACCGTCCGCTGGCGGTCTGGCAGCCCATGACGGTGCCGTTCCGCCGCGCCCGCTCGTAGATCCAGTTCATGGCGAGGTTGCCGCCGCCGCCCGCGCGGTTCTGGATGACGATGGAGGGATTGCCCTTCAGGTGCTTCTTGAGGTGACGGGCGTAGACCCGGCACTCCAGGTCCGTGGGACCGCCCGCCGAATAGTCGACAATGAGCTTCAGGGTCTTCCCTTGATAGAACGGTTTGTCCGCGGCCATCGCCGGCGTCGCGAGCAGCAGTGCGAGCACCAGCACGGCGCATGTCGAAAGCACATGTAAGGTTGACTTCATCGCTTGCTCCCTCCTTGGGTCTGTGATTGCCGTCTTCCGGCTCTTGGGGCATCGGTCCGGGCGCCGCCGGGCCGATGCCCCGCCTTCATGACTGTGACACCTGCCGTCGCGCCGGCTAGTGTCCTGTCCCATATAATTCTTTACAACGTTGGACTTTGTGAAGGATAACATCGGCGGTGGCCTTCCAAACGAAAGGATGGGGCTGGTTGTTCCAGGAGGAGAGCCATGCCTGGATGGCTCGCTCCAAGTCCTGGACACTGCGGAAGGTGCCGCGACGAATCATGCGATGAGTGATGAGGCCAAAGAAACGTTCGACCTGGTTGAGCCAGGAACTGCTGGTAGGGGTAAAGTGGAAGTGGAATCGTCGGCGCTTTGGGGGTTTCAGCCAGCGTTGGACTTGGGCACCCTTGTGTGTACTGTAGTTGTCCATGACCAGATGCACGTCGAGGTCGGCAGGGACTTGCTTCTCGATTTGACTGAGGAACTTCACGAATTCCTCTCCACGGTGGCGCGGCAAGCAATTGCCAATGACCTTGCCGTTGACGACATTGAAAGCCGCAAACAAAGTGGTCGTGCCATGGCGTTTGTAGTCATGGGTCTGGCGTTCGGGCAATCCCGCACGCAACGGCAGGATGGGGGCGGTCCGGTCCAGGGCCTGAATCTGGCTCTTTTCGTCCACGCAAAGCACCAGAGCCCGGTCGGGCGGGTTCAGATAGAGACCCACGATGTCTCGGACCTTGGCCTCAAACTGAGGATCGTTCGAGATCTTGAACTTCTCGACTCGATGCGGCTGGACATCGAAACGCTCCCACACCCGGTGCACCATCATGCGCGATATCTGCATCTGTTTGGCCAAGGTCCGAACACTCCACTGCGTCGCGTCCGCCGGCCGGGTCTTCAACGTCGTGTCCAGAATCGCTTGCTCCATTTCCGGCGTCCGGACCCGCCGCGATCCCTTCCGGGTCGCTCTTGCTACAAGCGCCGCCACCCCGCCGCTTTCAAACGCTGCCCGTGTGGCAATCACCGTCGGCCGCGACACGCCCAATTCCCGCGCTATCGAGTAATTCGCCACTCCACGGTGTGCCAGCAAGATGATCCGGCATTTCTGAGCCACTCGCTGAGGCGTTGTCCCCGCACGCTCCAGCGTTTCAAGTTCTCGTTTCGTCCTCTCGTCGATCTCTATTGCCGCAGCTCGCGTAAACATGCTGCTCATTACACAGCAAAGTGATATGATTGTCAATTATTAAATGGGACGGGACACTAG
>JAJDXX010000018.1 GCA_022823055.1 Candidatus Binatia bacterium | reverse complement strand
CGTCAACAGCCAACCTCGAATCCCCGAGGCCACGCCTGTCCCTCCTCGCCTTGTTACCGATTCTGTTTCACGGCAAAATATCCTTATATCCCTCCCGACCCTTGACAATGCCGGGGGACCTCCATAAAAGGTCAAGCTTATTGCCTTCTTCCCAAACCATCGGCAACCCGTAACACAACTTTAGCCCATCGCGGTGAAACATCGCCGTACAAGACGCATTCCAGCGTAACGACGGAGGAACAACATGCGAAATCTGACGACCCGAATCCTGCTGGGCGCTCTCGCGCTGGGGCTGGCCGCGAGCCTGCCGCTCTCGCAGGCACGCGCCGAGTTCCCTGACCGCAACATCAACATCGTCGTGCCGTTCTCGCCCGGCGGCGGCTACGACGCCATCGCCCGCGCCACCGCGCGGAGCATGAAGAAATTCGTTCCCAAGGGCGTGAACATCATCGTCAAGAACGTCACCGGAGCCGCCGGCCGCCGCGCCTCGGTGTTCATGTACCGCGCCAAGCCCGACGGCTACACCATCGCGCACTTCCAGGCGTCCGGGATGCTCGGTGACGAGATGCTGTCTGAAACGCCTGTCGGCTTCGAGACCAGCAAGTACACGTGGCTGGCTCGGGTGGGCGCCGACCCCTTCGGCCTTCACGTATCCGCCAAGGGACCCTACAAGTCCATCCCGGACCTCCAGAAGGCGAAGCGTATTACCTGGGGGGTCGAGGGCATCGGCGTGGGACGGTGGTTGGGTTCGTTCCTGGCCGCCAAGACCTTCGGCATCGATTTTCACGTGGTGGCCGGCTACCGCGGCACGGGCGAGTCGCTGCCTGCGCTCCTTCGCGGCGACTTCGACATCTGGGCCCAGCCCATCGACCATCCCTCGGTGACCTCCTATCTCGGCACGGACCTGCGTCCGGTGGCTCAACTGGACAGGAAGCGGGCCGTCAATGCCCCCGACGTGAAGACTTCCTACGAGATGGGCTATGACCTCTACTTCAGCGACCTGCGCGCCTTCGGCGGCCCGCCGGGAATCCCCGAGGACCGAGCGAAGATCCTCGAAGACCTCCTGCTCAAGGCCATGAGGGACAAGGACTACGTCGATTGGAAGAACTCGTCGTCCATCCAGTTGGTCGAGGGGCCGGGTTCCTCCGTGACCGAAGACCTGAAGTACTACGAGAACCTGTTCCGGGCGAACCTCAAGGAGATGCGGGCGGCCGCCAAGGCCAAGTAGGGGCGAGCTTCGAAGCCGTCCACGTCCGCGGTTTGAACGCGGTCGTGGACGGTGGGTAGCGATGCGGGCGACCGGCCCAACGCCGGGAACCGCAAGGGCCACGTTCGAGGAACCATCCATGTGGGAACCTTTTCTGCTAGCCATGGGCATGCTCAGCGAGCCCATGAACCTGCTGGTGCTGGCCGTGGGCGCCGTGTCCGGCCTCATCCTGGGAGCTCTCCCCGGACTGTTCCTCGCGGGCCTGACCATCGGTATGACCTTCACCTTCGGGTGGGACCCGGAAACCGCCATGTTCCTCATGGCGGGGATGATGGGGGCCGCCACCGAAGGGGGCTCGGTTCCCGCCATCCTGCTCAACATCCCCGGAGAGGCGCCCAACGCGGCCACCTGCTTCGACGGGCATCCCATGGCACGCCGGGGCGAGGCGGGCCGGGCGGTGGGGCTGGCCGCGGCGTCGTCGTTTCTCGGCGCCGTGGTGGGCATGTGCTTCCTGATGATCCTCATCCCCTTCGTGAAGATCATCGTGCTGTCCTTCGGACCGCCCGAGTTCTTCATGTTGGTGGTCTTCGGCCTCCTGACGGTGGCCTACGCGGCCCGAGGCAACATGCTCAAGGGTCTCGTGTCCGCCGGCATCGGCGTGCTCCTCTCGCTCATCGGCTTCAGCCCGGTGCACGGGGTGCTGCGCTTCAACTTCGGCAGTGACAACTACCTGTGGGACGGCATCCCGCTGGTGCCGTTCTTCATCGGGCTCTTCGCCATCGCCGAGCTGGTGAACCACGTCCTGCGCGGCGAGACCATCGCCGAGGGGGGCGAGCGCATCAAGGTGGGCCTGTTCGGCGCCTTCAGGGGATTCCTGGAGGTGTTCCACTACAAGGCCACGCTGGTGCGGAGCGCGGCCATCGGGATTCTCGCCGGCATCATCCCCGGCATCGGCGGGGTGCTCGCCAACTTCCTCTCCTACTCCATGACCGTGCAGTTCTCGAAGAATCGGGAGCTGTTCGGCACCGGCAATCCCGAAGGCATCATTGCTTCCGAGGCTTCCAACGACGCCAAGGACGGAGGCGCGCTGCTGCCCACCATCATCTTCGGCATCCCCGGCAGCGCGGGCATGGCCGTGCTCCTGGGGGCCTTCATCCTGCACGGTCTCCAGCCCGGCTTCTTCTTCGTGCGCGAGCACATGGAAATCGTGTTCGTGCTGATCTTCGGCTTCGTGATCTCCAACTTCCTGGCGAGCCTCATGGCCGCCTTCGGCGCCGACATCCTCGCCCGGGTCACCACGTTGCGCGTGGGTTACGTGGTCCCGGCCGCCTTCCTGCTTTCCGTCGGCGGCGCCTACGCCGCGCGCGAGAACGTCTGGGACATCGGTATCGCCATCGCCGCGGGCATCCTGGGCTTCGCGTTCAACCGCTTCGGCTTCTCGCTGGTGACGCTGGTCATCGGATTTCTGCTCGGGGTGCGCGCGGAGCTTTCCTTCGTGCAGTCCCTGCAGATCTCCGCGGGCAGCTATGCCATCTTCTTCACGCGCCCCGTCACCATCGTGCTGATGATCCTGAGCATCCTCATGCTCTGCCTGCCGTGGCTGTCCAGCCGGAGAGGGAGGGCGTCGTCATGAAAGGGTCCACGCTTCTCGGGGTGATCCTGGTGGGCACCGCGGCGCTGTTTTTCGGGTGGTCGTTCTCCTACGGCGGCATGGCGGGCTTCGTGCCCCTGGTGCTGGCGTTCCCGACCCTGGTGCTGGCGGCCCTGTGCCTCGCCGGTGAGCGTTATCCACGCATCATGAGCGCCTTCGAGGTGAGCCTGGAAGATGTCCTTACCTCGGCCGCGGGCGCCGAGGACACCGCCGAGGCGGCGGCGCAGCAGGGACCCAGGGCCGGCGAATTCGCCCTTATCGTTCGCATGTTCGTGTGGTTCACGGTGTTCGGCGTGCTGGTCTTCATCTCCGGGTTCTACGTGTCGACATTCCTGTTCGCAGCGATCTTCACCCACTACCAGGGCCGGATCGGCTGGCCCGGTACCGCCTTCATCACCGCGCTGGCCTTGGGTTTCTTCTACTTCATTTTCGAGGAGACGCTGGCCGTCGACCTCTTCGCCGGCGTGATCTTCGGCGCCTTCATTCCGCCGCTGTAGCAACTTGGGTGCCCACGCCGCCTCCTGACCCGCATCTCGCCAGTTCGGCTACGCCCCCTTCGGCTTAGTGGAGCGAACCCGAAGGGCGACAAACCAAATCCGACAGATTCCCGGTAACGGGGTTCAAGTTCCGGCACGGGTGCCGATGACTCTCTATAGGACAGACAGGACAGGCAGGCAGTCCATGTCCGGGAGGGTCACCATGGCTGAAGAAATCGATCACCCTCATGACCGGCTGTTTCGCGCGGTGTTCTCCGACACCGCGGAAGCCGCCAGCCTGCTCCAGACGGCGGTTCCGCGGGAGTTGCGGGAGAACGTCGATTGGAACAGCCTGCGACTGGTGGAGGGAACCTTCGTGGACGACGCCCTGCGCCAGAGCGAGTCCGACCTGCTGTTCGAGGTCGGCTACGGGGAAGAGACGGAGCGCCACGAGAAGGGGAAGGAGCGGTTGCGGCTTTACCTGCTGTTCGAGCATCAATCGGCGCCGGATGCGTGGATGCGGTACCGGCTGCTCAAGTACTGCTGCCGCATCTGGGATGCAGACCTACGCGACGATCCCCGGCGCACGGAGTTGCAGCCGGTGGTACCGCTGGTGTTCTACCAGGGAGCCCGCGACTGGCAGTACGCGACGGAGTTCGCGGACCTGTTCCCGGAAGCGGTTCGGGGTTGGCCTTGGGTGCCGCGGTTCGAGCATGTACTGCTGGATCAGACGGGACTGGACCCCGGCGATGTCGAAGGCGCGACCATGGGCCGCATTGCCCAGTTGCTGATGATGGCGGCCTTTGGCCGGCACGCGGGCGCGGCGCTGGAGAGGGCCGCGAGGCTGGCGGCGTCTCTGGTTTCCGGTGGCACGGTGGACCCAATTCGGATAATCTCTCTCTACCTGTTTTCGACGCAGGACCAGGCGACAGCGGATGCCTTCGATGAGGCGCTGCGGCGCCATGGAGGCGGCCAAGGAGGAGGAGTCATGTCATATGCTCAACAACTTCTGGAGGAAGGGCGGGCACAAGGCCGGGCAGAGGGCAAAGAAGAGGGCTTGCAGCGCGGACAGGTAGAGGCGGTGGAGGGCTTCTTGAGAATCGGCGTGGGCTGGGATGTGATCACGTCGGCAACGGGGATCGACGAACCGCGGTTCCGCGCTCTCAAGGAGCGCCTCGCAGCGGCAGCGGAGCAACTCGACGAGCCGGCATGATCCCGTCCTGAGCGGGCCTGAACACCATGCGATTGAAATGATTCTGCTCAGCTTTCCAGATGGGTTTGAAACATGTGCATCGGTTCTGCTTGCCGCGCGAGCGGCTTGGTTCTTTGCTTTTCGTTTGGGCGGCGGGACTGAAAAATGTCGCACTTCGCCTTCGCCTCGCCACACTCAGGACGAACGGAAAGGACCATCGGCAGGCGCTATACGCGGACCCACTGTCCTTCTTCCGCCACGCGCAACGCGGCGTCGAGCACGCGCTGCGCCGCGAGGCCGTCGGCGAAGCTCGGTGCGGCGGTAGTGCCGTTCTGGATGGCGTCCACGAAGTCGCGCGTGAGCTTGGCGAAGATGAACTCTCCCTGGGCGCGCTGGGGGTCGGAGTCGTCGAGGCCCCGTGTGTAGCGGTCGGGAATCTCCAATGCCTCGGGTGAGCGCGTGTCGCCGCGGGCGCCCCAGAGCTGGCCGCGCACCCAGCCCTTGACGTTGCGGTCGAAGACGAAGCGCAGCATGCCGGCGTCGCCGTAGACCTCCAGGTTCTGGTAGTTGCTCTTGCGCGCGACCGCGCTCAGGCGGACGCACGCCGAGGCGCCGCCTGCCAGGCGGCCGAGAAGCGTGAAGCTATCCTCCACCGTCACCGGTCGCAGCGTGCCGGCCCCGTCGGGCAGATCCGGGATGAAGGTGTCGGCGTGGCCCCAGACGCTCTCGAACTCGCCGATTAGCCAGCGGATCCGGTCCACCACGTGCACGCCGATGTCGCCCATCACGCCGAAGCCGGCCAGCTCCCGCTGGTGGCGCCAATAGTGGGTCAGGCCCGGAGTGGCGCGGTTCTCGCTGAACCAACGGCTCTCGATGTGGTACACGCGTTCGCCCACGTAGCCGTCATCCAGCAGTTCCTTCATGTAGGCCAGCGCCGGGATGTGGCGGTGGTTGAACGCGGTCATGTGCACGCGTCCCGCGGCTTCCGCCCGGGACAGCATGGTCTCCGCCTGGGCGGCGTCCATGGCCAGGGGCTTCTCGCACAGCAGGTGTAGTCCCTGCTCGACAGCCGCCTGCACCATCTCGGCGTGGAGGTGCGGCGGCGCGACGATGCTGACGGCGTCGAGGCCGGGGTGGCCGAGGAGTTGGCGGTAATCCGTGTAGACGTGGGGCACGCCGAACGCCTTGGCCGTCGCCTCCGCGTTGTCCGGCGTCCTCTGGCAGAAGGCCACCACCTCCGCGTCCTCGGTGGCGCCATATCCTTGCAGGTGCTGGGTGCCGAAGCCGCCCCCGATGACCCCGATTTTCACCGCCGTCATGTATCCTCCTTCTTGAGTTTGCCCCGCCCACTACCCCTGGAGCCCCGCTTCCCAGGCTGTGTCAAAATTGTTGAAGCAGAGGCCCCTCGAAACGTCATTCCCGGGGAAGCGGGAATCCTTGGGTGGGGTGGGGGCTGAAACAGGCTTGCTTCCCCCCCTCACCCCGCCTGGATTCC
>JAJDXX010000066.1 GCA_022823055.1 Candidatus Binatia bacterium | reverse complement strand
GAAACGTCATTCCCGCGAAAGCGGGAATCCAGGAGGGGTAGAGCGGGGAAACGCCGCTGTAGCGCCCTGCCACCACCCCTGGATTCCCGCTTTCGCGGGAATGACGGATTGGGGTTTGGTCGCCACGAAGCAGAGTATTGACACAGCCGCGGAAGCGGGAATCCAGGGGTTGGGGGGTGTAGCGCACCATTGCCCCGACCCCTCTCCGCCTGGATTCCCGCCCCCGATCGGGGTCGAGGGCAAGCTTGCGCGGGAATGACGTCCGCGGGGGCGCGGGGGCGGCGCGCCTTGCCGACGACGGAAATTCCTGCACATATTCGTCCGTGGCCGCCAACGCAGACATGGAACCCCACACATCCACCCGCCGGCGCGACCCGGCCTAAGCCGTGACCAGCCTGTACATCCCGCTGCTGGCTCTGGGCGCCGCCCTGTGCTTTTCGTCCGGCCAGATCTGCTCCCGGCTGGGGCTGAAGTACGGCACTCCCACGAGCGCCACTTCCTTTTCCCTCTTCACTTCCACGGTCATCCTGTTCGTGGCGCTAGGTCCGTTCATTTCCTGGGAACACGCGCCGCCGGTGGGGCTGCTGCTGTTCATCGGCGCGGGGGTGCTGTCGCCCTTCTGCACGCAGATCCTGCTCTTCGTCTCCGCCACCAAGGTGGGCATCTCGCGAGCGTCCCCCCTGCGCAACACCACGCCGCTCTTCGCGGGCCTCATGGCGGTGCTGGTGCTGGGGGAAACCGTGACCGTCGCCATCGCCACGGGCACGCTGCTCATCATCATCGGCGCGAGCCTGCTCGGCATGAAGGACTCGGAGGCGGCCGCGCCCTACCAGCCCATCTACCTGCTGCTGCCCATCATGGCCGCGTTCCTGGGAGGCTTTTCCAGCCCCATGCGCAAGCTGGGCTACAGCATGATCGACTCCGTGCCGCTGGCCATCTGGATGGTGCAGGGGGGCGGGTTCGCGGCCCTGTTGCTCTACTTGCTGGTGACCGGGAAATACCGGGAACTGGTCTTCCGGCGCGAGACGCTGTGGTGGTTCGGAGTGTCGGGGGCACTCAACAGCGCGGCCGTGTCCCTGAACATGACCGCCCTGGAGATGGGCGATGTCGTGCTGGTGTCGCCGCTCATCGCCACCACGCCCCTCTTCACCGTGATCCTGAGCACGGTCTTCCTGCGCTCCCTGGAGCGGGTGACGCTCAAGGTGCTGGTGGGAGCGGCTTCCATCTGTCTCGGCGGGATCGTGCTCACCACGTTCTGAAGCGCGAACGGGTGCGCACGGCGCACGGGACTACTTGAGCAGCCTGCCGTATCCCGGCAGGGACGGTTTCATGCCCATTCCCTGCAGCGCGTCCCAGATCCACGCCTGGGTGTTGGTAATGACGGGCTTGCCCAGGTCCGCCTCCAGCCGCTCGATGACGGACGACACGCGCCACTTGTTGCACGGCATGTAGATGCCGTCCACGTTGGGGCATTCCTCCAGGACGGCGGCGGCGAGATCGTAGCCGGTCTCCGGCGGTAGGTCCCAGATCTCGTGGGTGTTGTCGTAGCCGAGGCCGCGGTTGGCCGCCACCTCGATGTTGTAATGGTCGAGGAAGCGGATGAGGTTCTCGTCCTGGTCGTGGGGGAACGGCGACGCCATCACCACGCGGTAGACATCCAGGGCCTTGAAGGCGCGCACCACCGCGGTCAGCACCGTGGAGGCCTTCACCGGGGTGATGTCCCGCACCGAGTCCAGCACCAGCCGGTCCGAGCCGGGACCGCGGTAGGACAGGAACAGCTCGCCCGTGATCATGAGGAAATCCAGGGGGTCCCTGGTGAGGTCACGGACGACGTCGGCGAAGGCCTCCTCTACCTTGGCGAAGGTCTCGTCCGTGAACGAGGTGACGTGGAGCGGCCTGCCTTTTATCTCGATGCCTTCCGGCAGTATGCGGTAGTACTCCTGAACGGTCGGATCGTCCAGATTGGGCGAGATCAGACCCAAAGTCTTCATCAAGTCCTCCATGGAATGCGCATCGGCCGAACGCCCGGGCGCCCTTTCTCCCGCGTCAGGCACCGTCCACAAAAAAACCAGCGCGTCCTCCCGGCCGGGCCAGGAAGCGGCTGGTTCATGTCGGTTCGTTTCAGCCAACCATCTCGTTTGCGTTGCGGCCGGTGCGAACAACGGGAACCCACGCTGCCCGTCCGGCTGTAGGACGCCTACCAGAGCCGACTTTCGCTGTCAAGAATCCTTTTCGGGCGGCTCTTTCGCTGCCGCGGCAACGCTCGTCTCCCTTCTTCAGGCTTGACTTTGCGAGCCCGACCCTCTTGAATCCTTCAGCGGAAACGAGGTGAACCATGGCTAACGGCAGGATCGTAGGCGCCCCGGCGACGCGCGGCGAGGGCGAGGACAAGGTGTCGGGCAGGGCGCGTTACACCGCGGACATGGCGGTCCCGGGGATGCTCTGGTGCAAGGTGCTGCGCAGCCCCATTGCCCATGGGCGCATCACGCGCATCGATGCCGGCAAGGCGCTGGCCGCGCCCGGCGTGCGCGCCGTCGTGACCGGAGCGGACCTCTCCGGGGCGCGCATCGGCAAGAAGCTCGTGGACATGCCGCTACTGGCGGACGGGGTGGTGCGCTACATCGGCGAGAAGGTCGCCGCCGTTGCCGCCGACAGCGAAGCCGAAGCCGAGGCCGCCGCGGCGCTCATCGACGTCGAGTACGAGGAAATGGCGGCGGTACTGGACCCGGTGGAAGCCGCCGAGCCGTCCGCCCCGCTGATCCACCCCGAGGTCATCACCTACCCTGGCCTGCTTCAACCCATGGACGCCCCCAGCAACGTGGCCGTCCGGCTGGAGTGGCGCAAGGGCGACGTGGAGGCAGCGTTCCGGGAGGCCGACCTGGTGGTGGAGAACACCTACACCACGCCGGCGGTGCACCACGGCTACATCGAGCCGCATTGCTGCATCGTGGAAGCCAAGGGAGAAGGCGCGGACGTGTGGGCCTCCACCAAGAGCCTCTTCGCCCTGCGCGACCACATGGCCGGCGCCCTGGGCATACCGGCCGACAGGGTCGTCGCCCATCCCGGCTACCTTGGCGGGGATTTCGGCGGCAAGGGCGACGCCAATGACCTCGCCCTCTGCTACGTCCTCTCGAGGAACACCGGAAAGCCGGTCAAGTACCTGATGGACTACACCGAGGAGTTGATCGCGGGGAACCCGCGCCACGCTTCGGTGACCACCGTCAAGACCGGCGTCAAGAGGAACGGCCTGATCGTCGCGCAGCACATGGACCTGCTCTTCGACAGCGGCGCCTATGGATCGTACCGTCCCCAAGGCTACCTGGTGGGCGCCCACTCGTCCGGCGGCCCCTACAAGATCGCCCACTTCCTCCTGGTGGAGCGCTACGTCTACACCAACAAGGTACCGTGCGGCTACATGCGCGCCCCCGGACACCCACAGGGGTTCTTCGCCAACGAGAGCCAGCTCGACCTGGTGGCGCGCCGGCTGGGCATGGACCCCGCGGAGCTGCGCCGCATCAACTTCATGCACGACGGCGACGTCGACCCCACCGGCATACCCGTGGGGCACATTCAGCCGGACGAGACCCTGGACAGCGTCATCGAGACATCGAACTACCGCGCGTCCAGGGAACCGAACGTCGGCCGCGGCATCGCCCTGGGCCACTGGATGTCCAAGGGCGGCGAATCGTACGTCGACCTGCGGGTGGATGCCGACGGGAACGCGACCCTGGGGGCGTCGCTGGTGGACGTGGGCCCCGGCGCCTACACCATGATGCAGCAGGTGGTGGCGCAGGAGCTGGACCTGCCGTTGGAGCAGGTGCGCTTCGAGAGCGTAGACACCACCCGGGTGGCCAAGGACACCGGCGTGCGCGGCAGCAGCAGTACCCGGGTCCACGGCAACACGGCCTTCGACGCCGCGGACAAGGCCCGCGCCGCGCTCCTGGAAATCGCCGCCGAGCGCATGGGCGTTCCCGCCGAGGAGCTCGGGGTCGTCAACGGCGGCATCACGCACCTGCGCTCCGAGCGGCGCATGACCTTCGCCGAGCTGGTGGAAGCCGCGGGCGGCCCCGTGACCGTTACGGGCCACTACGCCAACCCCACGGACGGCCCGGAGACCTCCATGGTGGCGCAGGTGGCCGAGGTCGAGGTGGATCCGGAGACCGGGCAGTTCGCCGTGCGCCGGCTTACCACCGCCCACAACACAGGCACCGTGCTGAATCCCTTGGGGCACCAGGGACAGATCGACGGCGCGGTGGTCATGGGCCTGGGCTTCGCCCGCTGCGAGGACATCGTCACCGACGGCGGCCGGGTGGTCACCGCCAACCTGGGCGACTACAAGCTGCCCAACATCAAGGACATCCCGGCGCTGCGCACCGAGGTGACCGAGGCGCCGGTGGGAAGCGGGCCCTACGGCAGCATGAGCATCGGCGAGACCGCGGTGATCCCCACGGCCGCGGCGGTGGCCAACGCGGTGGAGGACGCCGTGGGCGTGCGCATCACGGACCTCCCGGTGACCGCCGAGAAAGTGTTCGCGGCGCTCCAGGCCAGGCGCGCGTAGGGGGCGGCACAGGTCGCCACGGCCCGTGGAGACCCGCGCGCCGGTTGAGCGAAGCGTTGCTTGATGAGCGCCGCCGCGCCCGGCGAAACCTTGACGCGTCCTCCGGCCGCTGTTATCCCGAAAGAACGCTTGGCAGCGTGCCTTTGCTCGACCCACACGTCGGCCGGAACACAGGAGGTCTTCGAGTCCATGGCCACCATGATTACCAGCGAGTGCATCAACTGCGGCGCTTGCGAACCCGAATGCCCCAACGAAGCCATCACTCAGAACGATGAGATCTACGTCATCGATCCGGTCTTGTGCACCGAATGCGTGGGCTTCCACGACTACGAAGCGTGCGCCGCGGTGTGTCCCGTGGACTGCTGCGTGACCGACCCCAACAACGTGGAGACCGAAGAAGTGCTTATCGGCCGAGCCCGCGAGATTCACGCCGATACCGACTTCGGCGACGGTTTCGAATCGCGGTTCCGGCCCGGCGCGGGCACCGGCACCCCGGCCGCC
>JAJDXX010000081.1 GCA_022823055.1 Candidatus Binatia bacterium | reverse complement strand
GGAATCCTGGCGGGGTGGGGCCGGGCAATGCGGCCGCCACACCCCCCACCCCTGGATTCCCGCTTCCGCGGGAATGACTCATTGGGGGGCCGGCTCGGGCCAGCGTCATTCTCTGTCAATGACGCTGGATTTGGAGTAGAGGAGAAGAACCATGGACTACAAGGCGATCCTATTCGAGCGCAGGGACGGCATCGCGTACGTGACGCTGAACCGTCCGGAGGTGCTGAACGCGCGCAACCGGCAGATGCGCGAGGAGCTCATCCACGCGGTGACGGCCATCCGGCAGGACCCGGAGGTGCGGGTAGTCATCATTACCGGGGCCGGGGAACGCTCGTTCTCCGCGGGGCGGGATCTCAAGGAGGCGGCCCAGGAGAAGGTCGGGGTGGTGGCGGCGCGGCAAGCCAAGCTGGAGATCAGCGACACCGAGATGATCGCCCGGCTCAACAAGCCGGTGATCGCCGCCATCAACGGCTTCGCCCTGGGCGGCGGCTGCGAGCTGGCGCTGGCGTGCGACATCCGGGTGGCGGTGGAGGAGGCGAAGCTCGGGTTGCCCGAGGTTTCCCGCGGCATGATCCCCGGAAGCGGCGGCACCCAGCGGCTTTCGCGCGTGGTGGGGCTCGGCAAGGCGCTGGAGCTGATCCTCACGGGCAGCGTCATCGACGCCCAGGAAGCCTGCCGCATCGGCCTCGTGAACAAGGTAGTGCCGCGTGACGGCCTCATGGCCGCGGCCGAGGAGTACGCCCGCGCCATCGCCACCAAGGCGCCGATAGCGGTGGTGTTCGCCAAGGAGGCGGTGCGCGAGGGCTACGAGATGACCCTGGACGAAGGCCTGCGGCTGGAGACCGACCTCTCGGCGCTGCTGCGGACCACCGACGACATCAAGGAGGGGGCGCGGGCCTTCGTGGAGAAGCGCCCGCCGCAGTGGCGCGGGCAGTAAGGTGGCCTTCGCTTGGCTGGCGCGGAGCCACGCCTGTCCTGAGCTTGTCGACGGGCTCAGGCCGAACGGAGATGAGTTGGCGTTCCCGTTCGTCCTGAGCGTAGCGAAGAGAAGTCGAAGGACCAGCAAATTTGTCTGGCCCCGATAGACAGGAGACCCCATGGCTGAATACGGTTCCGACCTCATCGTGGACATGCTCAGGAGCCTGGGTATCAAGTACGCGGCGCTCAACCCCGGCGCGAGCTTTCGCGGCATCCACGACTCGCTGGTGAACTACACTCACAACAAGAACCCGGAGATGATCGTGTGCTGCCACGAGGAGATCGCAGTGGCCGTGGCCCACGGCTACGCCAAGGCCACGGGCGAGCCCATGGTCGCAATCGTGCACGACGTGGTGGGGCTGCAGCACGCGTCCATGGCAATTTACAACGCCTGGTGCGACAAGACGCCGGTGCTGGTGCTGGGAGGCACGGGTCCCATGGACACCACCAAGCGGCGCCCCTGGATCGACTGGATCCACACCGCGCTGGTGCAGGGCAACTTCGTGCGCGACATCGTCAAGCTGGACGACCAGCCCATGAGCCTGGGCGCGCTGTCCAACTCCATCCTGCGCGGCTACCGCGTAGCCATGACCGAGCCCAAGGGGCCGGTGTACCTGTGCTTCGATCTGGACTTGCAGGAATCCAGGCTGCCGGAGGCCATGGCCGCGGGCATGCCGGCGCCGGACCGCTTCCGCCCGCCGGTGCCGCTCCAGGCCGAGCAGGGCGCCATTGAGGAGGCCGCGGCGTGGCTGTGCGACGCGAAAAACCCGCTCATCATCGCCGACTACATGGGGCGGAATCCCCTGTCCATGCTCTCGTTGGTGGAGCTGGCCGAAGAATTGGGGGCCGCGGTGGTGGACCGGGGCGCGCGCCACAACTTCCCCAACACGCACCCGCTGGACCTGAGCGGCAGGGAGAAGGAGCTGGTGGCCGAGGCCGACGTGATCCTCGGACTCGACGTCATGGACCTCTACGGCGCCCTTCACCGGCACGACGCCAGGACCCAGACCTCGGCGCCCGCGTTCCAGCCCGGCTGCAAGATCGTCAACGTCACCCTGGCGGACTTCGCCATCAAGAGCTGGTCCACCGAGTTCATGGAGCTGTCGCCCGTGGACTTGCCGATCCTGGCCGACACCAAGGTGTTCGTGCCCGCCCTGACCGAGGCGGTGCGGCGCCGGGGCGGTCCCGAGAAGTCCGTAAAGGACGACCGCTGCCGGGCGCTGGAGCAGCGCCACCGGGAGATCCGCGAGGAGAGCCAGGCCATGTTGCGCAAGCGCTGGGACGAGCGTCCCATCTCGCCGCCGCGCATGTCCCAGGAGATCTGGGAGGTCATCAAGGACGAGGACTGGACGCTGGTGGCCGGCTCCTTCCGCGGCTGGCCGCGGCGCCTGTGGGACTGGGAGAAGCCCAACGCGTTCCTGGGCGGCTACGGCGGTGGCGGCCTGGGCTACTCGCCGGGCGCGTCGGTGGGCGCCGCCCTGGGCCTCAAGGACAGCGGCACCGTGTGCATCGACCTGCAACGCGACGGCGACCTGCTGTTCACCAACAGCGCGCTGTGGACCGCCGCCAGCTACGACGTGCCGCTCCTCATGCTCATGACCAACAACCGCACCTACTACAACGACGAGGAGCACCAGGAGCGGGTCGCGCTCGCGCGCAGCCGCCCGGTGGAGAACAAGGGCATCGGCATGCGCATGGAGAAGCCGCCCGTGGACTTCGCCACCCTGGCCAAGTCCTTCGGCGTCTACAGCGAGGGCCCGGTAGAGGACCCTGCCGACATCCAGCCCGCGGTCCGGCGCGCGCTGGCCGTCGTCAAGGAAGAGCGCAAGCCGGCGCTGGTGGATGTGATCATACAGTCGATCTGAAGCCCTGCAACCTATACCGGCGGAGCAGGCTGTGAAGAATAGAGCACTGACGCTTCTTGCCGTCATTCCCGCGCAAGCGGGAATCCAGGGGTGGTGGTGTGGCGGCTCCATGGCCCCGGCCCCACCCCGCCTGGATTCCCGCTTGCGCGGGAATGACGACTCGTGGGGTTGGTGCCTTTTTCGTGTCCGAGCAGAGTTTTGACACAGCCTGGAAAGCGGGAATCAAGGCAGCGTGAGGCGGCGGAAGCACGGCCGCCGGCCCTGCCACAGGAGGATTTGTCATGGCATACGATTTCGTGATTCGCGGCGCGACCATCTGCGACGGCACAGGCCAGCCCCGTCACACGGGCGACGTGGCCGTCGAGGGCGGAACCATCCGCCAGGTGGGCGGCAAGGCCGGCGCGGCCCGGCGCGAAGTGGACGGCGACGGTTTGGTGGTGGCCCCCGGCTTCATTGACGGCCACACCCACATGGACGCGCAGCTCCTGTGGGATCCCCAGGTGACCAGTTCCTGCTACCACGGCGTCACCAGCATCGTCACCGGCAACTGCGGCCTGAGCCTCGCGCCGTGCAAGCCCGAGGACCGGGACATCCTGCTCCAGACCTTCTCCCACGTGGAAGGCATGGACATAAACCTGCTGCGGCGCGCGGTGGAATGGAGCTGGACCGACATGGCGGGCTACATGGACGCGGTGGAGGCCATGCGCCCGGCGCTCAACGTCGGCATGCTCGTGGGCCACTGCCCGCTGCGCCAGTACGTCATGGGCGAAGACGCCATCAGGCGCGCCGCCACCGCCGACGAAGTGGCCGCCATGCAGGCGCTGCTGCGCGACGCCCTCAATGCCGGTCTGCTGGGCTTCTCCACTAACCGCAACGAACGCCATTTCCGCGAGGACGGGGAGCCCCTGCCCAGCCGGCTGGCGGAGTGGGAAGAGCTGGAAGCGTTGGGGCAGGTGCTCACGGACCTGGACCGCGGCGTCATCCAGATGAGCTCCGCGGGCCAGAACGCCGAGCGGGTGGCGTCCTTGGCCGACTTCTCGCTCCGCACCGGCCGCCCCGTGGTGTGGAACTCCATCCTGCACCGCTGGGCCAGGCCCGACGAGTGGCGGGAGCTGCTGGACGCCACGGTCAAGGGCTTCGAGCGCGGCGCCCAGGCCTGGGCCAACACCAACGTCCGCCCCTTCAACAACCGCTTCAACCTCATCGACGGCCAGGAGTTCGACGAGTTCCCCACCTGGCGCGGCCTCATGTTCAGCCCCATCGAGGAACGCCGGGCCGCCTTCCAGGACCCGGAGGTGCGCAAGAAGCTGCGCTGGGAGGTGGTGGAGGACACCAGCACCTCCGCCTTCCACAGGCGCTGGGACATCGTCTACATCGTCAAGCCCGCCACCGGGAAAAACGCCCACCTCAAGGGCGCCAACGTGGCCGACTATGCCCGCTCCGTGGGCAAGGACGTCTTCGACGCGTTCATGGACCTGTGCCTGGAGGAGAACCTGGAAACCGGTTTCCAGACCGCGCACACCAACGGCGACGCCGACGCCGTCGGCGCCATCGTGGCGAACCCCTACACCGTGCTCGGCCAGTCCGACGCCGGCGCCCACGTGGCCATCGACGCGGGCTTCGGCTACTGCACGCTGCTGCTGGCCAAGTACGTGCGCGAGCGCGGCGACCTCACCCTGGAGGAGGGCGTGCGCAAGCTCACCTCCATGCAGGCCGACATCTGCGGCATCGCCGACCGCGGCCGCCTCGAACCCGGCCTGGCCGCCGACGTGGTGGTCTTCGACCCCGCCACCGTGGCGCCCCGGGAGCCCGAGTTGATGCACGACTTCCCCGGCGGTGCCGCCCGCCTGGTCCAGCAGGCCGACGGCATCCGCACCGTCCTGGTCAACGGGCAGGTTGTGCTTGAGGAAGGCGAGCCCACGGGGGAGCGGTCGGGGAAGGTGCTGCGGAAGGGGACCGCCTGAGGTCTCCCCCGGTTCGTGGCATCCGCGGGGTTGGCCAAGCCGCAGGCTCCGCGTCCTCCGGCTCAACCGGTTTCCGCGGGCCGCGGCTTGGTTCCCTTCCACGTGCGGGCGGTCGATCTCTTACGAGATGGCCCGCCCGCTACTTTATCTTGAGGGTCTTCTTCATCGCGGGCGCGTACTTCCGGTAGAGCGCCGCGAGGTCCGCGATGTCCTTGTTGGCCCGCGCGGTGCCGCCCGGATCCAGCACCAGTCCCGACTTCTTGATGAACGCGTCGTAGTCCTTGTCGTTCATCGCCTTCATCAGAATCGTCTCCAGGGCCTTCACCACCTTGGCCGGGGTTCCCGGCGGGGCCGCAATGTGGCGCGCCGACGACACCGTGATGTTGTACCCAGCCTCGA
>JAJDXX010000023.1 GCA_022823055.1 Candidatus Binatia bacterium | reverse complement strand
TGACGAAGGGGTAGGGAACAACCTGGAACAGGCGGTAGCTGCATTTTCCCCCTTTGTGTCGACTGCAAGCCGACATGGGTGATTCCCGCGAAGCTTGTCCCCGATCGGGGTCGAGGGCAAGCTTCCGCGGGAATGACGGTTCGTAACGTCTCTACGTGGCGAGTATTGACACAACCGCGCAAGCGGGAATGACGAATTACTACCCCACTCATTCGCGTTCCTTCAACTCCCGCCATATCCGCTCCGGCGTCATCGGCAGGGTGTTCAGGCGTACCCCCACTGCATTGTAGATGGCGTTGGCGATGGCCGGCGCGGCCGGGCCGAAGGGCAGCTCGCCGATGCCCTTGGCGCCGTAGGGGCCTTCCGAGGGGTCGCCCTCCACGAACGCGGCCTCCAGCCGCTTGGGCATGGTGCCAAAGGTGGGGAGCCGGTAGTCCACGAAGTTGGGGTTCAGCACCTGGCCGCCGTCGATTGCAAGGTCCTCGTAGAGGGCGAAGCCGAGGCCCTGGGTGACGCCTCCCTCGATCTGCTGCCGGACCCCCAAGGGATTGATGGCCTTGCCCACGTCGTGCACCGCCAGATAGCGCAACAACTCCACCGCTCCGGTTTCCGTGTCCACCCGCACCTCGGCCAGGTGGCAGCAGGCGGCGATGACCGGGGCTGCCGCCTCGTAGTCGTTGGTGACGAACCGGGTAGCCTCCTCGTCCACGAAGGCGCCCTTGCCGATGATGAGCAGGCCCTGGCGGTCATAGGCCTCTCGCACCACCTCGTCGAAGCTCACCTCGCCGCCGGGCTCAACCGTGGCCGCCACGCGGTCGTTGGCGAACGTCAGCGTTTCCGGAACGGCAAGCAGCATCCCAGCGGCCACCTCCGCCAGCCGCCGGCGCGCGTCGGCCGCGGCCGCGGCGACGGCGTTGCCGCACACGTAGGTGGTGCGGCTGGCCCAGGTACCCAGGTCGAAGGGGATCACGTCGGTGTCATTGTGGAAGATGCGGATGCGGTCCACCGACACACCGAGCTGCTCGGCGGCGATCTGGGCCATGACCGTGCGGGTGCCGGTGCCGGTATCGGCGATGGTGGCGATGATGGCCACGCTGCCGTCGCGATCCACCTTGACGATGGCTTCGGTGGAGTTCTGCCGGTAGTAGCGCAGGCCTGCGCCGGTCTCGGATAACACGGCCATGCCGATGCCTGTACGCGTCGTGCCTTGGGCGGTTCCGTTGCCCGGCCGCATCAGCTCCGTAGCACGCTCCACGCAGGCGCGCTCGCACGAGCGCCGCAGGTTCTCGGTGCGCATCGCTACGGGGTCCAGTCCGAGCCGTTCGGCCATGGTTTCCAGGATGGACTCGAAGGCGAAGGTTTCCTCGGCGTGCCCGAAGCCCCGGTAGGCGGCTCCCGGCGGCTTGTTGGTATACACCAGCCGGGCATCCACCGCCGTTGCCGGATGATGGCGGTCATAGGACGAGAAGAAGGACATGGTGATGAAGTTGATGGTGGAGATGCCCTTGTCGTTGTAGGCGCCGTTGTCCCCCAGCACCTCCAGGCTCTTGGCGCGGATGACGCCGTCGCCGGTGCAGCCGAGCCTGAGCCTGAAGCGGTAGGCGTAACGGGCGCCGGCGCAGCGGAACTCCTCGTCCCGGGTGTTGACGATGCGCACGGGCCGGCCGCCCGACTTGCGGGACAGGGTCGCGGCGATGGGCACCATGACGTTCATCACCAGCCGGGCGCCGAAGCCGCCGCCGGTCTCGGGCTGGATCACGCGCACGAGCCGCTGGGGGATGTCCAGGGTCCGGGCGATCTCGGCGCGCAGGGTGTGCGGCGCCTGGGTCTGGTGCCAGACCGTGAGCTGGCCGGTGGCGCCGTACTGGGCGATGCAGCCGCGGGTCTCCATGACCGCGTGGGACTGGCGCGAGGTTTCGAACTCCTCCTCCACCACCAGGTCGCAGTCCACGAAGGCGGCCTCGACGTCGCCCTCCGTCTTGTGCACCTCGTAGGCCAGGTTGCCGCCGTCGTGAACCTCGGGAGAGTCCGGGGACAGAGCGGCCTCCAGGTCCAGCACCGGCTCCAGGGGTTCGTATTCCACTTCGATGAGGCGCACGGCTTCTTCCGCGGTGCGCTCGTCCAGCGCCGCCACCGCGGCCACCTCGTCGCCGGCATAACGGACGGTGCGGCCCGGAGCGCACAAGGGAACCTTGTCCGCGTACTCCGGAACAAAGCTGAACTTGATGTCGGGCATGTCGCGCGCGGTGATGACCGCCACCACCCCGGGAAGCCGCTCCGCGCGGGTTGTGTCGATGTCGAGGATGCGGGCGTGGGGCAGGGGACTGCGGCAAATCTTGCCGTAGAGCATGCCGGGCGCCCGCAGGTCCTCCAGGTACCGCGCCTCGGCGGCGACCTTTGCCGCGCCCTCGACGGCGGGCGTCGACCGGCCGATGACCTGGAGCGTGCGGCGTTCCGGGGTCATTGCCATGATCGAAGAATCGCAGAAAACCGGCTTGCATTCCAGACCGGATGTGGAATAGGCTTTCAACCCTTGGGGAAAATGGTCTGTCGGGCCGCCAGGGAGATCGGGAGATTGCCCCTCCCGGCTCAGCCTCGCACGCGGCACCCCGCCCGGCAGTCGTGTCAAACGGAGGTTACCCACATGAGTGACAAGAAGATCCTGAGCCGAGACAAGCGGCGCTACCTGCTGCCGTCGGAGCGTGAACTCGGAGCGGAAACCCACAGCTATCTGCCGGAGTTGTGCGATCAACTCCGCACGAAGAAGATCACCCGGCGTGACTTTCTGCGGCAGGCGGCGCTCCTGGGAATGACCGCAGGCGTGGCCTATGCCACCGCCGACAAGCTCATCGGCGGCGCGCTGGTGCCGTCGGTTCAGGCCGCCACGCCGAAGCCCGGCGGGACTCTCCGGGTCTCCATGCGCATCCAGCAGGTGACCGACCCGGCGAGCTTCGACTGGACCGAGAAATCCAACGTCGCGCGCTTCCTGGTGGAGCACCTGACCCGCACCAAGGCGGACAACGTCACGGTTCCCTATCTCGCCGAGAAGTGGGAAGCGACCGACGACCTGAAGAACTGGGTGTTCCATCTCCGGAAGGACGTGACCTGGTCCAACGGCGACAAGTTCACCTCCGCCGACGTGGCCCACACGGTCAACCGCTGGCTCGACCCGAAGACCGGCTCCTCGAACCTGGGCCTCTTCGGCGCCATGGTGGAGACCGTGAAAGGCCCCGACGGAAAGCCGATGAAGCGCGGCATCGCCAACGCGGTGGAGGTCATCGACGACCACACCATCAAGTTCAACCTCAAGCAGGCCGCACTGGCCATGCCGGAGAACTTCTACAACTACCCCACCGCCATCGTGCACCGGGGCTTCGGCAAGGACTACGAGGCCGACCTCTCCAAGAACCCCATCGGCACCGGCCCGATGAAGCTGGAGGCGTTCGCGGTGGGCGAGAGGGCAATCCTCAAGAAGGCGCGGGAATGGTGGGCGGGACCGTTCCACCTGGACGAGATCCACTACTTTGATCACGGCGAGGACACCAACGCCTGGATCGCGGCTCTGGCCTCGCAGCAGGTGGACATGGTCTTCCGCCTGCCCAACAACCTCATCGACGCGGCGGAGGCCCTGCCCTTCGTGGATCTTCATCCGGTGACCACGGCGCAGACCGCGGTGATGCGCTTCCGCATCAGCGAGGCGCCCTTCGACAACCTCAAGCTGCGCCAGGCGGTGGTGGCCTGCATGGACCACCAGGAGATTCTGGACAAGGCCTTCCAGGGCCGTGGTCAGATCGCCGAGAACCACCACGTCTGCCCGATCCACCCCGAGTACGCGGCGCTGCCGCCGCTCACGCGGGACATCGAGAAGGCGAAGGCGCTGCTGGCGGAGGCCGGCCATGGCGACGGGATCACCCTCGAGATCGCCAACGGCGACACCGAGGGCCCGTGGATGACCGACGCCTGCGCGATCTTCAAGAACCAGGCGGCGCCGGCGGGCATCACCATCAACATCAACAAGATGCCGGCCAACCAGTACTGGGAGGTCTGGGACAAGGCGCCGTGGGGCTACACGGCGTGGACGCATCGCCCGCTGGGCACCATGGTGCTGGGGCTCGCCTACCGCAAGGGCGTGCCGTGGAACGAGGTCGCCTACGACAACCCGGCCTTCGATGCGGCGCTCGACGATGCCGAGGCCACGCTCGACGTGAACGAGCGCAGGAAGAAGATGGAGGTCTGCCAGAAGCTCCTGCAGGACGACGCGATCATCCCGCAGCCCTTCTGGCGCTCGGTCTACAAGGCGGCGAACAAGCGGGTGAAGGGTCACAAGACCCATCCGACGCTGTACCACCAATTCCACAACGTGTGGCTGGACGGTTGAGCAAGGAGCGGCACGGGAGGCGTCAGCCTCCCGTGCCGCGTTTTTCATTCCGGCGGTCGCTTCGGGCGGCCGAAGAGCAGGTTCTCCGCTAGGAGCCGGAGTCCGGCATGGTCCAGCTGATCATCAGACGCATCGGCATGATGATCCTCATCATGCTGGTCGTCGCGCTGCTCCTCTTCCTCATCAACGAGGGCGATCCCCGGCTCATCGCCCGCAGCATTCTCGGCCCCTACGCGCAGGACCAGCAGCTCGACGCCTGGGTGATCGAGAACGGCTACGACCGATCGGTCATCGTTCGCTATTTCGAATGGCTCGGCCGCATATTCGCCGGCGATCTCGGCGAATCCGTGATCTACAAGCGACCTGTCAGCGAGATCTTCTGGGACCGCCTCGGCAACACCGGCATCCTGGCCGGCGTCACCTTCGTCATCATGGTTGCGATCGCCCTGGTGCTGGGCGTGCTGGCGGGCATGAAGGAAGGCTCGCTGCAGGATCGGGCGATCTCGGTCTTCTCGATCGTCACCACCTCGATCCCGGAATACGCAAGCGCCGTCTTCCTGGTCGGCGTCTTCGTCTTCTGGCTCGGCTGGCTGCCGGGAACCTCGTCGATGACTTCCGGGTTCGACCCGCTGCAGATGATCCTCCCGGTGCTGGTGCTGACCTTGTACGGCTTCGGCTACATCGCGCGCATGACGCGCGCCTCGATGGCCGAGGTGATGACCACGCCCTACATACGCACGGCCGTGCTCAAGGGCCTGCCCTACCGGCACATCATCCTCAAGCACGCGCTCCGCAATGCGCTGATCGCGCCCTTCACGGTGATCATGCTGCAGATCAACTGGCTGCTCTCGGGCGTCGTCGTGACCGAGTTCGCATTCGGCTACAAGGGCTTCGGCGCACTGCTGCTTGAGGCGGCGCTGCGCCGCGACATCTTCGTCATCGAGGCCTGCGGCACCGCGGCGGTCTTCGTCGCCGTGCTCACTCAGACCATCGGCGACCTCGGCTACACCTATCTGAATCCGAGGATCAGGTTCAAATGAGCGACGTGCCGCGCATGAACGCCGTCAGCACGCCGCTCTCCCGGCTGGGTGCGTCGTTCATGGCCTCGCTCAGGCCCGTCCTGCTGCTGAGGGAGAGCCCCGTCGGCATGGTCGGCGGGGCCATCATCCTCCTCTTCGTGATCCTGGCGATCTTCGCCGAGTTCATCGCACCCTTCGATCCCAACGCGACGATGGTGCCCTTCGCCTTCCCGGGTGCGGAGATGGAGGACGGCCGCGTCTTCCTGCTGGGCACGGACCATCTGGGGCGCGACATCCTCTCGCGCATCATCTTCGGCGGCCAGCGGGTGCTCTTCTACGCCACCGTGGCCACCGCCGCGGCCTACGTCGTGGGCATCCTCATGGGCCTCGCGGCGGGCTACTTCCGGGGCTACCTGGACGAGCTTCTCTCGTTCGTCGCGAACGTGATTCTCTCCTTCCCGATCATGGTGCTCTACGTGCTGATCATCGCGAAGGTCGGCGCGTCGGGGATCAACATCATCTTCGCGGTCGTGTTCGCGTCCTCGCCCGGCATCATGCGCATCGTGCGGGGCGTGACCATGGACATCGCGACGCGCGACTACATCGCCGCGGCGCAGACCCGCGGCGAGGGGCCCTGGTACATCATGCTGATGGAGATCCTGCCCAACGCGCGCGGGCCGCTGATCGTCGATTTCTGCCTGCGCATGGGCTACACGACCATCACCATCGGCGCGCTGGGCTTCCTCGGCCTCGGCCTGCCGCCGCCCGACCCCGACTGGGGCGGCATGATCACCGAGACCCGCGCCTTCGTCTCCGGCGGCTTCCCGCACATGGCGATCCTGCCCGCCTGCGCGGTCTCCCTGCTGGTGCTCGGCTTCAACCTGCTGGCGGACGGCTTGCGCGAAGTGTCGCTGAGGGACTAGGAGGCGGAATGTCAGATCAGACCACGGAACCGCCGGTCCTCGAGATCAACGGCCTCTGCCTCAGCTACTACACCCGCGCCGGCGAGGTGCCGGCGGTCTACGACTTCGACCTCACCGTGGCCAAGGGGGAATCGGTGG
>JAJDXX010000086.1 GCA_022823055.1 Candidatus Binatia bacterium | reverse complement strand
GCCTGCTGGTGTTCGCCCTGGCGCGCCTGACCGGCAACCCGCTGGACGTGATGCTGCCCATCGACGCCTCGGCCGAGATTCAGGAGGAGATGAGCCGGGAGCTGGGGCTGGACCAGCCCGTCTACGTCCAGTACGCGCGGTTCGTGCAGAGCCTGCTGCACGGCGACCTGGGAACCTCGATCCGCACCCGCAAGCCCGTGGCCGAGCTCATCGGCCTGCGGCTTCCCAACACCCTGAAGCTCGTGTCGTTCTCGACGGGCATGGCGCTCTTGATAGCCTTGCCCCTGGGAGTCATCGCGGCCACGCGGAAAAGCGGGTTCTGGGACGTGGCCGCGCGCACCGTGGCGCTGTTCGGCCAGTCCG
Organism: Candidatus Binatia bacterium; assembly: GCA_022823055.1. Lineage (GTDB taxonomy): Bacteria > Desulfobacterota > Binatia > UBA9968 > JAJDTQ01 > JAJDTQ01. The sequence continues at coordinate 11,609 of JAJDXX010000086.1, read as the reverse complement.
TGCCCACCTTCTGGGCCGGCATCGTGCTGATCACCATCTTCGCGGTCAACCTCGACATCCTGCCCGCCGGCCGTAAGGAGGGCATCGAGTCGTACGTGCTGCCGGCCGTGACCCTGGGCCTTTTCGGGTTCATGCTGGCGGGGGTGGTACGGCTCCTGCGCGGCTCCATGCTGGACGTGCTGGACAGCGAGTACGTCAAGTTCGCGCGCATGAAGGGGCTGGCCGAATCGGTGGTGACCTGGAAGCACGCGCTCAAGAACGCGCTGATCCCGGTGGTGACCTTCGTCGGCTTCTACTTCGGCATCCTCATGGCCGGCAGCGTGGTGGTGGAGACCGTGTTCGCCTGGCCGGGCATCGGCCGCCTTGCATTCGAGGCGGTCCAGTGGCGCGACTACCCGGTGATCCAGGGCGTGGTGCTGCTGGTGTCCACCATCATCCTGGCGGCCAATCTCGTGGTGGACATCCTGTACGCCTACATCGATCCGCGTATTCGCTATGGCTGATTCCGGCATCACCGTGACGGCGGACACCGGCGTGGCCGTCCCTGCGAGCGATCCTCCCGGATCGGTGCGCGCCCGCGCTCGCAGACTGCTGATCGTCCCCTTGCTGATACTCCTCATCTTCGGCGGCCTCGGGGTGCTGGCCGACGTCGTGGCCCCCTACCCGCCCAACAAGATCGCGCTCAGGGCACGCCTGCTGCCGCCGGCGTGGCAGGAGGGAGGCAGGCTGGCCCATCCGCTGGGCACCGACCGCCTGGGCCGTGACATGACCAGCCGCATCATCCACGGCGCGCGGGTATCCATTGCCGCGGGGCTGGCGGCCGTGGCCGTGGGCGGCGTCATCGGCACCTTGCTGGGACTTGTCTCGGGCTACTTCGGACGCTGGGCCGACACCCTGATCATGCGCACCACCGACGCCATGCTGTCGCTGCCCATCATACTCATCGCGCTGCTCTTCGCGGTGGTGTTCGGCCCAAGCTTCCGGAACCTGATCCTGGTCCTGGGCCTGGTGATGTGGGCGAGGTTCGCCCGCCTCGTGCGCGGCGAGGTCCTGACTTGGAAGGAGCGGGAGTTCGTGGCCCTGGCCCGGGTGGCCGGGTGCTCCTCGTTCCGCATCCTCCAGCGCCACATCTTCCCCAACATCATCAACCCATTGGTGGTGCTGGCGACGCTTCAGGTGGGCTGGGTCATCATCGTGGAGGCGTCGCTGAGCTTTCTGGGGGCGGGGATTCCGCCGCCGACGCCCTCCTGGGGGGCCATGATCGCGGACGGGCGTGCGCACATCACCACGGCGTGGTGGCTGTCGTTCTTCCCCGGCGTGGCGCTGGTGCTGGTGGTGCTCTCCATCAACCTGCTGGGAGACTGGCTGCGGGACTTCCTGGATCCCAGGACCCGGAACCTGACATGAGGCGGCCGCGGGATGAGGCGCTCGACCAGATGATGTCCTGCATCACAAACCTGTGGACTTTCACCCGCCGATGTGTGACAGGACATCACACGTCACTTGAGGAGGCTCTGCCATGTACGGATACCGCGCCCGAATCGGTTACACGTCCCCGCCCTACCTGACGGAAACCTTTCCCTACGAGTTCTACAAGATGGTGCCGGAGGGCGTGACGCTGGTCCTCACCACCCTGGCCATCAAGCAACTCACCGAGGAGGAAACCACCCGCAGCGTCGAGATGACCCTGGAAGCGGCGCGGGCAATGGGCAAGGCGGGGGTCGACATCATGGTCTTCGGCGGCGTCCCGCTGAACCTGTCCCTGGGCTATGACGGGCTCGCGGAGACCCTGCGCAAGACCGAGGAGGAGATCGGCGTCCCGGTCACCTCCAGCATCACCGCGCAAGTGAATGCCCTGCGCGCCGTGGGCGCCAACAAGCTGGTGCTCCTGCACCCCTTCACCGACCCCGAGGGCTTCCACGCCGAGTACGTCACCCACTACGGCTTCGAATTGCTGGGTTTCAAGGGCGCCCAGAAAACCGTCGCGGACCTCGCCACCATCTCGCAGGACGAGGTGAAGTCCCTCGCCGAGTCCCTCTACCGCGACTACCCCGACGCCGACACCATCTACATCCCCGCGCCCCACTGGGGCATCATCGAGATCATCGAGCCGCTGGAGCAGGAACTCGGCGTCAACGTGGTGATTGCCATACAGGCCATCGTGTGGGAGACCCTGCGCCGCGCCGGAGTGAACGACCGCATCAACGGCTACGGGCGGCTGCTGCGGGAGCACTAAGAAGACTCTGCTTAATCGTGCGTTCCGTGCCTCGTTAGAACAAGTGGCAGGCTACCCGGCGCTCCGCGGCCACGTCCCGGAGCGTCGGCTCCTCTTCCGCGCACCGTGCCATGGCCAGGGGGCAGCGCGGGTGGAAACGGCAGCCGGAGGGTGGGTTCATGGGGTTGGGGACTTCGCCGGCGACGACCGTGTCGTCGGGCGTTCCCGCGCGCACCGGCAGGGCGGCGGCGATGAGCGCCTTGGTGTAGGGATGCAGGGGCTCGGCGTAGAGCGTGTCCGCGGTACCTTCCTCGACGATCCGGCCGAGATACATGACCGCGACCCGGTGGCTCAGGTGCCGGGAGACGGCGAGGTCGTGGGTGATGAGCAGATAGCTCAGGCCGTGCTCGTCCTGGAGGTCCTTCAGCAGGTTGATGATCTGGCTTCGGATGGAGGCGTCCAGGGAGGCCACGGGCTCGTCCAGGACGATCAGGCGGGAGTGGGTCACGAGCGCCCGCGCCAAGGCGATGCGCTGCCGCTGGCCGCCGCTGAACTCGTGGGGATAGAGGCGGGCGAAGGCGGGATCGAGATTTACGTTGCGCAGGACCTCGGCCACGCGCTCGCGCACATCCCCCCGCGGGAGGCCGCCGTTCACCTCCAGCGGCTCGCCCACGATGCCGCCCACTCGCATTCTTGGGTTGAGAGAGCTCTGCGGATCCTGGAACACCGCCTGCACGGTGCCGCGGTAGCGCCGCAGGTCGTCGCCGGACATCTCCTGCAGGCTGACGCCTTCATACAGGATCTCGCCTGAGCTGGGATGCTCCAGCAACAGCACGAGCCGGGCCGTGGTGCTCTTGCCGCAGCCCGACTCTCCCACCAGCCCCAGGGTTTCGCCCGCGTCGATGCGGAAGCTCACGTCGTCCACGGCGCGCACCCAGCCGATGTTGCCGCCGAGGATCAGCCCCTTGGTCACGGGGAAATGCTTAAGGACGTTCCTGGCTTCCAGCAAGGGCGGAGTCATGGGGATCCTTCGCGTGCAGCCAGCACGCCACGCTGTGGCCGTTGTCCAGCTTCGTCACCGGCGGAAACTCCCGCCGGCAGATGTCCAGCGCCCGCGGGCAACGGGGCGCGAAGGCGCATCCGGGAGGGAGAGCGTGGACCAGCGGCGGGCTCCCTTCGATGGAGGGGAAGCGGTGCACCTTGCGGTCCATGCGCGGAACCGACTGGAGAAGCGCCTCGGTGTAGGGGTGCGCCGGGCGCTCGAAGAGATCCTCCACCGTCAGTTGCTCCACGATCTTGCCGGCGTACATCACCGCCACCCGGTCGCAGATGCGCGCCAGTGTGCCCAGGTCGTGGGTGATGTAGAGGATGGAGAGGTTGGACTCATTCTGGATGTCCTTCAGAAGGCGCAAGTACTGGGCCTGGATGGTCACGTCCAGCGACGTGGTAGGCTCGTCGGCGATGAGCACCTTGGGGCCGGCGGAAATGGCCGTGGCGCCCACCACCCGCTGGCGCATGCCGCCGCTGAACTGGTGCGGATAGTCCTTCAGGCGCGACTCCGGCGCGGGGATGCGCACCAGGCTCAAGAGCTTCGCGACCCGCTCGCGGATGCCCGAGCGCGGCACGATACGGTGCACGCGCAACGGCTCCGCCACTTGGTCGCCGATGGAGAACACCGGGTTGAGGGTGCTCAGGGGGTCCTGCAGGATCATGGCGATCTGCCGCCCGCGGACCCGACGCATGTCCTCCTCGGACAATCGCAGCAGGTCCCGGCCCTGGAACAGCACCTGGCCGCCGACGATGCGGCCGGCCGGGCGCGGCACCAGCCGCAGGATCGAGAGGCTGGTCATGCTCTTGCCGCAGCCGGACTCACCGAGAAGACCCACGGACTCGCGCTCGCCGAGCGAGAAGGAAACGCCGTCCACGGCCTTGCCCGTGCCCCAGCGGGTGAAGAAGTACGTCTTCAGGTCCTTGACTTCCAGAAGCGGTGCGCGGGGAGCGTCGGCGAGCGTGTCCATGACATCCATGGGGCCGCTGGCACGGCGGCCCAACGCATCTTGACACAAAATCGACGGTAGTAGTAACCGTAATTCTCCGGGAGGAAAGACTTCTATGGACGACTTCGCGAACACCCTGGTCATCGACGCGGACGGTCACGTCAACGAGGGCGACATCGACTTCAAGCCTTGGCTGCCCGAGAAGTACAAGGCCCTGGCGCCGGTGCGTCTCAAGGACAACCGCGGCGGCAACCGCCTGATGCTCGAAGGGCGTATCTGGCCGGCCAACGAGGGGCCGGGCCCGGGAGTCACCGGGCCCATGACCAAGGAGGCGCGGAAGGGCCGCCCGGGCATGACCGAGCCCAAGGAGCGCCTCAAGGACATGGATCTGGAAGGCATCGACGTGGCGGTGATCTTCGGCACCCAGATCGCGCTTACCGTCAACGGACTCATGGACAAGGGCCTCGCCGGCGCCCTTTGCCACGCGGTCAACGAATGGCTGATCGAATACTGCTCCGCGGACACGAGCCGTTTGCGCGCCGTTGGCCTTATCCCCTGCCAGGATCCCGAGGCGGCGGTTAGTGAGCTTCACTACCTGGCCGACCACGGTGCCACCACCGCCATGCTGCCCACCAATGTGTACGGCCGGAACATGGGCGACGCCATGTTCGACCCCATCTACGCCGCTGCCCAGGAGATCGGCATACCCCTTTCGGTGCATCCGCAGACCGGCCACGACGGGATCCCCGGTGTGTCCGGCGTGATGGGGGCCGGCAGCCGGCGCTTCTACAAGTACGTCTATGTCCACATGACCGCGTTCCCCTTCGAGTTGATGATCGCGATGATGCACATGATCGGCGAGGGGGTGTTCGACCGCTTTCCCCGGCTCAAGGTCGCCTACATGGAGGGCGGCGCCGGCTGGCTGCCCTTCTGGATGGAGCGCTTGGACGAGCATATGGAGAAGCTCGCGCCGCAGATGCCCGAGATGCGGCGCCCCCCCAGCGAAATCATCCGGAGCGACCGGCTCGTGCTGTCGTGCGAGTCCGAGGAGACCGGGCTGGACCGGGTCCTGGACGCCACGGGCGCGACGACCGTCCTCTACGCCTCGGACTACTGCCACTGGGACTGCCACTTCCCCTACTCCGTCAAGGACGTTATCTCGGGCAGCGACCTGAGCTTCGCCCAGAAGGAGCAGGTGCTGTACAAGAACGCCGTCGCGTTTTTCGACCTGAAGGACCTGCCGGAACCCAGGGCCCTGGCCGTCGCCATGGGCGCGTGGGACAGCTACAACGGCGAGGTCCCGCCGGCATAGCGTGCGCGATCAACGGAGGAAGCCTACATGGTGAACGAGACACGCATCGGCCTGATCATTCCGTCGGCCAACCGGCTCACCGAGCCCCAGTTCAACCGCTACCTGCCGGACGACATCGACGTCCACGTCACCCGGCTGCGCATGACCGGAAAGTGGGCCAAGCCGCTTGACCAGCTCCAGGCAGCCATTGAGGAGGCGGCGGCTGTGCTGTCCGACACCAAACCGGACGTGATCGTGTTCCACTGCACCGCCAACTCCATGGAGAACGGCCTCGAGGGCGAGGCGCGCATCGCCGAATGGGTCAGCCAGGCAAGCGGGTGCACCGCGTTGACCACCAGCCAGGCGATCACCGAAGCGCTGAACGAGCTGGCGATCCGCAAGCTGGTGCTCATCAGCCCCTACGTTGAAGAGACTAACCAGGCCGAGATGCGCTACATGTCCGAGGCCGGCTTCGAGGTACTCCACGAGTTGGGCCTGGGGCTTCCCGGAAGCGACGATTACATCGCGGTGACCCCGGAGCAGTGGCTGGACATCACCTGCGACAACAGCCGTCCGGAGGCCGAGGGCTACTTCCTGAGCTGCACCAACACCCGCATGATCGAGGCCATTGAAGCGGTGGAGAGCCGCCTCGCCCGTCCGGTGGTTTCAAGCAATCAAGCGGCTCTGTGGGCCTGTCTGCGACGCATGGGCCGGTCGACCTCGATCCCGGGCCTCGGGCGCCTGTGCGCGGAGGGGTGAGGGAGCTTCACAAACGGCGGCCATCCGAGTATTCTCGATCATGGATCCGAATGGAGGGTAAACGCCCTAGACGTCCCGAAGGAGGTTACCATGCGCAAGCTCATTGTCGGAGTCGCGATAGGCATCGTCATTGGCAGTGCGTCAACGCTCATGGCGCGAAGTCATATCGAAGATGTCGATACGCTGCTCAGTTACCTTCGCGGTTGGTTTCACGACGTAGAGTCGCGCGCGGATTCGCGTCACCAAGCGACGGCGGAGACGCTGCGGCGCATGGAGGCCAACCAGGTGGACTTGAAGAGCAAAATGGCCCAGCTAGAGCATCAACGCGCGAGCTTGCTTGATGGACATGTGCAATTCCACGAGTGGCTCGACGAGAGGCTGCTGCGCTGCGAGGATGTGTTCGCGTGGTCCCCATTCGAGGAGCTGCCGTACCTAAGCAAAAAAATAGCCATCACCAGAAACGTCCCGAATGTACGTATGGATGGCTTGCATATTAAAGAGTACTCACCAACCGGCGGCATGTACCAACCCACGCGACGATAGCGCCGGTACCCTGAACGCGAGGAGGCAATCATGGCAGGAGTCATCGATGCGGACACGCATATCGCCGAGCCCGAGGCGATGTGGAAGTTCTTCGACGAGGACATGTATCCGCGGCGACCGGTGCTGACGTCCATCACGGACGACACGCTGTACGGCACACGCAACAAGTTCTGGCTCATCGACGGGAACATCTTTCCCAAGCCCTCGGGCAAGGGAGGTTTCAGGCTGGTGACGCCGACCGCAGCCACGCTGGAGACGGAACGGAACGACAGCCTCATTGCGAGCCGCGAGATCACCGACGTGGAGGTGCGGCTTGCGGACATGGACCGCCTCGGCATCGAGACGCAGGTGATCTATCCGACCTTGTTCCTCGTCTATCTCACTGACGACGTGGACCTCGATATCGCGCTGGCAAAGGCCTACAACCGTTTCATGTGGGACGTGGAGGAGAAGGCGGGAGGACGGATGCGATGGAACGCGGTGCTGCCGCTCCGCTCCATCGACGCGGCCGTCGACGAGATGCGGTTGGCCAAAGAGCACGGCGCGGTGGGGATTTTCTTCCGCGGCATGGAGGGGGAGCGCACGCTGGACGACCCCTACTTCTTCCCGGTGTACGAGGAGGCCAACTCGCTGGAGCTGCCCATCTGCATCCACACGGGCTCGGGCTGTCCCACCCTCACCGGCATGTTCAATCTGGAGCGCAATCACACCTTCGCCCACGGCCGGGTACTGCCCATCTTCGCCTTCCGGGACATCATCCACAACCGCATCCCGGAGATGTTCCCCAAGCTGCGCTTCGGCTTCATCGAGGCCTCGGCGGGCTGGGTACCGTTCCTGCTGCACATCCTCAGGCGGCTGCTGAAGCAGCAGTTCAAGTTCGATTCCAGCGTGGAACTGTTTCAGAAGTACCGGCTGTTCGTGGCTTGCGAGGCCGACGAGGACATCCCGTACCTGATCCGCTACATGGGCGAGGACAACATTGTCATCGGCTCCGACTACGGCCACAACGATCCCTCGTTCGAGCCGGAGCTGGCGCAGACCATTCGCTCGCGCGAGGATCTGTCGCCCGCCATCGCGGACAAGATCCTGTGCGAGAACCCGAAGCACCTCTACGCGCTGTGAGGCGCCGAAACCTGACGGCGGCCGGGCAGGATTTCCGGCCGCCGCCCAACCGCGAGCCCGCCATGATGATCATCGACTCCGACACCCATATCGCCGAGCCCGTCGCCATGTGGGACCACCTCGACGAAGACCTCTACCCGCGCCGCCCCGTGCTGGCCTCGGTGCCCGAGGACACGCTTTACGGTCCGCGCAACGCCTTCTGGCTCATCGACGGCAACATCGTGCCCAAGCCCAACGGCAAGGGCGGCTTCCGGCTGGTGACGCCGTCGGCTTCGAAGCTCGAATCGTCGCGCAGCGACAGCCTCATCGCCAGCCGCGAGATCACCCAGCCGGGGGTCCGGCTGGCGGACATGGACCGGCTCGGCATCGACGTGCAGGTCATCTATCCGACGCTGTTCCTGGTCTACCTGACCCACGACGTGGAGCTGGAGATCGGTCTGTGCAAGGCCTACAACCGCTACATGTGGGAGGTGCAGCGGACCGGGCAGAACCGCCTGTTGTGGACCGCGGTGCTGCCGCTGCGCTCCATCGAAGCCTCCATCGACGAGATGCGTCTGGCCAAGGAACACGACGCCGTGGGCCTCTTCTTCCGCGGCATGGAGGGCGACCGGACCCTGGACGATCCCTACTTCTTCCCGGTCTACGAGGAGGCCGCCAAGCTGGATCTTCCCATCTGCATCCATACGGGCATGGGCGCGCCGTCCATCATCAACCTGTTCAGCTTCGAGCGGAACTTCTCGTTCGCCCAGGGACGGGTGCTGCCGATCTTCGCCTTCCGGGATCTGGTGGCGAACCGCATTCCGGAAAGGTTCCCCGGCCTCCGCTTCGGCTTCATCGAGGCATCCGCCGGCTGGGTGCCGTTCATGCTGCACATCCTGAAACGGCTGATGAAGAGCGACTGGAACCACAAGTCCGACGAGGGCCTCTTCCAGGAGTACCGCCTGTTCGTGGCCTGCGAGGCCGACGAGGACGTCCCTTACCTGGTGGACTACATCGGCGAGGACAACCTGCTCATCGGATCGGACTACGGCCATCAGGACCCCTCGTTCGAGCCCGATCTGACCGGCACCATCCGCGGCCGAGAGGATATTCCGCAACGGGTGGCCGACAAGATGTTCAACGACAACGCCAAGCGGTTCTACGGCATCGACGACGCCTGATACCTTGGCCCGTGAAGGTGCCTTCGAACCTTCACAAGCGTATCCCCGACACGGCACACCAGCCGACCGCACCAACCCGTCTTCGAGACGAAAGGAGAATCCCATGCGCGCGAACGCCTACCCGGTCATCGACGGCGACGGCCACATCATGGAGAACGCCAGCGAGATCATGCCCTTCATGGGCGAGAAGTACGTGGGCAGCGACGGCCAGCCCGCGTGGGCGCGCATGTACGCGCTGTTCCCGTCGCTGGACGGATGGACCCGGCTTTCCAACATGAGTTCGTCGGGACTCAGGGACTACCCCGACTGCGACATGTGGGTTTCATTTCTCGACGACTGCGGCATCGACCGCACCATCGTCTATCCCACGGCCGGCCTGGGTTACGGGCTGATCCAGGACCCGTCGTACGCCGTCAACATCGCCCACGCCTACAACACGTGGCTGCACCGCTACTACATGGACAAGACCTCCAGGGTGCTGGGCGCGGCGCTGATCCCGGTGCACAGCGTTGAGGACGCCGTCAAGGAGATGCGGTACGCCAAGGAGGAACTGGGCATGCCGGCGGCGGTGCTGCCCTCGGTGAACTCCCTGGGCAAGGGCTACGGCCACGAGAGCTTCTTCCCCATCTACGAGGAGGCCTGCCGGCTGGACATGGCGCTGGCCATCCACGGGGCGCCGAGCCGCGGCCTCGGGTTCGACTACCTCGACACCTTCGCCGAGGTGCACGCGCTGGAGCATCCCATCCCGCTGCTGATCCACCTGACCAACATGGTGTTCCAGGGCGTGTACGAGCTGTTTCCGGACCTGCGGGTGGCCTACCTAGAGGCCGGCGCCGGCTGGGTGCCATTCATGATGGACCGGCTCGACGAGGGCTACGAGCGGCGCGGCAAGAAGTGGGCGCCGCGGCTCAAGCACCACCCCAGCCACTACATCAAGAGCGGCAGCGTCTACGTTTCGGTGGAGTCGGAGGAACGCACCCTGCCCTTTGTCGTGGAACTGTTCGGCGAGGACCATATCTTCTTCGCCTCGGACTATCCGCACGAGCGGCCGCGCGAGGAGTATCTCAAAGACATTCCCGAGCTGTGCGCCCGGGAGGACGTCTCGGATACGGCCAAGCGAAAGATACTGGCGGACAACGCCAACCGCTTCTACCGGCTGAACTGACGGTCGCAGCCGGGGCACGCAACGAAATGCTTGATTCGGCGTGCCAGTCGGTTACAATAGAGGCTTGAAGTACTGGTTCATCCGGGGGAGCTGTCGGAGCACGCGGCGGCTCCCCTGCTTTACATAACGATGACGGCGCTGGCCCGCCGGGGAGAGATCATGGCCAAGACATTTCAGCAGTTGATGGACGAGGCGCGAGGCACCATCAAGGAGCTGTCGCCGCAGCAGGTGCACGAGTTGCTGCAGAACAACGGCGACCACGTGCTCCTGGACGTGCGCGAGAAAGAGGAATACCGGGAAGGACACCTGGAGAACGCGGTGTCGGTCCCACGAGGCTTCCTCGAAATGAAGATGGACGCCGAGGTGCCGGACAAGTCGACCCCCATCATCGCCTACTGCGCCGGCGGCGTGAGGTCGCTTCTCGCCGGCAAGGTCATGCAGGAGATGGGCTACGAGGACGTGATTTCCATGTCCGGCGGATACACGGCCTGGAAGAACGAAGGCTACTCGTTCGTCCAGGACCGGCAGTTCACCCAGGAGCAGCTCACCCGCTACAGCCGCCACTTCCTGCTGCCCGAGGTCGGCGAAGAGGGCCAGGCGAAGCTCCTGGACGCACGGGTGCTGATGGTGGGAGCGGGCGGTCTGGGTTCGCCGTCCGCCTACTACCTGACCGCCGCCGGCGTCGGCACCATGGGCATCATCGACCACGACGTGGTGGACCTGTCCAACCTGCAGCGCCAGATCCTCCACAGCAACGACCGAATCGGCGAGCCCAAGACCGAATCGGCGCGCCAGACGCTTCAGGGGTTGAACCCCGACGTCAACGTGATTCCCATCCCGGAGCGGCTGACCTCCGAGAACATCATGGAGATCATCAAGGACTACGACATCGTGGTGGACGGCTGCGACAACTTCGCCACCCGCTACCTGGTGAACGATGCCTGCGTGATGACCGGCAAGCCCAACGTCCACGGCAGCATCTTCCAGTTCGAGGGGCAGGTGTCGGTGTTCCATCCCGGGAACGGCCCGTGCTACCGTTGCCTCTATCCCGAGCCCCCTCCTCCGGGCATGGCGCCGAGTTGCGCCGAGGCGGGTGTGCTGGGCGTCCTCCCCGGCCTCATCGGCACTATCCAGGCGGTGGAAGCCATCAAGCTGATCCTGGACAAGGGCGACTCCCTGGCCGGACGGCTGCTGCACTTCAACACGTTGACCATGGAGATCAACACGCTGCGCTTACGGCGCGACCCCGAGTGCCCGATGTGCGGCGACAAGCCCACCATTCACGAACTCATCGACTACGAGGAGTTCTGCAACATCCAGGGAGCGGCCTGAGGGCCGCCACCCGTACAAACAGCCT
>JAJDXX010000179.1 GCA_022823055.1 Candidatus Binatia bacterium | reverse complement strand
ATCCAGGAGGGGTAGAGCGGGGAAACGCCGCTGTAGCGCCCTGCCACCACCCCTGGATTCCCGCTTTCGCGGGAATGACGGATTGGGGTTTGGTCGCCACGAAGCAGAGTATTGACACAGCCTGTTCCGCGGGAATGACGTTCTGTTACGTAGTTGCGTTCTGAGTTCTGACACCGCCTGTTTCGCGGGAATGACGATTCGGTGCAATGGCACCGATTCTCATCCACGCGGAGCTTTGACACCGCCTGCTTTGCGGGAATGACGCTTCGACTGTAACCGCCCGCGGGGAGGCTACCCGCCCGCCACCGGTTCGCGCATGGTGACGAACTCTTCCGCGGCGGTGGGGTGAATGCCGATGGTGCGGTCGAAGTCGGCCTTGGTGGCGTTGCAGGTGAGGGCCACGGCCAGTCCCTGAATGATCTCGCCGGCGTCGGCGCCCACCATGTGGCAGCCCACCACCCGGTCGCTCGCCCGCTCCACGATGAGCTTCATCATGGTCTTCTCGTCACGCCCGGACAGGGTGTGCTTGAGGGGCCGGAAGGCGGAGCGGTAGATGTCCACCTCGCCGCAGTGCTCGCGTGCGGCCTCCTCGGTGTAACCCACGGTGCCCACCGGCGGCTGGCTGAAGACCGCGGACGGGATGTTCCGGTAGTCCATGGGCCCGACGTCGCCCTTGAACAGCATCCGGGAGAGGATCATGGCTTCGGCGATGGCCACCGGGGTGAGCTTGACCCGGTCGGTGACGTCGCCCAAGGCGTAGATGGAGGGAACGCTGGTCTGGTAGCGGTCGTTGACCACCACCGCGCCGTTGCGCGTCAGCTTGACGCCGGCCTCCTCGATGCCCAGGCCGCGGGTGTTGGGCAGCCGTCCGGTGGCGAACATCACCGCGCCGGTCTCCAGCGTCTGCCCGTCCTTTAGCGTTGCCGCCAACGTTCCGCCGTTCCGCTCGATGGCGGCGATGTCGGCCTCGAAGCGCAGGTCGATGCCTTTCTTGCGCATCTCGTCGGCCAGGGTATTGCGGACGTCGATGTCGAAGCCGCGCATGAACAGCGCTCCGCGATAGAGCTGGGTGACCTCGACGCCGAGGCCGTGGAAGATGCCGGCGAACTCCACCGCGATGTAGCCGCCGCCGACGATGACGATGTGCCTGGGCATCTCCGGCAGGTGGAACGCCTCGTTGGAGGTGATGGCGTGCTCCTTGCCGGGCACGTTGGGCACCGTGGGCCAGCCGCCGGTGGCCACGAGGATGTGGGCGGCGGTGACCTTGCGTCCGGCCACCTCCACGGTGTGCGCGTCCAGCACCCGCGCGCGCGACTCGAACAATTCGACGCCGTGGCTCTGGAGCAGGTTGCGGTAGATGGAGTTGAGGCGCGCGATCTCCTGGTCCTTGTTGCGGACCAGGGACGGCCAGTCGAAGCTGCGCTCGCCCACGCTCCAGCCGAAGCCCGCGGCGTCCTCGAAGTCGTCGGCGAAGTGGGAGCCGTAGACCAGGAGCTTCTTGGGAATGCAGCCCACGTTGACGCACGTGCCCCCCAAGTAGCGCTCCTCCGCGACCGCCACGCGCGCGCCGTAGGTGGCCGCCATGCGGCTGGCGCGCACGCCCCCCGAACCCGCGCCGATGGTGAAGAGATCGTAGTCGTAGCGTGTGTCCGCCATCAAAGGATGCCTCCTTCCGGCGATTCATGGAACAGAAAGGACGCGCCCAAGGCCTCGGCGCCCGGCACACGGACGGCGCCGTCGCCCGCGGCCTCGTAGCGGATGCCGGTCTGGTCGAAGTAGCGGCGCGTCGCCGCCAGGTCGTCCGTGCGCATGGACACTTCCGCGATGTACGGGGTGCAAGGAAGCTCGCGCCCGGGGTAGTGCTCGCGAAAGTGGCCCCCCTCGATGAACACCACGCGCCCCTCATGGAGCCCCATCTCCCAGGTGCCGGTCTTCTCCAGCGCTTCGACTCCGACGAAGCGGCAGAAGCGCTCGGCCGCCTCCCGCGGGTCGTCCACGCACACCAGCACGCCCGTGAGCGCCACGACGCCGTTGGGCTGGTGCTGGTAGCGCGGCTGCCACACCAGCTCCGGCGTGTGGTGCGTGACGATCTGGATGCGCCCCTCGGGCATCACCTCCGGCGGCACCCGGATCACCGAGAAGCGGCAGGTCTCCTCGCCGCCGTCCGTGGGTACCGGGCGCGCCAGGCGCACCAGCGGCAACGGGCGGAAGCCGTCCCGCCCGATGCGTTCGTGGTTCTCCTCGGGATGGTTGGCGGCGAAGGCGATCAGGTGCCAGCCGGGATAGCGGTCGAGTTGCGCCCGAAGCTGGCGCGACAGCGGTGTGTCCACGGTGGGGCCGAGCATTTCCAGGTACCCCTGGCGGAAGATGGCACACTGGTTGCCGGTGCCGCTCGGGGTGGCCGCCACGCCCGGCTCGGTGCTGGCCATGTGCGCCACGAAGGGTGTCAGGGAAAATCCCAGTTCCTCGAGCCGGCGCGGGGAAGCGTCGAAGTCGGGGACGAAGAGCCCCACGTGGTCCAGGTAAACCTCACGCCCCTCGGGGACGAGTCCGCTTGCTGCCATTCGCTGCTCCTGATTCGCCGCTAGTGTCGTGTCCCGCAAATAGTTGGCATGATCGTCAGGCGTTTCACGACTGCCAAGTACTTGAAAACAAAGAAAATCCTGAAGCGCGATTCTTGTCAGTCCATTTGCCGGACACGACACTGGTGTGCTGCGTCACAAATGGACCGACAACCCCGCGAGGGTAGCCTGGTTGCCGGCACGACGCGATGACAGCGCATTACGTTTCCCTGGCGACCACGTCGGTCAGGCGCTCGTACTGCTCGGGCGCCAGGATGGCCGGCTTGAGGATCAGCTCGTCGGTGCCGAGATCCCGATGCAGCGCGATGGCGTCGCGGATGGACTCGGGTGTGGACAGGTTGGCCCGCGCCAGCCGCGCCTCGAGACGGGCGGGGTCGCCGCCGTAGTAGTCCGCGAAGGCGTCCCGGATGGCGTCTTCGGCGCCGGGCCCCAGCGCCGCCAGCACGGATGCCACGACGCGCGGGCGGCCGCTCCGGCCGTGCCGTTCCCAGGATTCGTTCACCTGCCGCAGCACGCCCGCGGCACCCTCCCGGTCCAGCGCGCCGCCGCCCATGACGTAGCCGTCGGCATACTTGCCGACCCGGTCCAGCGCTCGCGGCGCGGTGCCGCCGATGAGCAGCTCGGGGCCGCCGGACCGCGCCGGCTCCGGTCCCACCGGACGCTGGGCGTCGTTGACGATTTCGCCGCGCCAGATGCGGCGCATCAGTTCAAGCTGCGTGTTGAAGCGGCGCCCGCGGTCGTGGAAGCCCGCGGGCGCCACCAGCGAGTCGTCCTCGCGGCTGCCGACGCCCATGCCCAGGCTCAACCGTCCGCCGGAGATGGCGTCGATGGTGGCGGCTTGCTTGGCCAGCACCCCGGCCCGCCGCAACGGCCCCACCAGCACCGCCGTCATGAGGCGCACGCGCTTGGTCACGGAAGCCAGCGCCGCCAGCATGATGAGCGGCTCGTAGTTGTCGTACGCCAGCCGGTCGATGACGGCGAAGCTCGAATAGGGGCCTTCGTCCGCCTTGCGCGCCAGCGCCTCGATGGCCGGCCAGCTATCCCTGGATGTCTTGAATGGCAACCCGATACCGATCTTCACGTGCTCGCGGCTCCTTGTGAATTGCGTCGGAATGACGTTTCCGCCCCCTGTGATTGAACGTAGCCAATAGCCATGGCTCCCGCAACTCGCATCTCCCGGCGTCTCCGGTCGCAACGAACGTTGCAACCTCGTGGTGCGTCCCGAAGCGGTATCCCAAGGGCTGATGCATCCCGTCATTCCCGCGGAACAGGCTGTGTCAATACTCTGCTTCGTGGCGACCAAACCCCAATGAGTCATTCCCGCGAAAGCGGGAATCCAGGGGTGGGGGGTGTGGCGGCCTCATTGCTCGGCCCCACCCCGCCTGGATTCCCGCTTCCGCGGGACTGACTCATTGGGGTGTAGCGGGATTCCATAACTAACTGAAACCATTGAACAATTATTTATTTTCATATCAATGACGTTTCTGGGGGTTGTTGCCTCTCTTGAATGGTGTTTTGACACAGCCTGTTCCGCGGGAATGACGATTCGGGGCGTTGGTGCCAATTCTCGTCCGAGTGAGGTTTTGACACAACTTGGGAAGCGGGAATCCAGGAGTGGAGGGGCGGTTGCCCCTCGGAGGGGTGCGCGTGGTTGACGCGACGGGTGCAAATGAGGATATTCAGTTTTCGAGTTGAAGGAGGACAATTCGTGGCCGAAAGTTCCGGACCCGCCCTGATCGTGGAAGGGCTCAAGGAGGCCGGCGTCGACTTGGTGGCGACCCTGCCGGACATCAACCTGCACGCGGTGCTGGAGCGTGTGGCAGCGGACCCGGACCTCGTCCACGTGCCGCTGTGCCGCGAGGAGGAGGGCATCGGCATCTGCACCGGCGGTTATCTCGTGGGCAGGAAGTGCGCGATGATCATGCAGAACGGCGGGCTGTTCAACAGCGTGAACGGCATCGTCTCCACTCTGCTGCAGTACAACCTGCCGTTGCTGCTCCTGGTGTACTACGCGGGCGACGTGGGCGACCGCTCGTTCGCCACCAACGGCGCCATGACCCAGCCGGTGTTGAGCGCCCTCGGCGTTCAGCATTTCATCCTGCGGGACCCCAACGAGGCCAAGGCGCTGATCAAGCGCACGCTGGTGCTGACGCAGGACTACAAGCGGCCGGTGGCCGTGCTGCTGACCAAGGACGTGCTCGGGCGGCGGAGTCCGGGAGAATAGGTTCATGAAGCGCATCGACTGTTTCAAGGTCATGGCCGAGCTGGCCGGCGACGCCTTGGTGGTCACCGGCGCGGGCGCCAACACCGTCGAGTGGTACGCGTGCCGGCCGGGCGACGGCAACTTCCGCGTGCGCACCATGGGGCTGGTGTCCTCCATCGCCCTGGGCATGGCGTTGGGGCTGCCGCACCGGCAGGTCATCGCCATCGACGGCGACGGCTCGCTGCTCATGAACCTGTGCAGCCTGCCCACCATCGCGCGCAAGAATCCGCCCAACCTGGTGCACGTGCTGGTGGACAACGAAGTGTACGAGGCCTCCGGCGAGATCGATACCGCCACCGGCGCGGGCACCGACTTGGTTGCCGTCGCGCGCGGCGCGGGCATCCGCCGGGCGTCGTGGGTGAACAGTCCGGACGAGATGCGCACCGTCTTCTCCGAGGCGCTGGAAGCTCGCGACGCCACCTTCATCGGGCTCAAGGTGGAACGGGCGCGCAGCGAGGTGCCGCCATACCCCATGGATGAGGTGGAGAACAAGTACCGCTTCATCCGCCACGTGGAGCAGACCGAGGGACTGAGCATCCTGAGCGCGCACATGCCCGCCAGCTTCCTGAAGGACTCCTAGACGGCGTCTCGCCCGGCATTAGCGACATCATCATCGAGGCCGCACCATGAACATCGACTGTCACGCTCACTATGTGCCGCCCGCCGTGATCGAACGGCTGCGCAGGGACGGCGCGTCCTTCGGCGTGGAGGTGGGGGAGGAGACCCCGCAGGGGCCGCGCCTGCGGCTGGGAGGGCCGGACAGGCCGCTGGCCCGGCCCATCCTGGCGCCGGCCACCGACCTGCCCAAGCGTATCGACACCGTGCGGGAGACCCGCCTGGACCGGCAGATCCTGTCCGCGTGGATGGACATCGTCGGCTACACGCTGCCGGTGGAGCAGGCGGTGAACTGGAGCCGCATGCTCAACGACTCCATGCGCGAGGCCCTGGCCGACGGCGACCGGGACGGCCTTTTCCGCGGCACCGCCACGGTGCCGTTGCAGGACGGCGCGCGAGCCGCCGAGGAGCTGGAATACGCGGTCAAGGAGTGCGGCCTCATGGGCGCCATGATCGGCCCCAGCATCGGCAGCGCCAACCTCGACGACCCGGGGCTGGACCCCTTCTGGAAGGCCGCCGAGCGCATGCGGGTGCCTCTGATCATCCACCCACTGAACCCCCTGGGGATCGAGCGGCTGGGCAAGTATTTCCTCACCCACATCGTGGGCCTCCTGGCCGACACCACGGTGGGGGTCGCCAGCATGTACTTCAGCGGCGTGCTGGACCGCTTCCCCGACCTCAGGATCATCCTTTGCCACGGAGGCGGATTCCTCCCCTACCAGTTCGGGCGCATGACCCGTGGCCGCGAGATCCAGCCGGACATCCAGAAGGCCACGGCGCTCATGGGCCGGGACGTGCTGCGCTGGTTCTACTACGACACCATCGTGTTCGAGCCCGATGTGCTGGAGTTCCTGATCGCCGAGGCGGGGGCCGACCACGTTCTCATGGGAAGCGATTGCCCTTTCGGCATAGGCGATCCCAGGCCACTGGACATCATCGACAAGATTCGCATCGACCCCGCGGACAAGGCCAAGATCCTGGGCGGCAACGCAGAGCGGCTGTTCGGAGACAAGGTATGAAGGACCTGCGGTCGTTCATGGACCGTCTGGAGGGCGAAGGCCCCGAGGAGTTGCTGCACATACGAAAACCGGTGCGGCCCGAGCACGACGTCACCGGCCTGCTCATGGAGTTGGAGTCCTCGGGCCGGTTTCCCACGCTTTACGTGCACGAGGTGCAGGGCTTCTCCATGCCCGTCGTCACCAACCTCCATGCCACCCGCCGGCGGCTGGCCATGGCGCTGGACGTGGACGGCGACGACCTGGTGGAGGAGTACCGCGGCCGGGAAAGCAGCCCCGTCGCGCCGGAGTTGATCGGTGACGGTCCGGTGAAGGAGGTGGTGCGGACCGGCGCGGACGTGGACCTGGGCGAGCTCCCGCTGCTGACCCACTTCGACATCAGCACCGCGCCGTACGTGACCGCGGGCATCGTGGTGGCCAGGGATCCCGTGAGCGGCGTGCGCAACCTGAGCTTCAACCGCGCCATGATGGTGGAGAAGAACCGGCTGCGCATGCACCTGGCGCCGGGCATGCACCTGATGCGTTGCGCGCGCAACGCCGAGGAGCGGGGCGAGCCCCTGGATATCGCCTTCATCGTCGGAGTCCATCCCGCCTTCGCCATCGGCGCGTTGTCGCTGGCGCCTTTCGACGTGGACGAATACGACGTCATCGGCGGCATGATGCAACAACCGGTGCCGCTGGTGCCGTGCGAGACCGTACGGCTGGAGGTCCCCGCCCACGCCGAGATGATCCTGGAGGGGCGGATTCTGCCCAACGTGCGTGAGGAGGAGGGCCCGTTCGGCGAGTTTACCGGACATGCGGTGGGGGTGCGCAGGAACCACGTGGCCGAGATCACCGGCATCACCATGCGCAAGAAGCCGCTCTACCAGGACATTTTCACGGGCCACTCGGAGCAGCGGCTCATGGGCTCCATCCCGCGGGAGGCAGCGATCTTCAGGGCGGTCAAGGCGGTGGCCGGCGGAACCCGGGCCGTGCACATGCCGCCGTCGGGAAACTGCCGATTCCACTGCTACATCTCCCTGGACAAGCGCAGCGACGGCGAGGTCCGCAATGCGGTGATGGCGGCCATGGCCACGGACCTCTACCTCAAGCTCGTGATCGTTGTGGACGGGGACGTGAACGTGTACAACGAGCGCGACGTGATGTGGGCGGTGGCCAACCGCGTCCAGGCGGACACCGACACCTTCATTATTCCCCGTTGCCAGGGGTCGGAGACCGATCCGTCCAGCGGTCCCGGAGGCATGACGGCCAAGATGGTCATCGACGCCACCAAGAAGAGGAAGGACTTTCCCAAGCGGCTCGCCGTGCCCGACGACGTCCGCGAACGGGTCCGGCTGGACGACTACATCGGCTGAGCAGGCCGGCAATCGGGCGGGAACAAACGGAATCGAAGGGCCATTCGAGGAACGATATAGGTCCACAAGGAGGTGCACGATGGCAGAGACCAGCAGAGCGGCAACCCTGCTTGCCCCGAACAAGCTCGAGATCCGGGAGTATCCCATACCCGACGTTCCCGACGACGGCGGATTGCTGAAGGTGGAGATGGGCGGTGTGTGCGGCTCGGACGTGAAGTACTATCACGGTCGCATCAACCTGCCGCTGCCCATCATCCTGGGTCACGAGATCCTCGGCCGGGTGGCCAAGCTCGGCAGCAAGGCCGAGAAGATCCACGGGGTCAAGGAAGGCGACCGCGTCATCATGAAGGGCGCCATCGGCTGCGGCCGCTGCGCCGACTGCCGGCGCAACGCGCAGCGCTTCTGCCGGAACCGCACCAACTACGGCGGCCGCACCACTTCCGCCAACCCGCCGTACCTGTTCGGCGGCTTCGCGGACTACCTCTACCTGGCCCCCGACGTGCTGATGACCAAGATCAGCGAGGACCTTTCGTCCGAGGCCGCGGCCTTGATCGGCTCGGTCATGGCCAACGGCTTCCAGTGGGCGCTGCGCCGGGGCGGCGTCAAGATGGGCGACTACGTGCTGATCCAGGGCCCCGGACAGCAGGGACTGGCGTGCACCTGGGCCTCGAAGCACGCCGGCGCGGCGAAGATCTTCGTGTCCGGCATCGGCCGGGACAAGCCCCGGCTGGAGCTGGCCAAAAAGTGGGGGGCGGACCGCATCATCAACGTCGAGGAGGAGAACGTGGTGGACGTCGTCCGGGAGGAGACCGACGGCGCCATGGCCGACGTGGTGGTGGACGTGTCCGGCAACCCCAGGGCGATCCTGGCCTCCATCGACTGCCTGCGGCGCCAGGGGACCATGGTCCTGGCCGGACTTACCGGCGACAAGACGATCACCGAAGTCCACATGGACAAGCTCGTGTGGGGCGAGATCAAGCTCCAGGGTTGTTTCACCGGCGACAACGACGCGGTGGACGCCACCCTGCGCCTCATGGAGGCCACCAAGTTCCCGGTGGAGGAGATGGTGAGCCACGTGTTCCCGCTGGAGGAAACCGAGAAGTGCATCCAGGCCGTGGGCGGCGAGATCCCCGAGTTGTTCCCGACCAAGGCGCTGATTCAGCCCTGAGGATCGTCATCCCCGGCGCCTCCTGGCCTTCCTCCGTCATTCCGGGCCCCCTTCCGTCATTCCCGCGGAAGCGGGAATGACGGAAGGGGGCCGGGTCCGACTGAAGGAGACAGGGCCCGACGGAGAGGCCACATGAGTGACACGTGCCGAGCGGCGACCCTGGTGGGTGCCGCGAAGATCGAGATCCGCGAGTACCCGGTGCCGGACATCCCGCCCGACGGCGGTCTCCTGAAGGTGGAGATGGGCGGGGTGTGCGGTACCGACTACAAGTACTACACGGGCAAGCTGAACCTGCCGATGCCGATCATCCTCGGCCACGAGATCCTGGGCCGGGTTGAGAAGCTCGGCGTCAGAGCGGCGGAAATACACGGCGTCCGGGAAGGCGACCGGGTGATCATCAAGGGATCCCTCGGCTGCGGCCGTTGCGCCGACTGCCGCCGCGGCGGCGACCGGTTCTGCAAGCAACGCGCGGCCTACGGATCGAGGATGTCGTGCGCCGAGGCGCCGCACCTGTTCGGCGGCTTCGCCGAGTATCTGTACATCACGCCCAGCGCGCTGCTGACCCGCATCAGCGATGACCTCCCGCCCGAGGCCGCCGCCCTGGTGGGAGCGGTCATGGCCAACGGCTTCCAGTGGGCGCTGCGGCACGGCGGCGTCAAGATGGGCGATTACGTGTTGATCCAGGGACCCGGCCAACAGGGCCTCGCCTGCACTTTCGCGGCAAGCCATGCCGGGGCGGCGCGCATTTTCGTCACGGGCATCGGGCGCGACAAGAGCCGGCTGGAGGTGGCCGAACGCTTCGGGGCGCACCGCACCATCAACGTGGAGGAAGAGAACGTCGCGGAGGTCATCCGGGAGGAGACCGGCGGCGCCATGTGCGACGTCGCCGTCGACGTCTCCGGCAACCCGGCGGCCATCGTCGCCTCGGTGGACTGTCTCCGGCGGCAGGGCAAGCTCGTGCTTGGGGGACTGACGGGAGACAAGACCGTCACGCCCATGCTCATGGACAAGCTCGTGTGGGGCGAAATCTGCGTGCAGGGGGCGTACACCGGCGACAACGACGCCATCGACGCCACCCTCAGGCTGATGGAAACCACCGGCTTCCCGGTGGAGCAGATGGTGAGCCACATCTTCTCGCTCGACGAGACCGAGCAGTGCATCCGGGCGGTCGGCGGCGAAGTACCCGAGATGTTCCCGACCAAGGCCCTGATCAAACCCTGACGGGACTTGGGACACTAACCGCCGCACGCGGGGCAGGCCGCATGAAACTGTTCGCCCCCGCCAAGATCAACCTCTACCTCCGCATCGAGGGCCGCCGCGACGACGGCTACCACCTGCTGGACACCCTGATGGCGCCCATCAGCCTGGGGGACGAGGTGGAGGTCACGCGTTTCGAAGGTGCGCCTGGAGCCGTCACCGTGCGCGCGGACGATCCCGCCGTGCCCCTGGGCGAGGACAACACCGTGCACCGCGCCGCGCGGGCGTTCCAGGACAGGACGGACTGTCGCGAACCCGTCGCCGTGAGCATCCGCAAGCGTATCCCCATGGGGGCAGGACTCGGCGGCGGCAGCACCGACGCCGCGGCCGCCCTGCGCGGCATGAACGACCTGTTCGACGCCGGGCTTTCCACCGAGGATCTCGAGGCGCTGGCGCTCACGGTGGGCGCGGACGTGCCGTTCTTCATTCGCGGCGCGCCCGCGCGCGCCCGCGGCATCGGCGAGCGGCTGAGCCCGGCGGGCGCGCTGCCCCGGCTGTGGCTGGTGGTGATCTTCCCCGGCTTCCCGGTCTCCACGGCCTGGGTCTACCGCAACTTCCGGTTCAAGTTGACAAAACCGTCCAACAATAATAACTTGATCGAAAATCTGGGCACTCCCCACGAAGTGGCTCGGGTCATGGTAAACGACCTCGAATCGGTAACCATCGGCCGCTATCCGCGCATTGCTCACCTCAAACAGCGGCTCGACGACAAGGGGGCAATCGGCAGTCTCATGAGCGGAAGCGGCTCGGCGGTTTTCGGCGTTTTCGCGGACGAGGCGCGGGCGAGAAGGGCATTCACGGGCTTCAGGGGCGAAAAAGACGTTCGGGCGTATCTGGCTTTTTCGCTGACTTAAGGGCAAACCGTCCGTCGCATGACGGAAAGGAGGTCCCTGTGGAGGTCACGGAAGTCAAGGTCTTTCCCGTGGAGGAGGATAAGCTCAAGGCTTATGTGACCATCACCCTGGACGATTGCTTCGTGGTTCGCGACATCAAGGTGATTCGCGGGACCTCGGGTCTCTTCGTCTCGATGCCGAGCAAGAAGCGACGGGACGGAACCTACAAGGATGTGGCGCATCCGCTCAACAGCGAAACCCGCCGGATGCTCGAAGAAAGGATCATTGCCGCATACAGGGAAGTCGTATCGAGCGACACGGGCCAGGACCGGGACGAACATTAGACCTCCCGGGGATTGTGGGCGCCAACGGGTCGGGTGGGCGGTCGCCAAGTGGTAAGGCCCCGGATTTTGGATCCGGTATTCGAAGGTTCGAATCCTTCCCGCCCAGCCAAGCTCCCTCTCCCGCCATGAACCGGCGCAAGGGGCGGGTTTCAAACCCGCGGTGACGGCACAAGGCCGCCAGCGCTTTTCCAGTTCATGTTTCAAACCGACGCAGGTAGTCCATGGGATCGTTGCAAGATGAAATGAGGCTCTTCGCGGGGAACTCCAACCCTCCTTTGGCGCGGGACATCTGCCACGCCATCGAGATCCCGCTGGGGGAGGCCATCGTCGAGACCTTCAGCGACGGCGAGATCCGGGTCGAGATCAAGGAGAACGTGCGCGGCTGCGACGTCTTCGTGATCCAGTCCACCTGCGCGCCGGGCAACGACAACCTGATGGAGCTGCTGATCATGCTGGACGCGTTCAAGCGCGCGTCCGCCAAGCGCATCACCGCCGTCATCCCCTACTACGGTTACGCGCGGCAGGACCGCAAGGTCGCGCCCCGGGTGCCCATCAGCGCCAAGCTCGTGGCGGATCTCATCACCACGGCGGGCGCTTCGCGGATGCTCACCATGGACCTCCATTCCGGTCAGATCCAGGGTTTCTTCAACATCCCCGTGGACAACCTGTACGCCGCCCCGGTGCTGCTCCAGTATCTGTCAAGCCGCTTCGGGGGAGAGGGACTGATCGTCGTGTCTCCCGACGCCGGCGGCGCCCAGCGCGCTCGCGCCTTCGCCACGCAGCTCAACGTGTCCCTGGCGGTCATCGACAAGCGCAGGGCCGACGCCAACGTGGTCGAGGAGATGAACATCATCGGCGAGGTGAAGGGCAAGACCGCCATCCTGGTGGACGACATGGTGGACACCGCCGGGACCATCGCCATGGCCGCCGAGGCGCTCATGCGGGCCGGCGCCAGGAAGGTCGTCGGCTGCTGCACCCACGCCATCTTCTCGGGGAAGGCACTGGACCGGATCAACGATTCGCCCATGGAAGAAATGGTCGTGACCGACACCATCCCGGCCGGCGACAAGACGGCCCGGTGCGAGAAGATCAAGCCCCTGTCGGTGGCGCCCCTGATCGGCGAAGCCATCCGCCGCACGCACCTGGAGCGTTCCATCAGCTCCCTTTTCTGATCGACATACCCGCGGTTCTCAGTCAGGAGGTTCAGTTTGGAAACAGTCGAAGTACCGGTAGAGGCAAGGCAGGCCGGCAACAAGCGCGACGCCGGCCGTCTGCGTCGCGACGGCAAGTTGCCCGGCGTGGTTTACGGCCGGGGCACGAATGGGTTCGCGGTGCAGGTGGACAACCTCGAGTTGCGCCGCCGGGTGGGACACCTGGAAGGCTCCCATCTGCTGCGCCTCAAGTCCGAGGCCGGCGCGGTGGACGGCAAGCTCGTGCTCATCAAGCAGATCCAGTACAACCCGGTGACACACGCCATCGCCCATATCGACTTCTACGAGGTGGACATTTCCAGGAAGATCACCCTGATGGTGGGCTTGAACTTCGTCGGGCGACCCGAGGGCGTGATCCACGGCGGGGTCTTGCAGCCCATCATGCGGGAACTGGAGGTCGAGTGCCTGCCGCTGGACATTCCGGCGGAGATCGAGGTGGACGTTTCCGCGTTGGAGATCGGGCACAGCCTCAAGGCCGCGGACATCACGCTGCCGCCCAACGTGGTCAACAGTACGCCGGACCTGACTTTGGTGTCGGTGCTGGCGCCGACTGTCTCCACGCTGGCGGAAGAGGAGGCGGGGGTCGAAGGCGAGGTGGCCGAGGAACCGACGGAAGGCGCCGGGGAGTCGGCGGAACAGACCGAAGAGTGAGTCCGACGGACGTTGCCGGCAACGGGGAGCGGCGCGTCGGCGCGCGCTTCCATCCCAGGACATCGTAGTGAAGCTCGTCGTGGGCTTGGGCAACCCGGGCCGGCGTTATGCGCGCACACGGCACAACCTCGGGTTTATGCTGCTGGACCGCATCGCCGACGCCACGGACACCCGCATCGGCGACGAGCGTTGCGAGTCCCTGGTGGGCAGGGGACGGTGGGACCAGGAATCCCTGGTGCTCGCCAAGCCCCAGACCTACATGAACAACAGCGGCCTCGCGGTCGCGGCGCTGGTGAAGCGCTTCCAGGTCCGCGGCGCGGACCTCGTGGTGGCCTACGACGACCTGGACCTGCCGTTCGGACGGCTGCGCATCCGTTGCGGCGGCTCCGCTGGCGGCCACCGGGGCCTGGCGTCGATCCTGCAGTACGTGGCCGACCGCGACTTCGTCCGGCTGCGCATGGGCATCGGCCGTCCTCCGGCGGGCGTGGACGCGGTGGATTACGTGCTGAGCCGCTTCTCGCCGGAGGAAAAGGGCGCGTTGGACGGCGTGTTGACCAAGGCCGCGGAGGCCGTCGAAGTCATCGTATTCAAGGGCCCGGTATCGGCCATGGAGAACTTCAACCGAGTTGCTTAGCGGTGTCTCGCGAATTGGCCGGACACCACACCACACCAGAGGAGGCGTTATGGAGGGTTTAGCGGTCTGGGCTCCGCCACTGGGCGCGGTCGGACTGATCATCGCGTACGGAGCCTATCGCTCCATCATCAAGGTCGGGGTCAAGGACGCCGGCATGCAGTCCGTCAGCGACTCCATCTACGAAGGCGCCATGGCGTTTCTGAAGCGTGAGTACACGGTGCTGGCGGTGTTCGTGGTGGTGGTGGCGTTGCTCCTCGCGTGGCAGCTCGGCGTCGTTACCGCGGTGGCGTTCTTCGCCGGCGCCGTGTGCTCGGTCATCGCCGGGTTCCTGGGGATGAAGGCGGCCACCCGCGCCAACGTGCGCACCTCCCAGGCGGCCGCCGAGGGCGGCCAGGCGGCGGCGCTGCTCATGGCCTTCAACGGCGGCTCGGTGATGGGTCTGTCGGTGGCGAGCCTCGGCCTGCTCGGCGTGGGGCTGCTCTTCCTGGCCTACGGCGACCCGGACAATGCCCAGAACATCAGCGGCTTCGCCATGGGCGCCAGCTCCATCGCGCTGTTCTCCCGTGTCGGCGGCGGCATCTACACCAAGGCCGCGGACGTGGGTTCCGATCTCGTGGGCAAGGTCGAGGCCGGGATTCCGGAAGACGACCCGCGCAATCCCGGGGTCATCGCCGACAACGTCGGCGACAACGTCGGCGACGTCGCCGGCATGGGTGCGGACCTGTTCGAGTCCTACGTCGGCTCGGTCATCGCCTCCATCGCCATCGCCGCCACCGTCGCGCCGGAAACCCTCGCCGTGCTGTTCTCGGCACAGACGCCGGCGGCCCGCTCCACGTTGATGGCGTTGCCGCTGGTGCTCGCGGTGCTCGGGCTCATCGCCTCGGTCATCGGCATCTACTCCATGCGCGTGTTCAAGAACATCAACCCGCAGTCCGCGCTGCGCGGCTCCACCTTCCTCACCACGGTGCTGTTCCTGGTGGGGGCGCTGGTGCTCATCCTCGCCCACGGCGTCACCATCGGCGTCTTCTGGGCGGTGCTCGCGGGTTCGCTGGGCGGCATCCTCATCGGCCTCATCACCGAGTACTACACCTCGGCCAAGCCGGTGCAGCGCATCGCCGAGGCGAGCCGCACGGGCCATGCCACCAACATCATCCACGGCCTGGCCGTGGGCCTGGAGAGCGTGGCCTTGCCCGTGGTGGTCATCGCCGTCGCCATCTGGGTGTCCTACGCCACCGCCGAGCTCTACGGCATCGGCGTGGCCGCGGTGGCCATGCTGGCCACGGTGGGCATCACCATGAGCGTGGACGCCTACGGCCCCATCGCCGACAACGCCGGCGGCATCTCCGAGATGTGTGGCCTGGGACCCGAGGTGCGCGAGATCACGGACGGGCTCGATTCGCTGGGGAACACCACGGCGGCCATCGGCAAGGGCTTCGCCATCGGCTCGGCGGCGCTCACCGCGCTGGCGCTGTTCTCCGCCTATACGCGGACCGTGGACTCCGAGCTGGCCGCGGCGGGGCAGCCGCCGGTGCAGATCCTGGTGACCTCGCCCGAGGTGGTGGTGGGCCTGTTCATCGGCGGCCTTATTCCGTACCTCATCGGTGCCATGACCATGACCGCGGTGGGGCGGGCGGCCGGCAGGATGATCGACGAGATCCGCCGGCAGTTCCGCGAGATCCCCGGGCTCCTGGAAGGGCGCGAGGGGGTCAAGCCGGACGCGGCGAGCTGCGTGGACATCTCCACCCGCGCGGCTATCAAGGAGATGGTGGTGCCGGGCCTCGTGGCGGTGGTGGTGCCGGTGGCGGTGGGCTTCGGCCTGGGGCCGGTGGCGCTGGGCGGCACCCTGGCCGGTGCGTTGGTGTCGGGCGTGCTGCTGGCGCTGCTCATGTCCAACGCGGGGGGTGCCTGGGACAACGCCAAGAAGTACATCGAGCGGGGCGACCTCGCCGACGAGGCGAAGGGCGGCGAGGCGCACAAAGCGGCCGTGGTGGGCGATACCGTCGGCGATCCGTTGAAGGATACCTCGGGGCCGTCCATGAACATCCTGATCAAGCTCATGTCGGTGGTGTCGCTGGTCATCGCGCCGCTGCTGGTATGAGGCGGATGGTTGTAATGGGCCTACCCCTGTGTTAGTTAAGGAAGGCCCGTATCCGTTGAAATGGCGTCCTCCATGGGCGCCATTTCAGATGTTGGGGCAGGAACGGAAAGGTGCCGGACAATCAGTTCCGGGCCAATAATTTCGGACAAGCAGTTCCGATAATCTCAACGGACCATGACCGACGAAACGACCCATTACGAGACGCTCTTCATCGTCCACCCGGTTCACAGCGGCAGGAACCAGGCCCTTTGGGACCGCTTCCGGGGGGTGCTGGAAGGGCAGGGCGCCACGGTGACGCACTTCGAGGAATGGGGCATGCGCGACCTCGCCTACCCCATCGAGAAGCAGAGCCGGGGGCTCTACAACCTGGTGCAGTACCAGGCGTCCGCCGGGACGAGCGACGAGCTTGAACGGGTGATGCGGCTGAGCGACGAAGTCATCCGTTGCATGACCGTGGTGCTCGACGAAGACGTGCGGTCCCTGGCGCGCCCGGAGGAGGCCGCACGGGCGGCGGAGGCCGGGCCGGAGGCCGAGCCCGCGCAAGCGGCGGAAGCGGCACAGACAGCCGCACCTGCGCAGGCGGCCGAACCCGAACCGGCACCGGCCGCGGAACCCGAGCCGGCGGCTCCGCCCGTGGAGACCGCGGCAGCGCCTGAGACGCCGGAGGACTCTGCGCCGCCAGAGCCTGCGGAGCCACCGCCGGCAGCCGCGGAGGCGACGGAGAACATGCAGGAAGAGTTGAAGGAATAGCGTCTTCCCCGCGGCGCGGAACCGACGAACAGAACTGCGGGACGAACTGAGGGATAATGGCAGAATATCGTGGGAGAAGAGGTGCGGGTGGCGGCGATGCGCCGCCCCGTCGCCGCGGCGTATCGCGCCGGAAGGTGTGCCGGTTCTGCGCCAACAAGGACCTGCGCTTCGACTACAAGGATACCAAGCTCCTCAGCGGGTTCATGACGGAACGGGGCAAAATCACCCCGAGCCGCATCACCGGAACCTGTTGCTGGTGTCAACGACGCTTGGCAAAAGCGATCAAGCGCGCCCGCCTGGTAGCGTTACTTCCCTATACCACCGTCAAGCTCTGACCCGGCGCCTCCTGCGCCCGGAGATCGGCTTATGAAGGGGCTGGACACGCTCACGGGGTTCGGGCTCGGGCTGGCATCGACCCTGCTGCTCTTCTTCGCGGGGTTGAGGATTCCCTTTCTGGGGCTTGCGGCGGTACCGCTGGTCATCTATCCGGCGCTGTTCGTGGGTGTGAGGCTGGGGCGTCAGCCGGGACAATTGCTGCCATTGGCGGTCGCCGTGTGCGTCTACGCGCTGGCGGGGCTGGAAGCCACGGCGGCGTACCTGGTGTTCGCGCTGGTCACGTACCTGCTGTTCCTCTCTTTCGGAAGGGGCTGGAACCTCGCGACGGTGGTGAGCGGGACCGCCGGGCTGACGGTGGCGGCCATGCTGTTGACGGCGACCGCATTGGCGGGCTCGCTGTCCGCGCTCTGGACCGCGCTTCAGACCGGCGCGGAAGCCCAGGTGCTCATGACCCTGGAAGTGTACGAGCGCGTGGGTCTCCCGGACGAAACCATCGAGTACCTCCGGGAACACGCGGGCGAAATGGCGGCGCTCTTCGTGCGCATGTTGCCGGGCATGATCTTCTTCATGCTGGTGATCGTGGTGCTGGCCAATCTGGCCCTGCTGTCGTGGCATTTCCCGCAGTATCGCTCGTTCTTCTGCCACGTGGGAGACCTCAAGGAATGGAAGTCACCCGACCACATGGTGTGGTTCCTCCTGGCACCGGGCATCGCGCTTTTCCTTCCCCTCGGGGACGCGTTGCGGGCGTTGGCTCTGAACCTGGTGCTCATATGCGCGGTGTTCTACTTCTTCCACGGGCTGGCCATCGTATCGTATTACTTTCACTACAAGAAGGTCCCGATGTTTTTTCGCGTTCTGGGATATCTGCTCATCGTCTTCGAGCAGATACTCACGGTGCTGGTCATCGGCCTGGGGTTCTTCGACCTCTGGGGCGACTTCCGTCGTCTCAAGCGGCGCACCGCCGGCCTGACCTGAAGGAGAGTCGATGGAAGTCGTATTGAAGGAAGACATTGAGAACCTCGGCCACATGGGCGACGTGGTCAAGGTAAAGGACGGTTACGCCCGCAACTACCTGCTCCCCCGAGGTTTGGTGGTGCTGGCCGACAAGAAGAGCCTCAAGGCCCTGGAGCACGAGCAGCGCATGATCGCCCAGCGCCGCGAGCGCCTCAACAAGGAGGCGCAAGGCATGAGCGCGCAACTCGCCAAGGTCTCCCTGGAGTTCGCCGTCAAGGTGGGCGAGGAAGGCCGCCTGTTCGGCTCCGTCACCAACATGGACATCGAGAAGGCCCTGAAAGAGCAGGGCGTCGACGTCGAGCGCCGCCGCATCCTCCTGGAAGCCCCCATCAAGAGCGTGGGCGAGTACGATGTGCTCATCCGGTTGAGGCCAGAGGTGACGCCCAGCATCAAGGTGAAGGTGGTGTCGGAGGATGAGCCGGAGGGCGGGGAGGTTGCTGCTGCCGAAGCGCAATCAGCCGAGGTAGAGAAGGGCGAAGCGCCATCAGGCGACGATGCAGAAACGGCTACGGAACCGCAAGCCACGTAGGCTGGTCCGGACGATGATCAAGGCGGGACGAACCGGCCCTCCAGGCCGCGCGCACCCGCGCAATCGCTAGTCCATCAACTCCATCGCCGCCGCGCTGACGTGCTCGGCGGAGAGTCCGTATTTCCCATAGAGACCCTCGGTGTCGCCGGACTCGGCGAATTCGGTGACACCGACGCGCCTTACGCGCCCGCGCCCGAGTTCGGCGACGGCTTCGGAAACGGCGCTGCCGAGGCCGCCGTGGATGCCGTGGTCTTCGACGGTGACGATCTTGCCGTGGCTCGAGGCGATGGACTCGATGAATTCGGTGTCGAGGGGCTTGAGGGTGTGGATGTTGACCACCTGGGCCGAGATGCCCTGGGCGGCGAGGAGGTCGGCGGCCTTGAGAACGTTCTCCATGACGGCGCCGGTGCCCATCAGCGACACGTCGGTGCCCTCGCGCAGGACCACGGCCTTGCCGAAGCGGAACTCGTAGCCTTCGCCGTTGACGTCGGCGACCTTCTGGCGGGTGAGGCGGAGGAACACGGGCCCGTCGTGTTGCGCGATGTACTCCACGGCGCCGCGGGTCTCGATGGCGTCGGCGGGCTGCACCACGGCTATGTTGGGCAGGGTGCGCATGAGGCCCACGTCCTCGGTGGCCATTTGGCTGTAGCCGTCCTCGCCGATGCCGATGCCCGCGTGGGTGCCGACGATCTTCACGTTGGCGCGGTTGTAGGCCACGGCCATACGGATCTGCTCGAAGCGCCCCACCACGAAGCACGCGAAGCTGCAGATGAAGGGGATCTTGCCGGCCAGGGCCATGCCGGCGCCGACGCCCACCATGTTGCCCTCGGCAATGCCCACGTCGAAGAACCGCTCGGGGTGCTTGCGCGAGAACTCGTCGGTCATGGTGGACTTGCGCAGGTCGGCGTCGAGGACGACGATGTCCGGATTGGTGTCGGCGAGGCGACATACCGTCTCGCCGAAGGTCACGCGTGTTGCGGTTGCGCTCATGTGCTCTCCCAGTGTGGGGATGACGTTGGGGCGACGGCTGGTCGCCCAAGTGCCGTTACCGGCGGATGCTCGCGTCGGTGGCCGCTACGACCCGTTCACAAGCTCTTCGACGGCGCGCTCGCCTTCCTCGCGGCTGGGGGCCTTGCCGTGCCACTCCCAGCGGTTCTCCATGAAGCTGACCCCTTTGCCCTTGACGGTCTGGCACACGATCATGGTGGGGCCGTCGCGGTGCTGCTCGGCGGCCTTGAGGGCGTCGAGGATGGCGGGGAAGCTGTGGCCGTCGATCTCCAACGTGTTCCAGTTGAACGCGCGCCACTTGTCCAGCACCGGCTCCAGGCTCATGATCTCGTCAGTCCCGCCGCTCAACTGGATGTGGTTGTAGTCCATGAGCACGCAGAGGTTGTCGAGGCCGAAGCGGGGCGCGGACATGGCCGCTTCCCAGATCTGCCCGGCTTGGCACTCGCCGTCGCTGATGACGCAGTAGGTCCGGTAGTCCTTGCCGCCGGTCTTGCCCGCCAGCGCCATGCCCACGGCCACGGACAAGCCCTGTCCGAGGGAGCCGGTGGAGGCTTCGACGTAAGGGAAGCGATGCCGGTCCGGGTGTCCCTGCATCCGGCTGTTGAGCTTGCGCAGGCTAAGTGTCTCCTCTTTCGGAAAGTAGCCGGCGTGGGCCAAGGCGGCGTACACCGCGGGCACGCAGTGGCCCTTGGAGAGCACGAAGCGGTCCCGGTCGGGCCAGTCCGGCTGCTCCGGCCGGTGGCGCATCTGGTGGAAGTAGAGCGCCGTGACGATGTCGGTGCAGGACAGCGAGCCGCCCGGGTGG
The DNA here is from genome assembly GCA_022823055.1 of Candidatus Binatia bacterium. Lineage (GTDB taxonomy): Bacteria > Desulfobacterota > Binatia > UBA9968 > JAJDTQ01 > JAJDTQ01. The sequence goes on along the minus strand of JAJDXX010000179.1, from coordinate 10,682 downwards.
CCGGAGCCGGCCTCCACGAGCATGCGGATCACGTCGACCCTGATTTCCTTGGCTATGGCCTCGAGTTCGGGGATCGTCATCGGTTACACCATTGTCTGCCCGCCGCAGATGTTGAGGGCCTGCCCGGTAATGCCGGATGCCTTGTCCGACGCGAGGTAAACCGCGAACCGGGCGATCTCCTCCGGGTCGAGAAACCGCCGGATCGGCACCGCGGCCAGTGCCTGTTGCTTGAAGGAATCCGGATCGGTTCCCTGTTGCGCCGCGATTTGCTCGATGCCGGCGCGGGACATCTCCGTGTCCACCCAGCCGGGGCACAGGGCGTTGACGGTGATGCCGCGCGACACCAGCTCCAGTGCCAGAGCCCGGGTGAAGCCGATGAGTCCGTGCTTGCTGGCGCAATAGGCGGCGTAGCCGGGGACGCCGAACTTGCCCAGCACCGACGACATGTTGATGATGCGGCCGCCACCGTCGTCGCTCATGATGCGCAGCACTTCCTTGGTCAGCAAATACACGCCCGTGAGGTTCGTGTCGACGATGGCGCGCCAGAGGCCGTCGTCCTCGTCGTCCATGGGCGTCATCCCCGAAACCCCGGCGTTGTTCACCAGGATGTGAACATGGCCCCAACGCTCCCGGATCGCATGGACGCAATCGCGAATGCCGGCCGGGTCGCGCACGTCGACGGCAACCGCCAGCGCTTCATGTCCCTCCGCCCGCAACTCCTCGGCGACCGCTTCCAGCCGCCGTGCGTCGCGCGCGCCCAAGGCCACGCACGCACCCTCCCGCGCCATGGCCCAAGCCACGGCCTTGCCGATGCCGGTGCCGCCGCCGGTGACCAGCGCTACTCGTTGCGTGAGTTCCATGGGCCCAATATCCGCCTGAAGCCCGAGTGACCGGTAGCACTATGCCGGCCGGGCCGGCTGGAAACCCGCCCCTGCGTCCGGGCGAGGGCGAGAGGCCCTCGCTCTCGCGCAATTGCTCCGTCCGCGGGCGTCAGGACTTCTTCCCGCCCAGCGCCCCCAGCAGGCGCGCGATGGGGTCGTAGAACCGCGTGACCACGCGCTCCTTCATGGGGATGATGGAATTGTCGGTGATCTTGATGTGCTCGGGGCAGACTTCGGTGCAGCACTTGGTGATGTTGCAGAAGCCCAGCCCGGCCTCGTTGCGCAGGAACTCCAGCCGGTCGTCGGTGTCCAGCGGGTGCATCTCCAGGCTCGCCACGCGCACGAAGAAGCGCGGGCCGGCGAAGCTCGGCTTGTTGTCGTCGTGGTCGCGGATGACGTGGCAGACGTCCTGGCACAGGTAGCATTCGATGCACTTGTGGAATTCCTGAACCCGGTCGATGTCCTCCTGGTACATGCGCCGGGTGCCGTCGGCCTCCTTGGGCTTGGGCTTGAACGGCGGGATGGTCTTGGCCTTCTCGTAGTTGTAGGAGACGTCGGTGACGAGGTCGCGGATCAGCGGGAAGGTCTTGATGGGCGCCACGGTGATGGTCTCGCCGGGCTCGAACGTGTTCATGCGCGTCATGCACATCAGCCGCGGCTTGCCGTTGACCTCGGCGCTGCACGAGCCGCACTTCCCCGCCTTGCAGTTCCAGCGCACGGCGAGGTCGCCGGCGTGCATGGCCTGGATGGCGTGGATCACGTCCAGCACCACCATGCCCTCCTGGAGCGGCACGGTGTAGTCCCTGAACTCTCCGCCGCTGGCGTCGCCGCGCCAGACGCGCATCTTCGCTTCGGCTCCGTTTCCTGCGACCGCTGCTTCAGCCATCAAACTTGCTCCTCGACGATTTTCCTGAGCTCCTCGGGCATCTCGGGCAGGGGCTCGAGGGAGACCGAGATGGTTCCGTTCTGCTTGCGCGTGACCACGTTGACGCTGCCGTACTTGGAATCGGGGTCCGGATAGTCGTCACGCGTGTGCCCGCCGCGGCTCTCCTTGCACTCCAGCGCCGACAGGGTGGCGGCCTCGGCCACCCCCAGCAGGCACCGCAGGTCCAGCGCCAGGTGCCAGCCGGGGTTGAAGCGCCGGCCGCCCTCCACCTTCACGCGCGCGGCCCTTTCCTTGTACACCGCGATCTCTTCCATCGCCTTCAGCATCTCGCTCTCGGTGCGGATGATGCCCACCAGGTTGTGCATGGTGCGCTGGAGATCCATGTGGATGGCGTACGGGTTCTCCTCGCCGCGGTCGGTGAAGGGCTCCAGCATCAGCGTCGTGAGGCGGTCCACCTCCGCCGCATCCGGCGCCGCCGCGGCCGCCGCTCCGAGCGCGTAGTCAGCGGCCGAGCCCCCGGCGATGCGCCCGAACACCAGCAGGTCCGACAGGGAATTCCCGCCCAGCCGGTTGGCGCCGTGCAGCCCTCCCGCCACCTCGCCCGCGGCGTAGAGTCCTTCCACCGTGGTGGCGGAGGTGTCCGCGTCCACCCGGACGCCGCCCATGATGTAGTGGCAGGTGGGTCCCACCTCCATGGCTTCCTTGGTGATGTCCACGTCCGCCAGCTCCTTGAACTGGTGGTACATGGACGGCAGCCGCCGCATGATGTACTCGGCGTCGCGGCGGTTGGCGATATCCAGGTACACGCCGCCGTGCTCGGTGCCGCGGCCGGCCTTGACCTCCGCGTTGATGGCCCGGGCCACCTCGTCCCGCGGCAGCAGGTCCGGGGTGCGGCGGTTGTTCTTCTTGTCCTGGTACCAGGCGTCCGCCTCGGTTTCGTTGTCCGCGGTCTCCGCCTTGAAGAAGTCGGAGATGTAGTTGAACATGAAGCGCTCGCCCTCGGAGTTCAGCAGCGTGCCGCCGTCGCCGCGCACGCCTTCGGTCACCAGGATGCCGCGCACGCTGGGGGGCCAGACCATGCCCGTGGGGTGGAACTGCACCTTCTCCATGTCGATGAGATCGGCTCCCACCTCCATGGCCATGCCCATGCCGTCGCCGCTGTATTCCCAGGAGTTGGAGGTCACCTGCCAGCACTTGCCGGAGCCGCCCGTGGCCAGCACCACGGCCTTGCAGTTGAATACGATCAGCTCGCCGCTCTCGCGCCAGTAGCCTATTGCCCCGGTCACCCGGCCATCGTTCATCAGCAAGTGCTGGATGTTGCACTCCATGAAGACGTCGATGCCCAGCGCCACGGCGCGCTGTTGCAGCGTCCGGATCATCTCCAGGCCGGTGCGGTCGCCCACGTGGGCCAATCGCGCATAGCGGTGGCCGCCGAAGTCCCGCTGCAGGATCAGCCCTTCGTCGGTGCGGTCGAACAGCGCGCCCCATTCCTCCAGCTCCAGCACCCGGTCGGGCGCCTGCTGGGCGTGGATCTGCGCCATGCGCCAGTTGTTGAGCAGCTTGCCGCCGCGCATGGTGTCGCGGAAGTGGACCTTCCAGTTGTCCTCCGGCCACACGTTGCCCATGGCCGCGGCGATGCCGCCCTCGGCCATGACGGTGTGGGCCTTGCCCAGGAGCGACTTGCAGATGATGGCGGTTTTGCACCCCTTGTCGTGAGCCTCGATGCCGGCCCGCAGCCCGGCGCCGCCGGCCCCCACAACGACCACGTCGTAGTCGTGTGTCTCGTAGCTCTCGCCGGCCATCAGATGAACCTCAGATCCTGGATAACGCCGTGGGCCAGCAGCCGGACGTAGACGTCGGTCAGCCCCACCCATACGAGGCTCGTCCAGGCGATCTGCATGTGCTTCTCGTTGAGCTTGGTGATGATGCCCCAGGCCTTGTAGCGTCCGGGCGCGGTCTTGAAGCTGTTGAGGCCGCCGCCGCACAGGTGGCGGCACGAGTGGCAGGAGAAGCTGTAGAGCGACAGCAGGGCCGCGTTGGCGATGAGCACCAGGGTGCCCAAGCCGATGCCGAAGCTGCCGCCGAAGTTGAAGGCGATGATCGCGTCCCACCACAGGAACGCCAGGATCGGCAGCGACGCCCAGAAGAAGTAGCGGTGGATGTTCTGCAGGATGAAGGGGAAACGGGTCTCGCCCGAGTAGCCGCTTGCGGCGTCCCGCACCGCGCAGGCCGGCGGCGACCAGAAGAACGACCGGTAGTAGGCCTTGCGGTAGTAATAGCAGGTCAAGCGGAAGCCGCCCGGGATCCACAGGATCAGGATGGCCGGCGACCAGTTGTACCACGAGCCGAAAAGCGGCACGCTCACGTGCTCGCAGTTGATGGCGAGGCACGGCGAGTAGAACGGCGAGAGGTACGGCGCCGCGTAGTAGTTGCCGTTCTGAAGGGCGGCCCAGGTCGAGTAGACGGCGAAGGCGCCCAGACCCAGCACCACCAGCATGGGTTCCAGCCACCATGTATCCTGCCGCAGGGTTCTCTTGTCGATTGCTAAGGTGCTCATGATTCGGTGCTCTTCGCACTCCTTTGGTGTGTGATTTGCGGAATTCAGGCGGCGCCCCCGGAGTCGAGGCCGTGCGCCGCGCGCGGGCCGTCACGGCTCCGTCAAGCCGTTCGTCCCTTCGTCACCGGTCCGTTCTCACTGCCGCTTCCGGACCACCTCGTAGCCCAGCTCGTCGATGCCGGAGAGGATTTCCGCCAAGGCGGTCTCGTCCTCGACCCACGCGTGGCCGAGGCGGACCTTGACGGCGTAGTAGAAGCCGAAGGGACGCTGCGACTTGCGAAACTTGAACAGTTCCCGCGCAAGGTTGACGGGATTGGGCTTGTAGTCCTGCTCGCCCATCCCCTTACGTCAGCATGTCGACCTTGTCGTTGACCGCCTTGGTGGACACGATGTGCTTGCCGAGTTGCATCTCGTCGGCGTCGAACCCCAGGGCCAAGCCCAGGAGCTGCGGCAGATGGATGATCGGCAGGTTGATCTTCTCGCCCTTCAGGCTTTCGGCCCTGGGCTGGTTGCCGTCGAGGTTCAGGTGGCACAGCGGACACGGGGTTACCATGCAGTCGGCGCCGTTCTGCTTGGACTCGCCGGCATGCTTGGCCACCATGCCGAGGGAGCTTTCCTCGTTCGCGGTGAGCACGGGGAAGCCGCAGCACTTGGTCTTGCCGCTGATGTCCACGTTCTCCGCCCCCAACAGTTGGGTGAGGTCCTCAAGGTAGCCCCGGCGTCCGCCCACTTCCTTGGTGGGCACCATGATGGGGCCGGGCCGGCGCAGGAAGCAGCCGTAGAACGGCGACACCTTGAGGCCCTCGAGCGGGCGCTGGATCAGCGACTTGAGCTTGTCGACGCCCAGGTCCTCGAACAGCACCCACAGCATGTGCTTGACCTCGGTGGTGCCCTGGTACGACAACCCTTCCTCCGCCAGGTACTCGCGGTTGATCTCCTCGCGGTACTCGGCGTCCTGCAGCCGGTGGTTGGCCTGGCTGAAGACACCCTGGCAGGTGCTGCAGATGGTCATGATGGGCAGCCCCATCTGCTCGGCCTTGGCGAAGGTGCGCGCGTTGATGGGGTCCGACAGGTGCGTCGGCATGCAGCCGGCGCCCGTGCATGCCACGTCGCTCATCTCCTCGAGCTCGATGTCCAGCTTCTCGGCGACCTTGACGGCCGCGGTGTACAACTCGGGACAGCCGCCCTTGGCCACACATCCGGGGTAGAACGCGTATTTCACTTGGACTCCTCCGCTTTCTCGATGATGCGCTTGATCTGATCGGCCCCGGGGCGCTTCTCGTGCCGGCCGGGCATCTTGCCGCGCGTCATCGCGCGCACCGCGGTGGGCACGAGCTTCATGAGGCCGCCGATATTGGTCAGCCCCTCGGTCTCCATCACCAGCTTGCGCTCATCGAGCCAGCCGGTCTGCTTCACCGAGTTGATGAAGCTGTTGTGATGGCGCGCGACCTTCTCGTTCTTGATGCCATGCTTGAAGGAGACGTCACGCATCTCCATGATCTTGCTCGACGGCTCGAGCCCGCGCGCGCACTTGCCGTTGGCCTCGTAGCAGTGGACGCAGTCCCACAGGCCCTTGGGCTGTTCCACCACCGCCAGACGCTCCTCCTTCCTGGCGCCGGTCTCCCGCGGGTCCATGACGAAACGGTAGCCCTTGACCATGGCCCCGGGTCCGAGGAAGTCGAAGTCCACCGGCAGCACCGCGCAGCCTTCGTCGCACAGGCCGCACTGGTAGCAGCTCATGGTCTTGCGCACGTCCGCCATCTCCGACTCGGGAATCAGGTTCTCCGTCGGCGCGAACTCGTCTTCCGGCTCCATCCACGGCTTCATTGCGGCCATCTTGTCCCAGGTGAACTTGTCCATGTCGAACACCAGGTCCTTGATCACCGGGATGTTGCGCACCGGCGCGCACAGGATCTCCGGACCCTTCTTGGTGACGTCGGCGATCTTGGTGGTGCAGGTGAACTGGGCGCGCCAGTTGATCCGCACGGCGCACTCGCCGCAGGTGCCCTGGCAACAGGAGGCCCGGAAGGCCAGGGTGTCATCCTGCTCGTCCCGGATCTTCTGGAGCCCGTCCAGCACGGTGGCGTCCTCCGGCAGGTCGACCTGGTAGGTCGAGAAGCTGGACTCGCCGCCGTTCTCCGGGTCCTCGCGGTGAACCTTGTAGGTGACTTCCATGGTCCCTCCTTGCCGGTCCGCTGTCCCGTCCCCATCTCCATCCATGCCGGACGGGATCGGGCGGGCCACCGGCGCCGGGTCTTATGCCGATACCGCTTTCCGGTCGAGCTTGGGCGCGCCGTCCTGCTGGTGCACGACGGTGTGCGCCTTCCAGCTCGTGTCGTCACGCTCGGGGAAATCGCTCCGGAGATGCGCTCCCCGGCTCTCGTTGCGGCCGCGCGCGGCCAGGGCCACGGCTTCGGCCAGCTTCAGCATGTTCCCCAACTCGATATAGCTCGTCAGCGCATAGTTGAAGATGCGCGACTTGTTGCCGACACGGAGCTTCCCGTGCCGTTCCCGAAGCGTGCGGATCTTCTCCTGGGCCTCGGTCAATCCCGCGTCGCTGCGCGTCACGCCGAGGTTCGCGTGCATCACCTCGCCGAGCTCGCGATGGATGGTTCCCATCGTATCGCCCGAGGAGCCGCCGGAGGTGATTTCCGCCAGCCGTCCGCCGTCCCGCGCCGCCTGGTCCGTGGATGCGCTCCGTGCGCCCGCGGACTTGGCATGGGCCGCGGCCGCTTCGCCGACGCGCTTGCCGAACACCACCGCCTCCGTGAGCGTGTTGCCCGGCATCCTCCCGGCGCCGTGGACGCCGCTGTGGGCGCACTCGCCGACCGCGAACAGTCCCGCCACCGAGGTTTCCCCGGAGGCGTTGGCATCGAGCCCGCCCATGGCGCGGTGCGCCACCGGCTGCACCGGGACGGGAACTTGGGTGATGTCGAGCCCGGCCATGAGCCGGACCACTTCGGCGGCGCCGGGGAAGCGGGAGGTCAGGTTCTCCACCGGGCGCAGGTCCAGCGAGACCGGTCCGCCGCCGTTGCGTCCCGCCTTGTCGACCGCGGCCGCGAGCTGCGCCCGGGAGAGGCCCGCGGCGTCCACCACGGTGTCGCCCGCCGCGTTCACCAACCGCGCGCCCGCGCTCAGGGTGGCCTCGCTGATCAGCGCCGTCCGGGTTGCGTTGTACACCGTGGGATGGAACTGCACCATCTCCATGTCCGCCAGCCCCACGCCCATGTCGTAGCCCAGCGCGAGTCCGTCTCCAGTGGTGCCCACGGCGGCGGTGCACGGGCGGTACGCCTGGATGAAGCCGCCGGTGGCCAGGATCACGGCGCCGGCGCTGAAGGACTCGATCCGACCGCTCCGGTGGTCCAGCGCCACCGCGCCGGTGCAGGCTCCGGCGTCCTGGATCAGGGAGGTGACGAACCATTCCTTGAAACACGGGATGTCGTAGCGCTGGAACTGCTCGTGGAGCACGTGCAGAACCGTGTGTCCGGTGCGGTCATCCGCGTAGGCGGCGCGCTCCACGCTGCCGGAACCCAACGCCCGGCGGTCGATGCGTCCGTCAGCGTCCCGATTGAAGGGAACGCCGACGCGTTCGAGCCACACCACTTCCCGGGCGGCTTCCGCCGCCAGAGCGTTCACCGCCTCGGAGTTGCACAGTCCGTCGCCCGCGTTCATGATGTCGTCGGCGAACTTCTGCACGGAGTCGTCGCTGCCCAGCGGTGCGTTGATGCCCCCGGGCGACAGCGCGGAGTTCGTGCGCAACGGATGGACCTTGCTCAGCAGCGCCACCGACGCCCCGGCGCGCTTCGCCGCGATGGCCGCGCGCAGACCGGCCGCGCCTCCCCCGATAACGAGAACATCATATTCCGGCACTGGCAATCCCCTTTTTCCGGTGGACTCGCTACACGCAAATCTCAAGCATTTTGAGGCGGTATAGCAAAACCCGCTCGGACGCGTCAACGGCAGTTTCCGAGCGCTCTCCGGCTTGATCCAGGCGCTGTCGCGCGACCTCGGAGCGCCCGAAAAACCGACTCCAGGTTTCCCGCGCGGGTACGCGTCTCCGTTGGCGTGCCGCCGCCCGATGCGCTATGCCTCCCGCCTATGCAACGGGACTCCCTGGAGCGCGTCAACCGCGCGGTGATCCGGTGCCGGAAGTGTCCGCGGCTGGTGGCGTGGCGCGCCGAGGCGGCGGGCAATCCGCCGCGGCGCTACCACGGCCAGCCCTACTGGGGCAAGCCCCTGCCCGGTTTCGGCGACGGCGCGGCGAGGCTCCTCATCGTCGGCCTCGCTCCCGCGGCCCACGGCGGCAACCGCACCGGCCGCATGTTCACCGGGGACCGCAGCGGCGACTGGTTGTATGGCGCGTTGTTCGAACACGGCTTCGCCAACCAGGCCGAGTCGGTGGACCGCTACGACGGGATGGCGCTCGCCGACTGTTATATCTCCGCCGCGGTGCGCTGCGCGCCGCCCGCCAACAAGCCCGCACCGGACGAGTTCCACAACTGCCGCGACTTTCTGGTACGGGAGCTCAGGCTGCTCCGGCGCCTGCGCGTGGTCGTCGCCCTAGGGAAGATCGCCTTCGACTCCTACCTGAGGGCGGCCGTTGAAGTGGGCCGGACGCTCCCGCGGCCGCGCCCCCGTTTCGGTCATGGCAGCCATCACGAGATCGGCGACCGCCTGACCCTGTTCGGCTCCTACCACCCCAGCCAGCAGAACACCTTCACCGGAAAGCTGACGGCGTCGATGTTCCACGGCGTTTTCCGGCAGGTTCGTGCGCTCCTTGACGGAGACGCGTGACATACAAGACAAGAACGGTGCTGTTTCCGCATCCCGTCGCGCTTTCGGTTGCCCATTTTCCGTGGGGTCGGTATGCTGGCAGACCGTCATCGACGGGCCACCGGTGAAGACAAGAAGGAGGACTCGGAATGCCTATCGTGCGATTGATACACGTCAATGTCGACCCCAGCCAGGCCGCGGACGCGGAGCGCGTCTGGAAGGAGGATTGCGGGCCGCGGATGATCGGGCAGCAAGGTTGCAATTCCGAGCAGTTGCTGAAGTGCATCGATAGCCCGGGTGAATATATTTCCTACGCGGAATGGGACAGCCAGGAGGACATTGATCGCTACCGCGAAAGCGAGGATCACCAAGCCATCCAGTCGCACGCACGCTCTCTCCAAGGCGCGCGCGCCGTGGTCAAGCGGTACGAGCCCATCGACTGAGTAGCAGTCTCCTGCGTCATCAAGCCATTCTGTGACGCAGGACACTAGCAAGCAGGCGAGGAGGCATGAGCATGACGCTCGGCAGGCGTGTGCGTTGTGTTTGGGGCACTGCTGTCGGGTTTTGGGCAGTGGTCGCCACGGGCGGTCTCGGCGCCACAGTGCCGGCGGGGCATGCGAACGCGGGCGAGATCATCCGTTCCGGCGAGATTGCGCGGGGACTGACCAAAGGGTTCCGGATCACGCTGCCGGCGATCCAGTTCGAGTTCGACTCCGACCGCCTGACCGCCGCGGCGAAGACCCAGTTGGGCGAACTGGTGAAGGCATTGGGAGCGAAGTCCCTCCAGTCCCGTTCATTCTCTATCCAGGGGCACACCGACAGTACCGGAAGCGAGGAGTACAACAGGAGCCTGTCGCTACGCCGGGCGCGCGCCGTGAAGCGCCATATCGTGGCCGCCACCGGAATCGACTCCGAGCGGCTGGTGGAGGTGGGCTTCGGCGAGAACCGGCCCATCCGCGGGGTCCCGCCCGAGGACCCGGACAACCGGAGGGTCGAGATCGTGAACCTCGGCATGGTCACGCCGTCGAGCGCCTCCGGGAAACGCGCGCTACTGATCGGCGTGGACGCCTACCAGCACCTGCCGGGTCTGCTCCGCGCTCCGCTGAATGACGCCCGGGAGATGAGGGCGTTTCTGATCCGCCAACTCGGGTACCATTACGAGGACGTCAGGCTGCTGCTGGACGGCGACGCTACGCGCAACCGTATTCTGGGGGAAATACAGGAATGGCTGGTGGATGGCACCAAGCCCGGTGACGAGGTCTTTCTCTACTTCAGCGGGCACGGATCCCAGCAGCCCGCCTCCGGCGGCGACGAACCCGACGGGCGCGACGAGACGCTGGTGCCGGCGGACGCGTCGCCGGACGGCCGTGGGGACCTCGCGGGCATGATCACGGACGACGAGATGGCGACGTTGGTCGGCCGGCTCGCGGGCCGTCGAGTGCACGTGGTGCTCGATTCCAGCCACGCGGGCGGGGCGCCCGGAAGCGCGAGCGAGCGCATGTACGTGAAGTCTCCGCAACTCGCGGTCGAAACGTTGGACCGGGTTGCCGCGACCAAGAGCATCGACCGTTCCGCCGGGGCAGGG
>JAJDXX010000191.1 GCA_022823055.1 Candidatus Binatia bacterium | reverse complement strand
TTTTCGCCGTCGGCTGCGTTGCTCTTCCTCGCGTGGTACCCGCCACTGCTCGTCATCGCGCCTGGCCGACGACGAAAATGCCCTCGCATCTTCCCGACGCTATTGGTGTGACAGGACACTAGCCTCAACGGCCGCGATCCCGGCCATCGGGCAACGCCGCGGATCGTTGCCGTTCCTGTCGTCCTTCAACACGGCCTGACCGCCGTCGCCTCGTACCCGTAAACCAACTCCAGCAACTGTTTCACCATGCGGGCCGTTGCGCCCCAGATGTCCCAGTCCTCGTACTGAAAGTGGTAGATGGGCTCCGAGCGCCGGGACAGGCGCGAGTCCAGGGTCAGCGCGTCCTGCCGCAGCAGCGCGGCCACCGGCACGGAGAACACCGCGGCGGTTTCCCGCGGGTCGGGATTGAACTCGTAGGGATGGGGAATCAGACCCACGAACGGGGTCACCAGGAAATTGTACCCTGCCACCACCTGGTCGAGCTGACCCACGATGCGCACATGATCGGGGTCGATCCCGATCTCTTCCCGGCTCTCCCGGAGCGCCGCGGCCAACGCGCCGTCGTCTTCCGGGTCGACGCTGCCGCCCGGAAACGCCACCTGCCCGCTGTGGGAACTGAGGTTCAATGCGCGCAGGGTGAGGATCAGGTGATCGCCGTCCGCGCGCTCCTGGATCGGAGCGAGGACCGCCGCCGGCCGGAAGTCGTCTCCGGCGACGGCTTTGGGAGTCCGGGTCCGGAGGACCTTGAATCTCTCGGGGTGCGCCATCACGTCCGCCACCGGTTTCGCGAAGCGTGATCCGGCAGATTTCCGGCTACTCCTCCCGCTTCAGCGACTCCGGGAAATAGCGGGACGGGACCCACACCTTCGCGTCGAAGTTGGTGCATCCGAGAATCCGCAGCTCGCGCATGATGCGGATGTAGTCCGGCGACTCGATGAAGCCCTGCCATGCCTGAAGGGAGTCGAACTCGACCAGGATGGCCACCTGGGGGCTGACCTCCAGCGGGTTGCGCAGGTTGCGGATCTCCCGGACTCCGGGGGCCGCCAGGGTCATCGGCAGCCAGTCGTTCTTGGCCTTGTTGCTGTAGATGGTGAGATTGGCCTTCTGGTCGGGCAGGTCCCACTGAACGATGTAATATACCATGCTTGTTCCTTGCCTGTTCCTTACATGAGGGTGCGGACGAGCCCGCCGTCGATGAGGATCGCCGTGCCGGTGATGTAGCTCGCGCGGTCGGAGCCGAGAAAGACCACCAGGTTGGCAACTTCCTCGGACTGCCCGAAACGTTTCACGGGAATCTCCTCCCGGCTCTGCTGCTGCACCTGCTCCAGCGGCAGGTTCATCCGCTTGGCCCGGGCCACGTTGAGGCTGTGATGGCGGTCGGTGTCGATGCGCCCGGGCAGCACCGTGTTGACGAGGATGTTGTCCGGGCCCAGCTCACGCGACAGCGTCCGCGCCCAGCCCACGACGCCCGTGCGGAACGTGTTGGACAGGATCAGGCCGGCGATGGGCTCCTTGACCCCGTAAGAGGTGATGTTGATGATACGTCCCGCCCCCACCTTCTTCATGTGCGGCACGGCCTCGCGGGTAAGCCGCACCGTGCCCATGAGGCTCAGGTTGTACGCGGCCATCCAGTCGTCCTCGCTCAGGGCGTCGAAGGTCCCGAACGGAGGGCCGCCGGCGTTGTTCACGATCACGTCCACGCGCCCAAAGGCCTCGACGCTCCTGTCCACGTAGTTGCGGATGTCGTCGTAGCTGGACATGTCCGCCGGCGTGGCCAGGACCTCGCCGCCGGTGGACTTGCGGATCTCCTCCGCGGCCGTCTCCAGCGCCTCGCTGCCGCGGGCGCACATGCTCACCTTGGCCCCCTCGCGGGCGAAACCCTCGGCGATGGCCCGCCCCATTCCCTGGCTCGCGCCGGCCACCAGCGCCACCTTGCCTGTCAAACCCAGATCCATCCAAAGCTCCTTGTCGCGTTCGGCGCGCTCTCGCGGTCGCGTGGCAAGCGCCACGCCCCGGAGAAACCCGCCGTCACTTCTGCGTCCAGTAAATGTTGTCGTCGAACTCGGAATCCAGCCGCATCAGGTAGAGCGCCAGCATCCCGTGGGCGCCCAGCGGACGCAACTGCCGCGGGTCGCGGGTCTTCAAGGCGGCGACCTCCTCGCCGCTCAGGTCATAGCCGGACAAGGCCGTGTCGAGGTCGGACCTGGCCTGGTCCACGGCGCCGGGCTTCATCTTCAGGTCGAACAGGAACCGGTTCAGGTGGTATCGGCTCATGAGGTGCTCTCGAATGCGTTGCGGTCGCGGACTCGGCCGGGTAGTGGGCTTCGGACAGTCAGATCTTCCAACTGGCGAAGCCCCATCCGGTGGCGACGTGGTCGGGCATGTAGAAGGTGTCGGCGGCCGGCGTGTCGCTCACGGCTCCCACCGTGACCATCCAGTTCAGGAACTCGGTGTTCCCGGACTGGCGCAGTTGCTCCAGGGTAAGGTCCGCCAGCGCGGCGCCCTGGCCCGCGCGCATCTGCTCCAGCAACCCCTCGTCGAAGGTGGTGTCGATCTCGCCGATCCGGGGCGACCCCGGAAAATGCGACAGCCCGCCTGTGGCGAGCATGGCCACCCGTTCGGGCGCCGCGTCCGCTACCTCCCGGATCAGCCTTCCCAGCGCGTAGCACCGCGCCGGCGTGGGCAGCGGATCGATCCAGGTGTTGACGAAAATAGGCAGGATCGGGATCTCCGGCTCGGGCAGCAGGAAATGCAGCGGCACGAGCTGGGTGTGTTGCAGCTCGATGTCCTCGCCGAAGGACAGGTCGAGGCCGGCGTCGACCCCGGCCTTCAAAACGGCGCGGCCGAGATCGGCGTGGTTGCGATAGTGGAACCGGTGGCGGGTGAACTGGCCGCGCACCTCGTCCGCCAGCGTCACGAAGAACGTCGGTATGTTGTCGAAGAAGAAGTTCACGAACTGGTCGTTGGCGACCACGATCAGCACGTCGGGCCGGGCGGATTCGAGGTCGGCGCGAAGCACGGAAAAGGCGTGCTCGGCGTCCTGCCGCAGCTTCTGCTGCGCCTCCAGGGAGGGCTTGGTCCCGGCCGCTTGGGGCGCCATGCGGTAGTGGAGCGTCATGAACTCTTCCCACTCCGCGCCCGGTTCGAGCAGGATGTTGGGAGCGTGGCTTGCGGCCACGGCGGCGACGAATGGCATCTTTGACGGATTCCCTTCTGAACGGGTGGCAAATGATGGTATAATCCGGTCAAACAAAATTCAACCGGCTCCAAGGCTCATTGACAGTCCCCGTCCACCATCCGTCATTCCCGCGCAAGCTTGCCCTCGACTCCGACCGGGGGCGGGAATCCAGAGATGGAGCGGGGCAAGGCCAGGGACAAGTTCATGCGTAAATGGTTCTGGTGCGTTCTCCTCGTCTACGGCATCGCGGCCTTCGCCACTCCCTCGATGGGGGAGCCGTGGGAGCCCGCTACGGCGGTTTTCGAATACCGTGAGCCCGCCGACGACGAGACCGGCAAAAGTCCCGCTTCCACGATCATCGGCAACCGCAGGATGTACATCGCCGAACACAAGGACACCCTGCTCGACGTCGCCCGCCGGAACCACCTCGGCTACACGGAACTGATGCTGGCCAACCCCGGCGTGGACCCCTGGCTGCCCGGCAAGGGCACGCCGGTCGCGATCCCGTCCCAGTGGATCCTTCCCGACGCCCCACGCGAGGGCATCGTCCTCAACATCCCGGAGATGAGGCTCTACTACTACCTGCCGGACTCCACGGTGATGACGTTTCCGCTTGGGGTGGGCGTGGAGGGCCAGCACACGCCGGCGGGGAAGTACCGTATCCGGCAGAAGCGCGAGAACCCCACCTGGTACGTGCCGGTTTCGATCCAGAAGGAGCGGGGGCCGGATCAACCCAAGGTGGTCCCGCCGGGACCCGACAACCCGCTGGGGAAGTACTGGATGCGCCTGGACCACACCAGCTACGGCATCCACGGCACCAACCATCCGTGGGCCATCGGCCGCCGGGTGACGCACGGCTGCATCCGCCTCTACCCCGAGGATATCGCCTACCTCTATTCCATGGTTCCGGAGGGGACGCCCGCGCGGGTGCTCTACCAGCACGCCAAGGTGGGCGTCATGAACGGGAAGGCCTACTTCCAGGTCTACCGCTACGGCCGCGCCACCGACAGCGAGCTCATGGCCATCCTCATCGGGCGCATCGCCAAGCTCAAGCTCGACGTCGACCTGCGCAAGTTGCGGGAACTTCTGCTGGACCTGCCCGACGGCGCCATGACCCCTCTGCCGCCGCGGGAAACGAAACCCCTGATGGCGGATACCGCCGCGGGAACCGCCTCCTGAAACACCCCGCGGAGCGGCATCACGTCCGGTACTTCTCGTCCAGGGCGTACTTCTCCTCGAGCCCCACGATGTCGTGGAAGTCGTCGAACGGCAGCAGCCCGTCCATTAGGTCCTTGGCGGTGCCTTTTTCCCGGAGGTTGGAATAGTACTTCTGCAGCGCCATGGCCGCTGAATAGAGCGGCCCCACCGGCCACACGATCAGCGCGAAACCCAGCTCCCGCAACTCCGCCGGCGTCATGAGCGGCGTGACCCCGCGCTCGATCATGTTGGCCACCAGCGGCCCGGGAATGTTGCGGGCGATCTCGCGCATCTCCTCGCGGGTCTCCGGCGCCTCGATGAAGACCGCGTCGGCGCCGTTCTCCTTGAAGGCGAAGCCGCGCCGGATGGCCTCCTCGAGCCCCAGGGCTTGGCGCGCGTCGGTCCGGGCCACGATGAAGAGGTCGCCGTCCGCGCGCGCCGCCGCCGCGGCATTGAGCTTCTTCAGGTACTCGTCCAGCGGCACCACCTGCTTGCCGCGCATGTGGCCGCAACGCTTGGGCCACACCTGGTCCTCCAGGAACATGCCCGCCGCCCCCGCCCGCATCAGCTCGTTGACGGTGCGCACCACGTTGACCGCGTTGCCGTAACCCGTGTCCGAGTCCACGATCACCGGCGTCCGCACCGCCCCGCAGATGCGGTAGATGGTGTTCAGCATCTCGGTCTGCGTGAGGATGCCGAAGTCCGGCTCCCCCAGGAACGTGGCCGAGATGCCGTACCCGGTGGTGAAGATCACGTCGAACCCCGCACGCTCGGCGATGCGCGCGCTCAGCGCGTCGTAGACACCGGGCATGACCAGGGTTCCCTGCCGGTCGAGAGCTTCCTTGACTCTGCTCATTTGGGCCTCCAAGGAATTATTTTGACGGATGACGTCGCCGGGAAGCCGGCCGGAAGCAGTAACGTCGGCGCCGCGTCCTATTCCGCGGGAATCTCCACGATCACGTCGCCGAGCACCTTGGCGACACACCCTAGGCGGTCGGCGTCGTCCGATTCGAGCATGGACAGCGTGAGCTCTTCGTTGTCGTCCATGGGGCTCAGGTTGTTCTGGCCCGCCAGGATCTTCACCTTGTCGGTGCCGCAGATGGCCTCGGTGCAGTCGTGGCGCAGCTTGACCCCGTTGCGTATCGCGGCCACCAGGATGGTGGTGCCGTCCTCGACCTCGAAGCTCTGTCCCAGGGGCATGAAAGTGACTTTGGGCATGGCGGGTTTGTAGGAGACGGCCGGAGGGATGTCAAGTTTCGCTCTCAGAGGTCCACCACCATTCCATCCTCTGCGGTCCGGATGGGCAGCGACCGGCGCCGCGCGAGCATCTCCTCCCCCATGTGCGTCAGGATCAGCCGCTTGCACTCCAGACGCTCCCGGTTGGCGGCGACCTGCGTGTAGCTCATGTGCGACGTGGACGGATCGTCGTAGAAACAGCATTCGCAGATGAACAGGTCCGCGCCGCGGCTATGCGCGACGAACTGGTCCGTCCAGCTCGAATCGCCGGAAAAGAGCACGGTGCGGCCCGCCGCCGTCACCCGAAGTCCCAGGGAAACGGCGTCGGTCTGGTGCGGCACCCGGAAGGCCAGCACCTCGGCGCCGGCCACGGCGGTGACGGTGTCGGGCTGAAGCTCGGAGAAGGCGGCGAAGGGCAGCTCTTTTTCGCCGTACATCAGCCTCATGAGGGCGCGCACGCGCTCCTCGGTGCCCGGCGGCCCGGCCACCACGAGCGGACGCGTCCGGGGCCGGTCGTAGAGGTAGTGGATGAAAAAGAACGGCAGTCCGCCGAAGTGGTCGCCGTGCAGGTGGCTCAGGATGACCGCGTCGAGGTTCGCCGGGTCCAGGCGGGCACGCCTGAGGGCCGGAAGAGTAGAGGGGCCGCAGTCCAGGAGATACAGGTGCGAGCGATCCTCCAGGAGGTACGCGGTCTGGTTTCTGCCGCCGCTGCCGAAGGCGTCCCCGGAGCCGAGAAAGTGGACTCTCACAAGATCGAGATTAGCAACGCCTCGCCGACCTTGGCAATGCGTAGCGGGTCTGCCAAAGTCCTGGGAGACTCCGATTGTTCGGGATGTCCTTCGACTTCGCTCCGCTACGCCTGTCCTGAGCTTGCCGAAGGGCTCAGGACGCGATTTCCGGCTGCTCCATGAATATCGTTCTCGGTCCCTACCACCCTTACCTGGAAGACGCGCTGGCGGAAGAGATCCGTGCCCGTCGCGCACGGGACCGGTTCGCGCCCCTGCTGCTGGTGGTGCCGTCGGACACGCTACGCCGTCGCGTCAAGGTGCTGCTGGCGCGGGAACACGGCCTGCACCTCCTGAACTTCCACATCCTCACCTTCTCCCAACTCACCTTGAACCTGTTTCACGAGGCCCACGGACCGGAAAAACCGGCCATGCGGGACGAGACCTTCATGGAAGAGGCACTGAAACGCGTGCTTCCGGCACATGGCCGGTTTGCGCGCATCGCCGACAACGAGGGGGGCTGCGGCGCGCTATGGCAGAGCCTGCGCGACCTCAAGGACGCCATGGTGGACCCCGAGCTGGCGGCGGACGCGCTGCGCGAAGGGCATTTCGCCGTGCGGGACCGTGAAGCTCTTCACGATCTTTTCGAACTTCACCGGGACGTGACGCGGCGCTTTCCGGAGTGGCGGGCGCGGGACCATCAGGACCTGGACGGCATGGCCGCGCTGGAGGCACCGCGGTCGCGCTGGCTCGGGCAGTTCGAGCGTATCTGCTACTACGGCTTCTACGAGTTGACCCAGACGCAGTTGGAGCTCTTCCAAAGCATCGCCGCCCACCATCCGGTGACCCTGTTCTACCCTCTTGCCCAAGGGGATGCCGACTGGTCCTTCGCCCGGGACTTCTTCGACCGCTACCTGCGCGGCCTCGCCGGGGCGGATGATGTCGTGGACCTGCTGGGCGGTGGCGGGGAAACCGCTGCCGCATCCGGCGGCCCGGAACCGCACGAGCCGGGCCGTGGGGAACCGAACGGACCGGCCACCGGGAAAGGCCGCCTTCCCGCGCCGGGAACTCCGCCGCGCCCGGCGCCCCGCCGCGAGGTTCTCGATTGCGCCAACCCGCGGGACGAGGTCCTCACCGTGGCCAAGCACCTGCTCCGCCTCGCGGAGGAGGAAGGACTCGATTTCCGGCACACGGGAGTGGTGGCGCGCACCCTCGACCCGTACCTGCCCTGGATCCGGGAGATCTTCCCCGCCCACGGCATCCCGTTCCACACCCCCGCGCGGGAGCCCCTCCACCGCTCCCAGAGGGTCCGGGCCGTGCTCGGGCTGCTGGACCTGCCGGTCCGGGACTACCCGCGCGCCGCGGTCATCGACCTGCTCGCGTCCCACCACTTCAACTTCGCCGGCGTCCTCGGCAGACCGGTGGAACCCCGGCCCGAGCTGTGGGACGTTGCCACGCGATCCCTGGGCATCGGCCGCGGCATGAGCGAGTGGCGGCGCCTGGAACGCTACCGCGACACGAGCCTCGAACTCAACCTCGTGGACGAGGAGGAAGAAGGACGGCGCCTTCGCATCGACCCGGCCCAACTCGGCGCGCTGCTGGACGCGGTCGAGGCTCTGCACGGGGATCTGAACGCGCTGCCGCGGCAAGCCGCCTGGTCCGATCTCGCGGCCCGCTGGCGCGCGATCATCGATCGCTTCCTGGCCCCCGCCCCGGATGACGGTGAGGCCGAGGTGACCCGCGCCATCGACGACGCCTTCGCCGGGCTGGCGGCCCTGGACACGGTCGGCGGGAGGGTGCGGCTGGCGGATTTCGTCGCGGCGCTACGCAGATCGCTGGAACGGGCCTCGGTGGCGCTGATGGGAGTGCCCGTGCCGGGCGTGCAGGTGCTGGATGCCGGCGCGGCCCGGGGCATCCCGTTCCGTGCCCTCTTCCTCGTAGGCATGAACGAGGGCGTGTTTCCCCGCACCATCCGGGAGGACCCGTTCCTGCCGGACCGCGCCCGGCGCACGCTGGAAACCGTGCTGGGCTACAAGATCTCCTCGAAGCTGGCGGGCTACGACGAGGAGAAGCTGCTGTTCGCGCTGCTGTCGGGGGCGGCCGCAGAGCGCCTCTGTTGCACGTGGCCGCGGGCCGACTCGGCCGGACGCACGCTGGCCCCGTCGTGGTATCTCCGCGCGGTGGCTCCCGCCAAGGACACGGACGCCGGCGGCATAGAGTCCCAATCCATTCCCAAGAGCGTCCTGGGCAAGCGCGGCACGCCGCCCTTCGACGATCCCCGATGGCTCCTGCCCGAGGAACTGGCGGTGCGCCGGGCTCTGAGCGGCGACGACCCGCGCCCGCACGCCCGCATCGCCGGCGCGTGCATGGAGAACCTCGACAAGAGCCTGGCGGCCATCCGCGCGCTCGACGACGGCGCCGGCACGCCGGGACCGTTCGACGGCGACACCGGCCCGCTGCCGGAAGCGTGGGACCGCCTCCTGGAACGCAGGATCTCGCCGACGACCCTCGAAGCCTACGGGCGCTGCCCCTTCCAATACTTCGCCGGCCGCGTGCTTCGCCTGGAACGGCTGGAACGTCCCGAGCGGACCGCGCCGATCCAGGCGCTGGAGCAGGGACAGATCTGTCACGAGATACTCCAGGCCTTCTACGGCGACCTTGACCGCGCTCTCGGGGACGGCTGGCGCGAGTGGCTCGACAGCGCCGCCGCACGGGTCCTGTCCGCCTTCGAGGAACGCAGCCCTACGGGCTACCCGGCAGCGTGGGAAGCGTCCAAGGAGGACCTGCTGGCGATGCTGCGCGAGGCGGTGCGGGCGGACCGGCGGGAAATGGAGGGGTCGGGCTTTCGCCCCGTGGGACTGGAGAAGGACCTCACCGCGCAACTCGACGCCGACTGGCCGGAAGACCTGCGCGGTCTCCCGTTCCAGGGCCGGCTCGACCGCGTCGATCACCATGCGCGGGGCGGCCAGTATCGGGTCATCGACTACAAGTACAAGAGCGGCAGGGCACCCGGGGCGGTGGACAGGAACCCCGTGCTCGCCGCGCTTCAGGGGCGCAGAGTGCAACTGCCCATCTACCTGCTGCTGGCAGCCGGCGGCGAAATCGGCCGGGAAGCGGCCGGCGCGGGCGCCATCGACGCGGCCTGGTACTTCCTGGCGCCACGCTGGGAAAACGGTCCCTTGGTCGCGAAAGAGCTTACCGGACAGTCGTGGCAAGAACCCGCCGGCGGGAAGATTCGCGACACCGTCGCGCGCCTGTTGAGGGGTATCCGGGACGGCGAGTTCCCGATGGTGCCGAGCGATGACTACTGCCGCTTCTGCCAAGTAAGGGAGATCTGCCGCAAGGACCACTTCCCGTCGGCCTCGCGCGCCGCCAAACATCCCGCGGCCGAGGCGCTGGCGCGTATCCGCCGGATGAAGCTCACGGGGGAGACCGAGACGTCATGACGACTCCGCCCGCGGACGACCGCGAACGCCGGCTGGCCTCCAGCACCTTCGACCGCAACGTGGTGGTGACCGCGGGCGCGGGCACCGGCAAGACCACCCTGCTGGTGGAGCGCTGCGTCAACCTGCTGATGCGCCGCGAGCCCGCGCCGGTGGGTGTGACCGAGTTGGTGGCACTGACCTTCACCAACAAGGCGGCCAACGAGATGAAGGCGCGTTTGCGCGACCGGCTGGAAGCGCTGGCCGGGACCGGCGCGACCCCGCCGCGCTCGGCGGAGGACGCCGGGGCGGAAGAGATCGATGCCTTGCGCGAACGTTACGGACTCACGCCGGACGATGTCCGCGACCGTGCCCACAAGGCGCTGGCGGACCTGGAGCGGGCCCAGATCGGCACCATCCACGGCTTCGCCGCATCGCTGCTCCGGCTCTACCCGCTGGAGACCGGGCTCGACCCCGGGTTTCGCGAAGGCGACGACCGGCTTCTGCGGAGGCACTTCGACACCTCCTGGGGCCTGTGGCTCGACGGCGAGCTGTCGAGCGCCGGGCCGAGGACCGGGGAGTGGAAGCGGGTCCTCGCGCGCTTCCCCCTGGAGCACATCGGCGAGCTGGCGCGGGGCCTGTGCGCGGAGAACGTGGACCTGGAGGGAATCCGGCACGCCGGCGCAGCCGGTGACCCCGCGGACGTCCTGGAGCAGTGGCTGGGTGATCTGGAGGACACCGCGGCGTGTCTTATCACGCGTCATCCGCAACAGCGGAAGAACGAGCAGGCGCTTGCGGTGGCGCGGGAGGTGATCCGGTCGATGCGTTCGGCTCCCGCCGAAGCCGTTTCCGTCGACCCCGACGATCTGAGCCTTCTGCAATGGAAACCATCCCCCGTGAAGGGGTGGAACGAGGACGATCTCGAACGCGCCCGCGCCGTCCTGAAGGCTGCCGGCGCACTGGCCCAAGTCGACCGCGGGCAGATGGACCGGCTCTGCGCCCTGCTGACGCCCTTCGCGCGGCAGTGCCGCGCGGACTTCACCCGCAAGGGCCTGGTGACCTTCGACGGCCTGCTGGTGCGCGCCCGCGACCTGCTGCGCGACCACCCGCGCATCCGCGAAGAGCTGAAGGACCGGTACAAGGCCATCCTGGTGGACGAGTTCCAGGACACCGACCCGCTCCAGTACGAGATCCTGCTGTGGCTGTGCGAGGAGCGCTCCCAACGCGCCACGACGTGGCGCGACATCCGCCTGACACCGGACAAGCTCTTCGTGGTGGGGGACCCCAAGCAGTCCGTCTACGGGTTCCGCGGCGCCGACATCGAGGCCTACCTGAATATCATCCAGGAGGTGATCGTGGCCCAGGGAGGGGTCCGCTACCCGCTGACGGCCAACTTCCGCAGCGACGCCCGCATCCTGGACGCGGTGAACGGCGTGTTCCGGAACCTGATCCGGGAAGAACCCGGTTTGCAGCCGGAGTACATCCCGCTCCAGCCCGGCCTCGAAGCCGCGGCGGAGGCAGCCTCCGTTCACCCCGAGCCCTCGGGCTTGGCTCAGGACAGGCCCTCCGGACCTGCTCAGGACAAACCTTTCGACAAGGCTCAGAACAAGCTTGGCGGAGCGCCGGCTGAGCGGCGTCACGGGGACCCGGCAGCCGGGCCGGGGTCAAGGCCGGTGCGGCTGCGCCGGGTAACCGCGGCGGACCGCAAGCTGAATGCCGAAACCGCGCGCCGGCTGGAGGCCGAGTCCCTGGCCCGCTGGCTCGACGAGGAAATCCTCGGCCGCGTCTCCTTCCGTGACCGCGACGGCAGCCTCGTGCGCGCGCGGCCCGGCCACGTGGCCCTCCTCCTGCGCGCCCTCACCAACGTGCAGGTCTACCTGGAAGCGCTGCGCCGCCGCGGCATCGGCTACGTCGTGGAAGGCGAGCGTGACTTCTACGCCACGCAGGAAGTCGTAGACACGGTCAATCTGTTGCGCGCCATCGACAACCCGCATGACCGCCTGGCGCTGGTGGGAGTGCTGCGCTCGCCGCTGGGCGGACACGATGACGTGGAGATCTACGAGTTGAGCCGGAAGAGTCTCCTGAGCTACCGCGCGGCGGCCGACCACCGCTGGGTGGACCTTCCCCGGACGACCCTGGATCTCTACCGGCGCCTCGACCGCCTGCACCGCGACGTGCGTTTCCTGGAGGCCGGGCAAGCGGTAGAGCGGGTCTTCAAGGAGTTGCCCCTGTCGGTCCTGGCGGCGAGCTCGGGAGCGGGCCAGCAGGCCGTGGCCAATCTGGACAAGGTCCGGCTCGTGGCCGAGGAAACCAGCGCGGAAGGCAGCGGCACCCTGAAGGACGTGGTGGCGGAGCTGGAACGCCGGGTCCTGGACAGGGAAAACGAGCCCGAGAGCCCGCTGGAGGAAGAGACCCTGGACGCCGTCAGGATCATGAGCATCCACCGCGCCAAGGGCCTGGAGTTCCCCATGGTAGTGCTGGTGGACGCCATGGGCGGCACCGGGGGCAACCGGTCCTTGGAGGCCGAAGTGCAGCGGGACTGGGCCACCGGACTGACGGGCATGCGCATCGGCGAGCTGTCGAGCCTCGCCGGCGTCTATCTCGACGCGAAACGGCGCCAGCGGGAGGCGTATGAGCGCAGCCGGCTGCTCTACGTGGCCATGACCCGGCCGCGTGAGCGGTTGGTGATTTCCTTCGCGGAAAGGGACCGGGCGTCGAAGGCTCCGAGCGACAGCCTGCTGGCCATGCTGGACGAGGCGACCGGCGTCAACCTCGCCCAGGCCGAGCCGGGCGCCGTCCGCTGCGACCCGGGCGAGATCGAAGTCGAGGTAGTCGCGGAGGACGCGGCGGCCGATGAACGCGACGGCCCACCGCCGGCGCCGCCGGACGCGGATGACTGGACGTGGTACGAAGACCTGTGGCGCCGGCGACGGGAAGACTGCGAAGCCCGCCGCCAAACCCCGCTGTTCCTCACCCCCACCCGCCTCAAGGCGGCCGGCGAGGCGGCGGAAGCGGACCCGGGGCAACCCCGCCCTGGAGGCACACCCGATGCCGGCGGCGTCGGGCGCGACACCGCGCTCGTGCTCGGGACGCTGGCCCACAGAGTGCTGGAGCATTGGAACTTCCAGACCGCGCACGTCGAAGAGGACCTCGACGAAGCCGCCGCGAAACACGCGCCCGCCCTGCCCGCGGCAGAGAAGCAGGTGGTCATCCGGGAGCTGAAGAAAATCTGGACCACCCTGGCCGGTTCCGCGATCTACGAGGAGCTTAGGTCCGCGCGCATCCTGGGACGCGAGATGCCGTTTGTCATGCCCTGGAACGGGCAGGTCATGGAAGGCGTCATCGACCTGGTCTACGAGCGGGACGGACGGCTCTACGTGGCCGACTACAAGACCGACCAGGTCACCGACGACGACATCGGCCGTATCATGGACGACTACCGCGACCAGGCGGAAATCTACACCGAGGCGGTGCGGCGAGGCCTGGACCGGGAGGTGGAAGCCTTCAGGCTGATCCTGCTGCGGCTGGGCCGGGCCGTGGACGTGCCGCCGGGACCGGTCGCGCCGGCTCACAAGCCATGAGGAGCGAGCCCCACATCACCGCCGAGGGCATGCTCGCCCGGCTCGGGGTCAAGCCCGGTGCCCTGGGAAAGGTGGCCCTGGTGCCCGGCCCGCGCGAACGGGCCGCCCGGCTGCGGGCCGCCCTCGACAACCCGCGCAAGACCCTCGCCTTCCAGGACTACGAGATGCACACCGGCACGCTCGGTGGGCGTCGCGTCACGGTGGGCAACGGCGGGCGGTACTCCGCGGACACCGCCATCACCACGGAGCTGCTGTGCGCCGCCGGCGTGGGAACCCTGGTGCGGGTGGGGAGCTGCGGCTCGCTGCGGGAGACTGTACATATAGGCGACGTCGTCATCGCGACCGGCGCCGTGCGCGGCGACGGCGCCAGCCCGCGTTACGTCGACGAAGATTTCGACACCGTGTCCGATTCGCTGGTGACGGACGCGCTGACGCGGGCGGCGGAAAGTCTCGGCGTGCCGGTTCACCACGGTCGCGTGTTCACCACCGACGCGCTGTTTCGGGAGACGCCGGAGTTGCTGGCCGACCTGGAACAACAGGGCGTCACCGCCATCGACATGGTGACCGCCGCTTTCCTCACGGTGACCCAGGTCAAGGGCGCCAGGGCCGGCGCCGTCCTCGCGGTTTCCGACGAGTGCGTCACCGGCAAGCTGGGCTTCCACGGCCCGTCGGCCCGTGCGGCCGAACAGCGCGCCATGGACATCGCCCTCAAGGCGGTGGAATGGCTCTGATGGCGGAACGTCCGAAAGGCTCGCGGGGCGAGATCATCCGGTGGGGCGAGAAGCTCTTCGAGCGCCACCTGGTGAGCGGGTGGGGCGGCAACGTCAGTTGCCGCTTCGGCCGGAGCCGTTACCTGGTGACGGCCAGGGGAGCCGCCCTGGGATTCCTCAGGGCGGCGGACATCGTCGAGACCGACACCCGCGGCCAGGCCGTCCGGCCGGGCCGGCAACCTTCCAGCGAGACTCCGCTCCACCTGGCCGTCTACGCGGCCACCGACGCCCGCGCGGTGGTTCACGTCCATCCGCCTGAAATCATCGCCGGTTGCAGAGACATCGAGGAATTCGTACCGTTGAGCTTCGAGGAGGAGTACAGCCTGGGCCGTGTGCCGGTCATCGCCCACGAAGGCCCGACCGTCGCGGACCCAGAACCGGTGGCGGAAGCGCTGCGCGACCACCCGGTGGTGATCCTGCGGGGCCACGGCACCGTGGCGCGCGGCCGTGACCTCATGGGGGCGTTCCTCGTCACCGATCTGTTGGCGGAGGCGGTGCGCTGCCGGCGCATGATGCCGGACCCGCCGTAGAGGCCCGTACCGTGCTCGAACCGTCCCTTGCCGAGAAGGAGGAAAGACCATGAAACCGAATCGCCGCATCATGCTCCAGATATGGATGACCCTGGGCCTCGCTCTGTTCGCCGTGTCCGGCACCACGGCCTCGGCCGAGGACTTCTACAAAGACAAGACCATCCGCATCATCGTAGGCTCGGCCCCGGGTGGGGGCTTCGATACCTACGCGCGGCTGGTGGCCCGGCACCTTCCCAAGCACATTCCGGGAACTCCCAGGACCCTGGTGACCAGCATGACCGGGGCCGGCAACCTCATCGCCGCCAACTACATGTACAACAAGGCCAAGCCCGACGGCCTGACCATCGGCCATTGGGTGGGGACCCTGGTGCTGCAGCAGGTGCTGGGCAACAAGCGGGTGCAGTTCGACGCCCGCAAGTTCGAGTGGATCACCGTCCCCAAGCCCAGCTACACCGCTTGCATCGTCGCCAAGGACAGCGGCATCACCAACATGGAAGAGTGGCTCGCCGCCAAGAAACCGCTCAAGCTGGGCGGGATGGGGCCGGGAAGCTCTATCTCGGACATTCCCAGATTGCTCGAAAACATTACCGGTGTCCCTCTCCAGTTGATCGAGGGCTATGGTGGTGCCGCCAGGATCCGGTTGGCCATCGAAAAGCGGGAGGTCATGGGCGGCTGCTGGAGTCCGGACGTCATCTTCTCGTACTGGCCGAAGCAGATCCCCGCGGGGGAGCTGAACTTCGTGGTCCAGGTAGGCGTCGGAAGACACCCCAGCTTCCCCAACGTCCCGAACCTCCTGGAATACGCCAAGAACGACGCGCAGCGGCAGTTGGCCGGCGTGGTGGGCCGCAACGCCCACGAGATTCTGCGGGCGTTCTCGCTGCCTCCGGGCACGCCCAAGGACCGCGTAGAACTCTTGCGCAAGGCCTTCGCGGACACCTTCAAGGACCCGCAGTTGCTGGCCCAGGCGAAAAAGTCCCGGCTCATCATCAATCCCATTCCCGGGCCCCGTGTCGCGCGGGCGGTGAACGAGTTCTTTGAGCTCGACGCCGAGCTGATGAAGCGGTTGAGGAGCATCCTGGTGCCGAAACAGTGACCGCCGCCACGCCGGGGCGAGCGGACAACGAAGGACGCGTATGATCGTCGAGGTCCATTGTCATCCCTTCGGGCCGCCCGCCTACCGGGACCTGCGCGACAAGATCCGCAGCGTCCCGGACCTCATAGGCTTCTGTGGAAGACGGCGGTGGAGTTGTATGGGTTGTAAGACCCGTGATTCGTCATTCCCAGACCCCAATTCGTCATTCCCGCGGAAGCGGGAATCCAGGTGGGGCGGGGCCAAGGAACAAAGGCACAAGGCAAGGAGGAATCCATCATGCGTTTGGACGGTAAGGTCGCGATTGTGACGGGCGGCGGCGTCGGCATCGGCCGGGCCTACTCCAAGGGGCTGGCGAAGGAAGGCGCCAAGGTCGCCGTGGCCGACATCCAGGTGGAGGCCGCCAGCCAAGTGGCGGAGGAGATCAAGAAGGACGGCGGCGACGCCATCCCCGTGGCGGTGGACGTCGCGTCGCCGGAAAAGACCCGCGAGATGGCGGACGCGGTGCTGAAGGAATACGGCCGCATCGACGTCCTGGTGAACAACGCGGCGCTCTACACGGCGCTCACCAAGAAGTCCTTCACGGAGATCCCCGAGGACGAATGGGACCGGGTCATGGCGGTGAATGTCAAGGGCCTGTTCCTGTGCGTGCAGGCGGTCTACCCGGCCATGAAGGAGCAGGGCAAGGGCAAGATCATCAACATCTCCTCGGGCACCATCCTGGGCGGGACGCCGATGTTCCTGCACTACGTCACCTCCAAGGCCGGCGTGCTGGGATTCACACGGGCGCTGGCGCGGGAGATCGGTCCCGACGGAATCAGCGTCAACGCCATTATGCCCGGCCTCACCATATCGGGGGACAACCAGGAGGGCGTCACGACTCCCCAGCAACTGGAGAACCGGCGCAAGAGCCGCGCATTCCAGCGCGACCAGTACCCGGACGACCTGGTGGGCACGGTCATCTTCCTGTCGTCCGACGACAGCGACTTCGTCACCGGCCAGTCCATCAGCGTGGACGGCGGCCAGCACATGCACTGACGTTCGGTGCTCATCCGCACATGCTACCTCGACCCCGCACCGATCCCGGCCGCTTTCTCCTGAGTCATTCCCGCCTTCTCCTCTGTCATTTGTATGTTGAGGAATCCTCTCAGATCGGCCAATTTGAGGGGGAAGGCATGCGGGGCGGGTCGCACGTCATAGGGTGAGAGCCTTTAGGGGTTCTGCACCGGGCGGGAGTAGGACACCCCGCATGCCAGTTGTCGCTCCGAACAGATACCTGAGGTGGTCCCGGAAAAACGGACAGGTTGTTAAGGTGTATTCCACCTGAAGAAGGAGGGATACGCGATGAGCACACGACGACGGTTCAGCGGGGAGTTCAAGGCGAAGGTGGCGCTGGAGGCACTGCGCGGGGACAAGACGATCCAGGAGATCGCGGCACGGCACAAGATCCACCCGAACCAGGTGAGCACCTGGAAGCAGCGGGCGGTGGAAGGGATGAAGGAGGTGTTCACGAAGGGGGCGGAGCGGGCGCGCG
>JAJDXX010000098.1 GCA_022823055.1 Candidatus Binatia bacterium | reverse complement strand
CATCTCCGCCAGTTCGAGCAGCGTGATTCCCGTCCGGTGAGCTTTGCCAGGTGCTTTCTGTGACATCGTGGTTGCCTCCAACTTCTACAGACAGGCTACCACACTTGACCTAGCTTGTCAACCCTAGTATATAATTCCCTTTTGACACAGCCTGGAAAGCGGGAATCCAGGGGTGGAGCGGTGTGGCGGTTCCTTTCCGCGCCCCACCCCGCCTGGATTCCCGCCCCCGATCGGGGTCGAGGGCAAGCTTTCGCGGGAATGACGTTTCAGGGAGTTGTTGCCTTTCTCAGACGGGGTTTTGACACAGCCTGTTTCGCAGGAATGACGAGTAGAAGGGGCGGGGAATGACTGTGGCGGGGCCTGGTAACGGGGGCTGCGGCCAAGTCGGAAGGGGGCACCGGCCGGGTCAGAACTTGGCGATGTCGTCGTAGAGGTCGGCCCATGTGGGGTTGGTCTTTTCGATCAGCTCGATCTTCCAGGCGCGAGCCCACTTCTTGAGGGCTTTTTCTCTGGTGATGGCGCTTTCCATGGACTCGTGGACCTCGTACCAGACCAGGCGGTGCACGCCATAGCGTTTCGTGAACCCGGCGACCACGTCGTTCTTGTGTTGCCAGACGCGTTGAACGGGTTTCGATGTGACGCCGATGTATAGCGTCCCGCGGGGTTTGCTGGCGAGGATGTAGACGCAGGGAGTTTTCACGTTCCTTCACCTTCACGTCGGCGGGCGGGGCCGCTACAGCCGCGTCACCAGCCAGGCTGGGGTGAGGCGGAGGGCGTAGGCGTTGACGGCGGTCATGTTGTCGGTGACCAGGAGGAGGCCGACGGCGACGAGGAGGAGGCCGGCGGCGGCGTGGATGGCGGGGAGCCAGGAGCCGAGGGCGCGGGAGAGGCGGAAGAACTGGTTCATGGCCAGGGCGCTGAGGAGCAGCGGCAGGCCCAGGCCGGCGGCGTAGGCGGAGAGCAGCAGCATGCCCCGGTACACTTCGCCGGAGGTGCCGGCCAGAGTCAGGATGGCGCCGAGGATCGGCCCCACGCAGGGGATCCACGCCACCGCGAAGGTGAGGCCCACGAGCACCGAGCCGAGATACCCGGCGGGCTTGCTGCGCAGGTTGACCTGGGCGTAGCGTTCCAGGGTGGCGACCCGGAAGAGCCCGGTCAGGTAGACCCCCACCACCAGGATGAACACGCCGCCGGCCACGCGCACCACGTCCTGGTAGCCGAGCAGCA
This sequence comes from Candidatus Binatia bacterium, assembly GCA_022823055.1. Classification (GTDB taxonomy): domain Bacteria; phylum Desulfobacterota; class Binatia; order UBA9968; family JAJDTQ01; genus JAJDTQ01. The sequence continues at coordinate 2,608 of JAJDXX010000098.1, read as the reverse complement.
GGCGCCCCAGCAGGCTCGCGGACGCGCCCAGGGCCACGAAGGCGATGGAGAAGCCCAGGACGAACGCGAACGCGTTGCCCATCACCCGGCCGCTGCCGGCGCCGCCCTCGCTCATCTCGCGCGGCGAAATGCCGGAGACGAACGACAGGTACGACGGGATCAGCGGCAGCACGCAGGGGCTCAGAAACGAGAGTGCGCCGGCCGCGAAGGCCACGATGAGGTTGACGTCGCTCATGGGAGATTGGGACGATCTGCGCGAAGGTGTTCTCCTCGCTGGCGCCGGGCGCTTACCGGACGCCTGCGATAAATGATATGGCACAGGGGGGCACGGCACAAACAACCGGCACAAACAACCACTTCCGGTTCGCCACCCCGGTTCGTCATCCCGGTTCGCCGCCTCGGGTCGTCATTCCCCGCCCCCCAATTCGTCATTCCCGCGAAAGCGGGAATCCAGGGGTGGGGCGGGGGGCCAACCGGGCGGGTTTCCCCACCACTCCCCGCCTGGATTCCCGCTTTCGCGGGAATGACGAATTGGGGGTGGGCGGGAATGACGACCCGCGGGGGACGAGGACGACGAACCGGAGGCGAATGACGAACCCGACGGGAATGACGAACCGAAGGACGTTATCTCCTCAAGGTCATGCCGGCTCACGTACGCACACGGCGCTTCAATCATGTTCGAGTTTCTTTCCAAGGGCGGCTTCTTCATGGTGCCGATCCTGCTGTGCTCGGTCGCGGCGCTGGCGATCTTCGTGGAGCGGCTGTGGAGCCTGCGGCGGGGGCGGGTGGTGCCGGCGGACTTGGTCCGGCGGGCGGAGGCGCTGGTGGCGGACCGGGACCTGGCGGCGGCCGCGGAGTTGCTGCGCCGGAGCCCGGCGGCGGTGGCGCGGGTGCTGGCGGTGGGCGTGCGTGTCGCCGGCGAGCGGCGCGACGTGATGAAGGAGCACCTGGAGGAGGCGGGGCGGCAGGAGGCCGCGGGGCTGGAGCGCTTCGTGGACACCCTCGGCACCATCGCCGGGGTCAGCACGCTGCTGGGCCTCCTGGGCACCATCTCGGGCATGATCGAGATCTTCTCGGTCATCTCGACCCAGAGCGTGGTGGACCCGGCCACCCTTGCCGGGGGCATCTCCGAGGCCCTGGTCACCACCCTGGCGGGCCTGAGCGTGGCCATCCCCACCGTGGTCATGCACCGCTACCTGCTCAACAAGGCCAACGCCCTCACGCTGGAGATGGAGCGCCTGTGCACCCGCTTCATGGACCTGCTGAGCGAAGACGCGGGCGACCGAGGCACATGGACCTGCTGAGCGAGGGCGCGGGCGACGGAGGCAGCCGGTAGCCATGAACCAGCCAGTCATGAACCCGCTAGCCATGAGCCAGCCATGAACTTCCGCACCCGCAGAAGAGCCGCCGCGGGCTTCATCGACATGACGCCGGTGGTGGACACGATCTTCAACCTGTTGATCTTCTTCGCCCTGTCCATGAACTTCCTGACCAACCCGGGCATCACCGTGGACTTGCCCGACGCCGCGGCCCCGGAGGTGGCGCGCCAGGAGCGCGACATCACCATCGCCATCACGCCGGAGGGCGCCGTCCGCCTCGACGGTGCGCCGGTGACGCTGGAGGCGCTGGGCGCGCGCCTGCGCGCGGCGGCCGCGGACCGGCGCGATGCCCAGGTGTTGATCCGCGCCGACCGGCGCGTGGCCCACGGCCTGGTCGTGGCGGTGATGGACGCCGCGCGCGCCGCCGGGGTGACGCGGCTTGCGATCATGACGCGGCGGGAGGGGGTGCGCGAGTAGGGGTGGCCGGATGGGGCTCCGCGCGACCGCCGGGCGGCGAGGACCCCGGGCAAGGACCTACGGGAAGAAGGTCAGCTTGACCATGAACGCCAGGATGGCCGGGCCGATGGTGAAGACCCCGAAGCGGAGGACGGCTATCTGTTTCTCAAGCCTGGCGATGTCCTCCTTGGTGGCCATTGTGTTCTCGAGCCTGGCTATGTCTTCTTTGGTGGCCATGTTGTCCGCTGGTGGCACGGCGCCGGCGGCGGCTTTCGCGCTGTCCGGGGAGGCCCCGGCTTCGACCAGCGCATCGTAGACTTCGGAAACGATCAGGCCCATCGTCATTCTCCAGATGCGGCTCTCGCATGGAAGGGCCATTCCAAAACATGAGACCAGGAAACGGCGTCAGAGTCAAGAATGGTCTCGCAAAGAACTGTCGGCGCCCAGGGATGTTTTCTTAAGCGGGAAGTCGCGTCCCACCCCCCGAATCGTCATTCCCGCGGAACAGGCTGTGTCAATACTCTGCTTCGTGGCGACCAAACCCCAATCCGTCATTCCCGCGAAACAGGTTGTGTCAAAACTCCATCCGAGAGAGGCAACAGCTCCCGAAATCGTCATTCCCGCGAAAGCGGGAATCCAGGAGGGGTGGAGTGGGGAAACGCCGCGTAGGGACCCCTCCAGGACCCCTGGATTCCCGCTTTCGCGGGAATGACGATTTCGGGGTATGGGTGCCGCCTTTTGTGGCCGAGCGGAGTTTTGACACAGCTTGGGAAGCGGGAATCCAGGGGTGGAGGTGTGGCGGCTCTATTGCCCAGGCCACTCCACCCCTGGAT
>JAJDXX010000163.1 GCA_022823055.1 Candidatus Binatia bacterium | reverse complement strand
GTGGTCCAGGTCGAACTACAACCAATCCGACCAAACTGGATCACGAATTGCCTTCCCTGAGCCTGAACCGCTGTATCTTGCCCGTGACGGTCTTGGGCAGGTCGTCCACGAACTCCACCCAGCGCGGGTACTTGTACGGCTCGAGGCTGCCCTTGATGAAGTCCTGCAGCGCGTGGCGCAGCTCGTCGGTGCCGTTTTGCCCGTTCTGGAGGATGACGTAGGCCTTGGGCTTGATGAGCCCGTCGGCGTCGGCCTCGCCGGTCACCGCGGCCTCGAGCACCGCCGGATGCTCCATCAGCGCGTTCTCCACCTCGATGGGCGAGACCCACAGGCCGCCCACCTTGAGCATGTCGTCGGAGCGGCCGCAGTACCAGAAATAGCCGTCGTCGTCGCGGTAGTAGGTGTCGCCGGTCCTGAGCCACTCGCCCTGCATCGTGCGCTGGGTCTGCTCGTGCTTGTTCCAGTAGTAGGGCGCGGTGGCGTCGCCGGCCACGTACAAGTTCCCGACCTCGCCGTTGGGCACCTCGCGCCCGTCGTCGTCCACCACCTTGGCCACGAACGCCGGCGTCACCTCGCCGCTGCTACCGGCCTTGGCCCGGCCGGGGCGGTTGGCGAGGAAGTCGTGGGTGGCCTCGGTGGAACCCACCACGTCCAGCAGTTCCACGCCGACCTTGTCGCGCCACTGGTGGAACAGCGCCGGGGGCAGCGGCTCGCCCGACGACAGGCAGATCCGGAGGGAGCCGAGGTCGTACTCCTTCTCCACCCGCAGCATGCGCGCGTAGAGCGTCGGCACCGAGAAGAAGAAGGTCGGGCGGTAGCGCTCGATGGTCTGCAGGATCTTTTCCGGATCGGGCCGCTCGGGCCACAGCACGCCGGCGGCGCCGAAGCGGAAGGGGAAGTACAGGGAGTTTCCCAGTCCGTAGGAGAAGAACAGCTTGGAGGCGGAGAAGCAGACGTCGTCCTCGGTCATGCCCAGCACGGGCTTCACGAACAGGTCCGTGATGGTGATCATGTCGTGCTGGAGGTGGACCGCGCCCTTGGGGTTGCCCGTGCTCCCCGAGGTGTAGTTCCACATGACCACGTCGTCGCGCCCGGTGGGCTCGGCTTCGAGTTCCGCCGACTGCCCCTCCATGAGCGCGTCCCACCCGGTGGCGTCGCCGCGCGGCGTCCCCACCACCACCACGTGCTTCAGGTACCGCGGCCGCGCGCCGATGGCCTCGATCTCGGGAAGCGCCGACTCGTGCACGACCACGATGCGCGCGCGGCTGTCATGGAGCAGGTACTCGTAGTCGGCCGCGTGCATCCAGGGATTGACGGGAATGGGGACGGCGCCGACCTTGATGGCGCCGAAGAAGGCGAAGGCGAACTGCGGGCTGTCCGGCAACACCAGCAGCACGCGCTGCTCGGTGTCCAGGCCGAGGCCGCGGAAGGCGTTCCCCGCCCGGTTGACCGCGTCGTGGACCTGCGCGTAGGTGAAGCGCTGGTCCTCGTACAGAATGGCGGTGCGCTCGCCGCGGCCGGCGGCGATGTTGTCGTCGACGAACGTGGTGGCCGCGTTGTAGGGGTCCGGCAGATCGAGTCGCGGAGCGCTCATGCCATTCTCGATTCGTGCGGGCGCGGCCCCGCCGCCAAAGGCACGGCCGGCGGGGCCGGTGCGGTTCCGTGGCCTACTCGCCGCCCACCATCTCGGAGCGCTGCTCGGTGGCCACTACCACGGATTTGACCTCGCTGTAGTGCTCCACCGCCTCGTTGCCGTGCTCCTTGCCCACGCCGCTCTGCTTGACGCCGCCGAAGGGCAGTTCGTCGTAGATGATCTGCGCCGAGTTGACCCAGGTGTAGCCGGCGTCGAGCTTCTCGGCCGCGTACAGGGCCTTGTCGATGTCCTGGGTCCACACCGAGGAGCCCAGGCCGAAGATGGAGTCATTAGCCAAGGCCAAACCCTCCTCGATGTTCTTGATCCGCACCACCGGCAGGGCCGGGCCGAACACCTCGTCGCTCAGCAGCTTGGACTTCGGGTCCACGTCCACCACGATGGACGGATTGAGGAAATTTCCCTTGTCGAACTCGTCGCCCTTGGGGCGGTCGCCGCCCACCAGCACCTTGGCGCCCTTCTGTACCGCGTCCTCCACCTGCTCCTCCACCTCCTCGCGCTGCCCCTTCGTGTGCAGCGGTCCGAGCATGACCCCCTTGGTGAGGCCGTTGCCGACCCGCAGCCTTTGGACCTTCCCCACAAGCTTCTCGACGAACTCGTCGTATATGTTGTCCTGGAGGTAGAGGCGCTTTACCGCCAGGCACGCCTGGCCGCAATTGAAGAAGCGGCCCACCGAGGCCGCGCTCACCGCGCGGTCGATGTTGGCGTCGTCGCACACGATCATGGGGTCGCTGCCGCCCAGCTCCAGGGTGACCCGCTTGACCTCCTGGGAGGCCACTTCCATGATGCGCTTGCCGGTATCGGTGGCGCCGGTGAAACCCACCTTGCGGATCACCGGGTTGCGCAGGATCTCCTCCCCCACGGCGCCGCCCGGACCCGTGACCATGTTGATGGTGCCCTTGGGCAGCCCGGCCTGCTGCACCAGCTCGACGCACCGGGTGGCGGTCAGCGGCGTGGTGCTGGCGGGCTTGATGACCATGGCGTTGCCGGCGAGCAGGGCCGGACCCACCTTGTTGCCCATGAGCGAGACCGGGAAGTTCCACGGCACGATGGAGCCCACCACGCCCATGGGCTTGTGCATGATGAGGCCGTAGCGGCCGTCGGCGAGCTTCACGTAGCCGCCGCGCAGGGTCTTGGCCATGCCGGCGTAGTGCTCCAGCGTGTGCGCGAAACGGCGGATCTCCAGCACCGACTCCCGGTGTGCCTTGCCCTGCTCCTTGGTGAGCAGCTCGGTCAGCTCCTTCTCGTTCTGCAGCACGAGACGCGCGGCCTCGGACAGGCACTCGCCGCGCCTGGAGGGCGCGAACTTGCCCCATTCCACCGCCGCCTCTTCGGCGGCCGCGACGGCCCGCTGCACGTCCTCCGCTGTGCCCTTGGGGACCGTATCCACCAACTCGCCGGTAGCGGGGTTGTAGATGGCGGTGGTCTCGCCGCTTGCCGTATCCGTGTACTCGCCTGCAATGAACATCTGCATGGGACGAACTCTCCTCGTGGATTGAATTAATTTGCAGCCCGCGGGACTTGGCCGGGATTTTGCGTCGTAACCGGTGAAGGGGCGGTTTCGGCGAATCTGCGTCAGTCGAAGGCTGACGCAGAATGAACCACGTCAGGACAGGGCTGTCAAGGAAGCGCGTTGACACGCTCGGGTGATTTCTGTAACTATCGTTTTACCAGGGAGTTGTCAAAGATGCACGTCGATATTTCGGCAATCGCCATCATTGTGTCAGTGGTCGTGTCCGCGATCGGCGTGGGCGCGACGATGGGCAGGATGATTCAGGGCCTCCGCAGGGACCTGTTCAGGGAAATGGATATCCGTTTCGCCCACGTGGACCAGCGTTTCACGGAAGTGGACCGGCGTTTCGTCGAGGTCGGCCAGCGTTTCGTCGAGGTTGGCCAGCGCATCTCCGAGGTGCGCGAAGAAGTGCGCGAGGTGCGCGAAGAAGTGCGCGAGGTGCGGCAGGACGTGGCCGGCCTCCGTACCGAAATGGGCGAAATGCGGGAAGAGATGGGCGTCCTGCGCGAGCGGACCAACAGACTGTCTCGCGTGAGTCCCGAGTAGGCCCGCCGGGTACTCGCCCTGCAGGACGCCCTCGGTGTCGGAACACGTCAGAACACGTCAGAACCGCGTCCGCGTCTCCCTGCCGCTCATCTCCACGTAGATTTTCTCGGACGTGACCGGCTTGCCGTCCAGGCAGTCCTTGAGCCAGTCCACGATGATGGTGCGCGCCGCCGGGTTGCGGATGGAGTGGCGCTCGCCCTCGTAGATGTACAGCACCTTGGGGCAGGTGGCCTCGTCCATGACCTCGTAGACGAACTCGATGGGGCAGAGCTCGTCGTCCTCCCCCGCCGCGACCATGTACGGGCAGCGGATCTTGGAGGCGACCCCCTCCAGCGTCAGCGTCTTGCAGAACTCGTCGAACTCGGCCTCGTCGTCGTAGCCGGACATGTACATGTAGTTGAGCTTGAAGCTCGGAGCGGCGGTGTTGAAGATGGTGTACTGGCTCGGTTCCATGCACACGCCCGCCACCGCGCACGCTTTGAAGCCGGGCTCAGCCGCGGCCATGCGCGTGCCCCAGTAGGAGCCCATGCTGGAGCCGAACACGGCCACGCGCTCGCTGTCGATCTCCGGGCGGGTCTTGAGCCAGGCGTAGGCCGCCTTGGCGCCGTCCTCGCAGTTGGAGGCGGTGCAGGTGATGCCGCGCTCGCGGGTTTCGCCCTGCCCCGGCCCGTCGATGGAGAGGATCGCCAGGCCGCGGTCCAGCAGCGGGTCGCCCATGAGCGGGTTGTCCTCCTTCACGCCGTCCATGCCCGGCTGGTAGAGGATGCACGGCAGTTGCTCGCCGGCCGCCGGCTTGCGCGGCAGGTGCAGCAGCGCCGCCATTTTTCCGCCCGGCACCGGCAGGTCCACGCGCTCGATGGGGTGGTCGGCGAACTTGATGTAGCGGTCGTAGCAGTCGCGCTTGCTCTCCGCCCAGGCCATGCGCTTGGGGTTGCCGTCCTCGAAGATGCCCCACTGGGCGGCGGTGTAGTAGGTGGCCGCCACGTAGTAATGCTCGCGCGCCTCCACCGTGTGCCCCAGCGCCTCGGCCGCCCGGCCTCTTTTTTCACGGCTCTCCGCGGCGCGGGAGAACTCCCGCGGAAAGTCCGTGAACTTCTGCACCCGCTGCCCGATGCCGCGCAGCTCCCCGGCGATGCCCGGGCCGCAGTTCCGCAGCATCTTGTGTGACCGCCCCTGGTCGAAGTCCAGGCCGCTCACCTTGATGACCTGATCCAATACCCAGCGTTGCTCCTGCCAGCGTTTCGTCTTCCTCTCGGTGCTTGCGCGCATGATGGGATTTCCTTCCTCCGTGGTGTCCGTCGCGGATCTTCCGTTGAGTCCATGGCGGCCAAATTGCTCCTTGACCGCTTCGTTCAGGTCTTTATACAATCGCGACCGCCTGAATCAACGTTCGCAACGTTCGTGGCGAAGAAGGCTCTCATGAAGATTCGGCCGCAAACCGTCTTCGGTTTCCTGGTTTTCCTGTTTTTCGGCCTCGTGATCTGGGGCGCATGGGGCTGGCCGGTCAAGGCCAAGCTCTATCCTCTGGTGATCGGCATCCCCATGCTGGCGATGGCCGCCTTTCATCTTGCCATGGATTTGCGGGAGGGGAGTGGGAAGAAGATTTCCTCTCCCGCGTCCGACGATCTTCCGGCCGCCATCCCGGCCGACATTCAGTTCACCAAGGAGATTGATCCGGTCATCGCGCGGCGGCGGACCCTCGATATCTTCGCGTGGATATTCGGATTCGTCCTGGCGGCTTGGCTCGTCGGTCTCTCGTGGACCATCCCGCCGTTCGTATTCCTTTACCTCAAGGTCAAGTCGGGCGAGGGGTGGCCGCTCTCCATCGCGCTGACCGGCGCCGTCTGGCTCCTGTACTGGGGTCTGTTCGACCAAGTGCTGCACCTTCCCTTGCCCGAAGGGAAAATCCATTCCTGGCTGGGGTCATGACCATGGCCGACTGCTCCGCGACGCGACAGCAGGCCTTCGTAGTGCGAGGTTCCCGTGATTGAGGCCGCCATCAGCGGTTTGCTCCAGGTGCTGTCCTGGCCTGCCTTCGGCTTTCTGCTCATTGGAGGCGGCATTGGCTTCGTCGTGGGGATCCTGCCCGGGCTGGGCGGCTTGACCACCCTGGCCCTGATGCTGCCGTTCGCCTACGCGATCCAGGAACCCATCTCGGCCTTTTGCTTCCTCCTGGGCATGCACGCCATCACCGGGACCACGGGCGACATCACGTCGATTCTTTTCGGCATACCCGGCGAGGGAACCTCGGCCGCCACCATCATGGACGGCTATCCCATGACCAAGAACGGTCAGGCCGGAAGGGCCTTGGGTGCGGCCCTCATGAGCTCGCTCGTGGCCGGCCTCGAGGGCGCCCTCATCCTGGCCATCTCGATTCCGATCATGCGGCCTCTCGTGCTGTTCTTCGGTGCACCCGAACTCTTCATGCTCACCATACTGGGAATCACTTTTCTCGCCACGCTCAGCAGCGCGTCGCTCAGCAAGGGCATCCTGGCCGGCGGCATCGGCTTGGCGGTGTCGGCCGTCGGCATCGAAAACCATACGGGGACGCTGCGCTACACCATGGGCAGCATCTACTTGTGGGAGGGGTTGAGCCTGGCCCCCGTGGTGGTCGGGCTCTTCGCCATTCCCGAGATCGTGGATCTCGCGGTGAGAGGATCGAGCATCGCAGAGTCCCGGGTGGAGAAGATCAGTGGCGTCATGGAGGGGGTCAAGGACACTTTCCGGCATTTCTGGCTCACCATGCGTTGCGGCATGATCGGGGTTCTCGTCGGAGCGGTGCCGGGAGTGGGGGGCGGCGTTTCCCAGTGGATGGCGTATGCGCACGCGGTGCAGAGTTCGAAGGACCAGCGCCGCTTCGGCAAGGGAGCGGTGGAAGGAGTTCTTGGACCGGGCGCCGCCAACAATTCCAAGGAGGGGGGGAACCTCATCCCCACCGTCGCCTTCGGAGTTCCGGGCACCACCGGAATGGCAATCCTCCTCGGCGCGTTCCTGATCGTCGGCCTGACGCCCGGCCCCGACATGCTGACCAAACACCTCGATGTCACCCTGGCCATGGTCTGGATCCTGGTCATATCCAATGTCCTGGCCGCCGGCGTGGCGTTCCTCTTCCTGAGCCAGTTGGTGAAGCTCACTTTCGTGCGCGGCAATCTGCTCATTCCGTTCCTCGTTGTGTTCGTGTTCCTCGGCGCCTTTGCGGCGAACAACGATTTCGCGGACATCGTGGTGGCCCTTGTGTTCGGCGTGCTGGGCTACTTCATGGTCCTGTTCGGCTGGCCGAGGGCCCCATTTGTGCTGGGTCTCGTCCTGGGACGCCTCGCGGAGCGGTACCTGGGAATATCGCTGGGCGCCTATGGGACCGACTGGCTCCTTCAGCCCACCATCGTGGTGATGACGGTGATATTGTTGGGGACCGTTTCCTATAGCGTTTACAAGAGGATGAGAACCGGCGGCCAGGTGGTTGAGGGCGGCGTAGAGCCGGAATAGGAGGGTTCGGCGGCGCAAGCCGCCGAGTGGTCCACCAGAGTCCGGATAGGGAGGTAGCTGGTCGGATAGCTTCTAGCGATAGTGAAAGGAGGCACACCATGAAGTGGGCAAACAGGATATTGGTGCTTGCGGCTGCGGTCTGGTTGCTTCAGGGCGTGATTCCGGGCGCCCCGGAATCGGCCCAGGCCCAGACGAAGCCGTACTATGAGGGCAAGACGATCCTCATCATCGTGGGCTCCGGGCCGGGTGCCGGAAACGACATCAGAACGAGGCTGTGGGCGAGACACGCGTCCCGACACATACCGGGACACCCCAAACTCATCGTGCAGAACAGGAGCGGAGGGGGTGGACTGCGCGCGCGCAACTACCTCTACAACATCGCCAAGCCGGATGGCCTCACCATCGCGGAGATCATCAGGGGCACCGGTCTACAGCACGCCATAGGCGATCCGGCGGCACGCTTCGAGGCTGACAAGTTCAACTGGATCGGAAACCTGACCACGGCCACCGCCATCTGTGTGGGCCGGATCGACCGGGTCGGAAAGAACCTGGAGGAGGCTGTCGCGCGTTCCAAGAAGACTCAGTTGAGAGATGCCGAAGCGGGCGCCACCAGCACCGGTGCGGCCATCGGGAAGATGGTGCGGAAGTTCACCGGCCTCAACACCCGGCAGGTGGTGGGCTACCAGGGGGGCGCCGCCATCGACCTCGCCATCGAGAAGGGCGAGGCGGACATGCGTTGCGGCTTCGTCTGGAGCTCGGCCAAGACGAGAAAGAGGCAATGGTTCGCGCGCCTGGGAAGCAAGACGCCGTTCGTCTCGGTGCTGGTTCAGGTGGCGACGAAACGGCATCCCGAGCTTGCCGACATCCCGACCCTGATCGAACTCGCGCCGGATGCGGAAGCGAAAGACGTGGCGGAGATGCTGACGTTCACGTACCGTAACGCCTATCCCATGCTGGCTCCTCCGGGAACGCCGGCGCACGTGGTGAAGATCCTGCGGGACGCTTTCTGGGCCACTGTCCATGACCCGCAGTACCTGGCGGAGGCGAGGAAGATCGGTTACCTGGACGACGAGCCGCTCAAGGGGGAAGAAGTGCAGCAGCTCATCGGGAAGATCGTGTCAGCGCCGGAGAAATCGAGGAAGGCCATGGCCGGGATCGTCAAGGAAAATTAGGCGCGCGTTCGTCACGGGGAGCAGGACAGCCGTCCTCTTTCCCCGTGACGAACGTTCTCAAGGGCCGACAGCGGGCGCGATCTCCATTCGATCGCATCCGGCGCCGGTTCTCAAAGGAGAGAAGTCCGTGGACGAATGCCCAAGTACAAGCACGCAGGGTCTGTCCCGTCAGATCGCCGAATTCACCCTGTCCCTGAGCCTGGAACGCCTGCCCGCCAACGTGCTGACCAACGCCAAGCTGGCCATGCTCGACTGTCTCGGCGTGTCCGTCCTGGCCGCGGGGGAGGAGATCGGGGACAGGTTGCTGCGCTACGCGCGCAAGAACCTCGGTCCGGGGACCTGCACGGTCTGGGGATCGGCTCTCACGTTGAACCCGAGAGACGCGGCGCTGGTGAACGGAACGCTGGCCCATGGGCTGGATTTCGACGACCGGGGCCATGCCTCCACCTACACGCTGGCGGCCGCATTGGCGGCGAGCGAGGCCTGCGGCGCGTCCGGCGCCAGGACTCTGGAGGCGTTCATCGCGGGCCGGGAGGCCATGATGACCCTGGAGCCCCTGTTCGCAAAGCGAAGCAGCGGCATCGGACCTGGCGCCCGTGGGTGGCACAGCAACGGGATCCTCGGCCCCATCGCGTCCACCTGTGCCGCCAGCAAGGTCCTCGACCTCGACCTGTCGCGGACCCTTGCCGCCATTGGGCTGGCCACCGGTTCGTGCGGGGCTTTGACCCGGGACGGCGGGACCATGGCGAAACCGTTTCGAGTCGGCCACGCCGCGTCGGCGGGCATCACGTGTGCATTTCTGGCCCAGGAAGGGTTCACGAGCGACGAGACCGCCGTGGAGGGTCGTTACGGTCTGCTGGATGCCGTCGGCCCCCTCCCCGACGACATACTGGATGTCTTGGGAAAAGGGCTGGGGACGGACTACCGTCTGGGCAAGGAGGTCAGGTTGAAGCGCTTCGGTTCCTGTACCGCCACGCATGACGGAGTCGAGGCGATGCTGAGGATGATTCAAGCGAAGGCGGTGCCGGCGCCTTCCGAGATAGACTTCATCGAGTGCGACGTGCGCCCGTACCCGCTGGTGAGAATGCAACCGGAACGGGGATTCGAGGGCCGGTTCAGCATGGCCTATTGTCTCTCTCTGGCCCTCCTTTACGGAGGCCTGGAGCCCGAGAGCTTCACGGACGACCGCGCCCGGGAGCCGGAGCTGCGCGACCTGATCGGACGCGTCCGCCACGTTCCCGGCTCGGAATCACTGGTGGTGCATCTGAAGGACGGCACGACGGTCGCGGAGCCGATTCAGCCGCCGGCGGACCTGAAGGGGCGCGACGCGGTGCTGAGCAAGTTCAACAACTGCGTGGAGGGGATTCTGTCCGACGCGCAAAGAGCGGAGGTGCCCGATCTCGTGGACCGTCTGGATCAAAGTCCCTCGATCGAGCCGTTGATACGCGCGCTGCGCCCCTAACCGGTCTCCGAGTCACGGCCGGAGGGCGGTCATTGGCCTTGGTGAGGACCATCCCTCCGGGCTCCGTGTGGGTCGAGCGCCACGGATCTCGGAAGCTCGCGGACTACGCCAAGCCGTAGAATCTGGCGGCATTGTCCCACGTGAGTTGTCGTTCCACGGCGTCGGACATGCCCGTGAACTGCCGCTCGACCGCGTCCCGCGAATTCGGCCACGTGGCCCCGCCGTGCGGATAATCGCTCGCCCACATGACGTTGTCCAGGATATCGAAGGCTCCCGCTCCCAGAATACCGGCGCGGTCTTCCTGGAAAGTCACGTAAACCTGGCGCTTGATGATCTCGCTGGGCAGCGCGTTGCCGTGGGCGCCCACCGTCGTCTCCGATCGGGCCCGGCGCAGGGCGGAATCCATGCAGTTCAGGTAGGGAACCAGCCACGAGAGATCGTACTCCGCGAAGACCACGCGCAGCCGGGGATGATTCTGCAGCGCCCCGCCGAAGGTGAGGTCCGTGAGGAGCCCGAGAGGCTCCAGGATGCCGCGCTGCAGCGAGTTGCGGCCCTGCTGCACCGGAGCGATGTTCTTGAGCCGCGCCCTCATCCTGTCCACCCCCTGCAGGATGTTGACGTGGATGTGGAGCGGAAAGTCCATGTCCTCGGCCTTGGTCCACAACGGTTCGAATCCCGGATCGGCATAGCACATGCCTTCCGGCAGACCGGACGGGATGAGCGCCCCCTTGTGGCCGAGCTTGGCGCAGCGCTCCATCTCCTTCAACGACCACTCGACGTCGAGGGCCGAGAGCAGGCACACGGCCACCAGACGATCCGGCGCTGTATTGGCGTATTCGATGATCCAGTCGTTGTAGGCCTTGAGCCCCGCCTTCTGGAGTTCCGTTTCTTCTCCCTTGAGGGAGTAGAAGTTGCGCGACAGGCTCGGGTAGAGTACCTCCGTCCGGACCCCGTCGAGGTCCATGTCCCCGATGCGGGCCGCGGGGTCCCAGGGGCCGGGCCAGTCCGCCCACGTGAAGTTCTCGATCACATCGATGATCTTGCCACCCTTGGCTTGGACCCCCGCCGTAAAGGTCATACCCACGGGGTCCGGCTCGTGGCCGTCGAAAACCATGTACAGGCCCTTCTTGCCGGGAGGGTCCTGGACGAAATGAGGCCCGTGTTGGCGCAGACTCTTCGGTATGCGTTCCCATGCCTCCGGCGGCTCGTTGACATGTGAGTCCGCGGAGAAGAACCGTATCTTTTCCTGTGCCATGGTTGCCTCCCTTTCTCGAAGCCTTGTGCGACAGTAGCTATAAGTGTATCCGACTGTCAATCATGCGCTTTCGACAACAAATGTGGTCCGTGTGCGTGAGCGTCCTGGCGGCCGTCGTGTCTCTTGCGCCCGCGCCGCTGGCCGCCGCTTCCCTCGACGATCCGTTCGTCTCCACCGAGCGCCAGTGGGTCGTCACCGGTGAGAAGTTCGAGTTGTCCGTCAAGCGGTTCCGGTTGTACAAGCGGGAGCCGCGTCCGCTGCCGGTGATCCTGATCCACGGGCTCCTGGTGAACAGCAGCTTTCTCGACTTCGGGCGCGCCAGCCTTGCCGAGTATCTCGCGGAGGTGGGTTTCGACGTCTGGAACCTGTCGCTGCGCGGCACCGGCCGGAGCCTCAACCCCTTGGGCTGGGGGAAGAAGCCCTGGAATCTGGACGACATTTTGAAGAGCGATCTTCCCGCGGTCATCGAGCATGTGCGCAAGGAGGCCGGCGGCGCGGAGGTTCTGGTGGTGGGTTACGAGCTTGGGGGAGCGCTGGCCCTGGCCCATGTCGGTCGGAGCCCCGGGCACGGCGTGGCCGGGGTCGTCAGCGTCGCCGCGCCCATGTCGTTCGACAGTCCGGATCAGGACTGGCTCGACACCCTGCTCAAGCTCGACCGGGTGCCGCTGCTGCGCAGTTCGCTGCTGCACATGAACTCGTCCGGGCTGAACCGTTTGTTGTTCTTCATGCCCTGGTTCGAGGACGCGTTCTACAACCGCAAGAACATGGCGCAGTCGGTCCGGCAGGAGCTCCTGGACACGGCCCTCACCCCGGTCAACCCGGGTGTTCTGGATCAGATCGTCACCACCGTGGAGCGCGACGAGTTCGTCAGCGCCGACGGCAAGACGAGCTACCGGGACACGCTGTCCGGCATCACCATACCCGTTCTCCTGGTGGGTGGAGGCGCCGACTCCATCGCACCGCCCGAGGCCCTCAGACGGGTCTACCGGGAGGTGGGCTCGGAGGACCGGGACCTCATGATCTTCTGGCCGGACCCGGGCGAAGACATGAGCTACGGTCACTTCGACCTGATCCTGGGCCGGAAGGCCAAGGACGAGGTCTTTCCGCTCATCCGGAAGTGGCTGGCGGCCAAGGCCGGGGGCCGGGATTTCTTGAGCCTTCCGCGCTAAAGGAGGGTTGCCCGTTGCCGATGATTCCCTTTGGGAGGGATCAACGGCCATGGGCGCGCTGGCACCACCGGAACCATTTCGGGCGCTTCTGCTCTTCTTGTTCGGCTCCTGTATCGGGAGCTTCCTGAACGTCTGCATCACCCGTCTTCCGGCGGGCGAGTCGATCCTTGTCCCGGCGTCCCACTGCCGCTCCTGCAAGGCGCCGCTCCCATTCCGGGCGAACCTGCCGTTGATCAGCTACCTGCTGCTGCGCGCGCATTGCGCCCTCTGCGGCGCCCGTATCCCGGTGCGCTACTTTCTGGTGGAACTCGGCATGGCGGTGGCGGCACTCGCGTGCTACCGCCGGGTCGGCCCCGGTTCGCGTCTGGGCGTCCACTTGGCCTTCATCTGCGCGTTGGTGGTGGCGGCGGCGGCCGACCTCGAAACCGGCATCATTCCCGACGCCGTCAGCGTCTACGGCACGGCCGTGGGGTTCGCGCTGTCGTGGTGCGCGCCCGCCCTCTCCATCGAAGAATTTCCATCGCCCGGCGACTCGCTCCTGGGGGCGTTGTGCGGTGGCGGCGTGCTGTGGGCCACGGCCGCCGGCTACCGCGCCGTCACCGGCCGGGACGGCCTCGGTGGCGGCGACGTCAAGCTGCTGGCGATGATCGGGTCCTTCGCCGGCTGGGAACGGGTCCCCGGCATTCTTGCCGTGAGCGCGCTGGCGGGTTCCGTGTGCGGCATCGGCCTCGCGTGCGTCAGGAAGGACGTTTCGTTGAGAACTCCCTTGCCGTTCGCGCCCTTCCTGTGTCTGGGGGCGCTGCTGTGCCTGTACTGAGCCTCTTGCCGTCCCTCTACCGAGCCATCGAGGAGCCCGACATGCGACCGTCCGCCCCCACCGCCGGATTCTCCCTGCTGGGTCAAATGATCACCTTGGCCCTCGCCGGGATCATGCTGACCATCGCTGTGCCGGGCTACCTGAAGATGATGCCCAGGCACCGCCTCCATGGCGCGGCGCGCCAGGTTACCGGCGATCTCATGTGGGCGCGCATGAAAGCGATCCAGCGCAGCAACCGCTACCGGATCTTCTTCCTGAACGACCACGAATACCGGATCCTCGACGACGCGGACAATGACGGCACCGTGGACCCCGGCGAGTGGACGTTCACGCGGGACCTCCAGGCGGACTACGGGGACGTGGTGGTCCGCTCCAACAACAACCCGGTGTTCAGCCCGCGCGGGACGGCCAGCCATCTTGCGACGATCACGCTCACCAACCCGGCGGGCACGAAACGCGTCAGCATCAGCATCGCCGGCCGCGTGCGCATCCGGTGACGGGAGGGGCCATGACACGACCGCGTTCCCCGTTCGCCCGGCAACAGGGCTTTTCCCTGATCGAGCTGCTGGTGGCGATGTTGATCCTGTCGACCGCGCTCCTGGGGCTCGGCCGGGTGGCCATCGGAGTGATCCAGGGAAACCTCCGCAGCCGCGACTACAGCGTCGCCACCTTCCTCGCCCAGGATCGTATCGAGAGTCTCCGGGGTGTTGGAGGCGCCGTCGTCTCGACCACGGAGGACTACGGTGCATTGCCCGACTTCCCCGGTTTCAAGCGGGTCACCGAGGTTCTGCGGGACACCCCCGAAGGCGGCTTGAGCACCGTCACGGTGACCGTCTCCTGGGATCGGGACGGGCGGTCGGCTGTCCTGCGGACCCTGCTGAGGCAGTGATGCGGCCGTCCCTCGACGCAGGGCGGCGCCGGTGCCGCATCCGTTCCGGGAAGTCAAGATGGACGCACGCCCAGTGGGCCTCCGCCCGAGGCTTCACGCTCATCGAGCTCCTGGTGGTGCTGGCGATCCAGGGGATTCTGCTGGCCGCTGCGGTCACGAGCTTCACCGGCCAGCTCACCACCCACGACCTTCAGGAGCAGATCACCGCCATGCATCAGAACGCCCGCGCGGCCATGACCATGGTCGTCCGGGAGGCGCGCAAGGCCGGTTACGATCCGGCGGGCGTCGGTTTCGCGGGTATCACCTACGATCCTGTCCGATTGCGCATCGCGGTCGACCATAACGGCGACGGCGACCTGTCGGACTCCAACGAAAGCGTCGCGTATTACCACGACGCCGCGCAAATGCTCCTGCGCCGCAGCACGGGAGGCGGCGGGCAACCCGTGGTGGAGGACGTGCAAGGCTTCGCCGTGGAGTACCTCGACATTGCCGGCAACCTCACCACGGCGAACCCGGCCATACGGAGACTGAGGATCAGCATCACCACGCGCACCGCCAAGCGGGATCCGCGCTATCCCGCCAACGGCGGCTACCGCACCCACACGCTCCGCTCCGTGGTGACACCCGTGAACCTGGGGTTGGCGCCGTGAGCGGATTCGACAGGTTCACGAGTCTTCGGGATTGTTCCGCGGCGGTTCAGGTGCGGCCTCGCCGGGCCGGGTCATGAGATACTCACAGTCCTGCTTCTCGGGCAACTCCCGAAGCTGGGCGATGATGCCCTCGGCTTCCTCCCGGGAGTAGTAGAGCCCCACCGTGCTGACCTCGCCGTCGGGCCGGCGCTCGTGAAGATAGTACTTGTCCAAGAAGCCCCTCTCAGTACTTCGGGGTCTTGTAGCCGATGCGCTTGCGGTGCTTCATGAACGTCTTGAAGGTGGTGCGGTGGCTGCCGACGTTGAACGGGCAGACGTCCACGCACAGGTGACAGTACTCGTCGCGCAGGCGCGAGTAGGGGTAGCACTTCTCCAGGTCGATGAGCCAGCGCTTGATGCCCTCCGTGACCACGTGCTCCTTGGGGATGGCGTCGCCCGGGCAGTTCAGCATGCACACGTTGCAGTTCATGCAGAAGTCCTGGACGCCGAACTCCCGCGGCTCATCCACGTCCAGCGGCAGGTCGGTGGTGACGAAGCCGGGGCGGAAGTCCGCGCCGTACTTCTCGTTGATCAGGCTGCCGTGCCGGCCCAACTCGCCGAAACCCACTTGGTAGAACACCGGAATCGCCTGGACCTCGCGCACTCCGTTGTGATGCGCCCACGCGGGATACCCCAGGTCACGGACGTAGGCGGCAAGCTCCGTGGCAAGGTCGGAACACGCGGCATAGACGCGCATGGCCTCTTCCTCCACCGCGTCCGCGCCTTCGAGCACCTTGTGGTAGTCTTCCACGATGCAGGCCGCGATGACGAACTCGTGGGGAACCTCTTCGCCCAGGTCGATCATGGTCGGCGTGAGCCGGCAGATTCCCACCAAGTCCGCCCCCAACTCGCGCGCCTTGGCCTTGACTTGCGCGGTCATGGCCGCGCGGTCCGTCACCTCTACCCGTTGCGGGTTCACCGGGCCGTCGCGGAACTTGGCGTTCTCGACCCAGCGATTGGTGTATCCGACCACCTTCTCCGATCGGCTGGCGTAGTGGGGTACCTTTTCCAGACCGAGATCGTGCACCATGGTGGACAGCACGGGATCGGCCAGTCCCTGCATCCGTCTGGGTGTTGTTCCGCGCATGAAACGCTCCTGTCTCGCCGTAACCACGGTCCCGCGGGCCGCAGCTTGCCACATTTCGTCCACCCGTAGCAGACTCATTGTTCGCGTTGCAACAAGTTCACGTTCAGTTAGTTGCAGAAGCCCGCTACACCCCAACGAGTCATTCCCGCGCAAGCTTGCCCTCGGCCCGATCGGGGGCGGGAATCCAGGCGGGGTGGGGCCGGGGCAATGGAGCCGCCACACTCCACCCCTGGATTCCCGCTTGCGCGGGAATGACTCGTTGGGGTGTAGCGGGATTTCGTAACTAATAGAAATCATTGAATAAGATTTTATTTTCTTGAGCCACTTGCAAAACCTCAGCGAGGCGAGTGAGCGATTGGGGAGGGGGACCTTGTCGGGCTGTGGGCGGTAGTATGTCGGTGGGGATTTGGATG
>JAJDXX010000183.1 GCA_022823055.1 Candidatus Binatia bacterium | reverse complement strand
TTAGGAACACGGGCTTCCGGCGATACATAGCTGAACATCCCTTCTTGACGCGGATCAGTGCCTCTCATCGACTCCTCCGTCTCACTACGAACATTCAAAATATGTATCCGCGTCAGACGGACTTTTTCAACAACCTGCTAGGACTCCCCAACGGACACCACACCATGACGACCTCACGGGATCAGTTTGGCAAGCTGGTCCAGCGCAACTACAGGCGGCCCGCCGGGACCGTACCCGAGCTTCAACCTCCCTCCGTGAGGGCGGAGGTCCTTGTAGTAGGAGAACCAGACGGCATCCGGAGCCTGGGACGGACTGTCTTCGTTGACCAGGAACGCGAACGGCTGATAGGTGTTCTCAGGATTGTCACTTAGACGCACCGCACCCAACAGGTAAGGATTCCAGTATTCGCCTTCTTCTTGCAGCTTGAAACATTTTTCGATGTAGCCCCGGCCCCCACAGCAGCCACAACGAAACCAGTCTTGAGCATCACGGTGGGCGTTAAGAAGACCTACTATATTGGCGGCCTTCGTGACCCGATTAGTGAGATGCCCACTGCATTTGATCAACCAACTCATGATGCACTCAGTCCTCCGGTCGACGGCCACGTAACGCAGGCGCCTGCCAATCAACACCGCCTGTCAGATTTCGTCCTGACTATTCATGTCTTCCAATCGAAGCATGAAGCCGGGCATGACACCCTTGGCGATCCGCTCCTCGATGCTCTTCCGGAGATCGGCCGCCACCTGGAGCACTTCTGCCGGAGCGCGAACCGTCTCGCCCGCCCTTTGTCGCAGGGCAATGATCATGGGCAGCAACGCTTCCGATTTTCCGTCGTCTCCGGCAAGCACTCCGACCAGTTCATGCTCCGAAGCACCCGCCGCGATCAACTCCGGCACCAGCCGCAACATCTCGCCCATCGCAATTTCGTAGTGAGGCAGGAATGCGGCGTATGCCAACCGGAAGGCCTCCATGGCAGGCTCTGACGCACCCTTGGTCATCAATGCCAAGGCACGCGAGCTATTCGCGTGCCAATCCATCCACATTCGCGTCTCTATCGAACACTCATCGGCACTGGCCTCAAGGCGACGAGCGTAGTCGTCACACGCCCGCAGAGCCTCGTCGGCTATACCCAACTCTGCCAATCTTCGAGTTTTGAACGCTAGGGCAACCAGCGCGGTCCATTTCTCCCCCAGCGTATCAAGATCATCAAGCCGAACGATCAGTTCGTCATAGGAAGCGATCTCCTCATCGAATTCGCCAATTGCCCCAAAAGCAAAAGCTCGGTTTATCCGAGCACTCGTCAAGTGCTTGCGGATTTCCAGATGCTTGCTGTGGCCAAACCTCTTGATTATCTCCCCGTAAATCGCCGCGGCCCCCCTGTGATCGTCTTGACGCCGTCTCACTATTTCCGCCTTGAGGACCAGCGATCGTGCAACCTGCACCTGAGCGTGTTGATTTTCGCTCTCCCCGTACCGCACCAGGACCTCATCCAGCAAAGCGATTGCATTACCAAAATCACCGAGTTTGTTCTCTGCCTTCGCTTGCCCGAGGAGCGCAGCCGCGACTTCCTCCTGGAACCACCGCGTGTCGAACTCTGCGAACTGATCGACGATCCGTCGGCACTCCGATTTCGCCGTCTCGAAGTTTCCGAGTTCCAATTGTGCCGCCGCCTTGTTGAGCGCCACTGCGCACGCTCTGGACAGCAACGTCATTTCTCGCGGGTCACCAAGCCTTTCGGCAACTTCGTTCCCGATGGCGACCACTTGATCCAATTCGCCCAGCATGAGATGCGCGTTGCTTCTCATGTGCGCGAGAAAGGCCCAGTCATCCTCGTGTTCCCATTCCGATCCCGAAGCGAGCCATCCATGGGAAACATATTGCTCGACGATCTCCAGAACGCGCTTCCAGTCTTTGTTTTCAGAGGCTGCCTTGATGTCATTGTGCAATCGCATTCGGGCGTCGACGCGCCGCCTATCGTGGACCTTATCGGAGACTCTCCTGACTGAATCCCATTTCATGGGGGAGTCGTCCGAAAGTAGTTTCCTGGCCCCCGCACTGTCAATTCCCACGAGATCGCGCAATGTGGGTTTCCCAGCCAGTGCGCGGTCAATTCCGGCATGAATTTCGGCCGACTCCAAAGCGTCCTGAAACAACTGGTCCGAGATGCGCCACACTTCGCCCACATCGTAAAAGACCACCATGAACCGGATCAGGGCTTCCACCACGGCCGCTTCGTCGCGCTCGCGGCGCAGCTTGTAGTAGATGCTGTAGAGGCGTTCAGAAGCAGCATAGAGCCGCTTCCTGCCGCCTCCATCCGGCTCCGCGGTCACCGCGCCCCTGTCGACCAGCCGTCCGAGCATTGTGGATACGACCCGGACATCCAGGCGCGCCCGCGTCGCGATCTCGCCGGTGCTCGAGGGCTGCCACAAATCGATCAGGGCGACATAGACGCGGCGCTCATTCTTCGGCAGCGACTCCAGATGGCCGCGGAAGTACTCCGTGTGCTCGTCGACCAGACCGACCAGTTCCTCCATCAGTTGGCGAAATGACCGATGCCGCGCAAACGCCGCAATCACCACGAGGAGTCTGGGACTCCCGCCCGTCAAAATTTCGAGCGGTCTGATTTCGTGCCTGCTGAGCTCCTGCTCGCTCACGATGGTCCAGAGACGGCGACACTCTTCGGTGGTCAGCGGTTGCAAATTGACGATCCGAAACAGCTCGAAGAAAGGCTCCCCGGCATCCTCCAGACCCTCGAAGCGGCTGGTGGCCGAGGCCAGCAGCATGATCTGGGGCTCGGACTGGAGCACCCCACGCAGTTGCCACCCGAATTCCTCGTCCACGGTTTCGCAGAGCGACTGCAGGTTCTCGACCATGAGCACGAGCCTGCGGCCGAGCCGGTCCGCCGCGTCCAGTACGGCTGCCCGGGCGATCCCCTCCAGGCCCTCTTCACGCCATCGGGAGGACAAGGAACTGTGGGTCTCCGACAACTCCCGCGCAAACTCGGGATGATCCGCCGCGATCTCTCTGGCCAGGTGGAACAGCGTCTCCAGCCAGAAGCTGGCGAGATCATAGACCTCCTGGCTCTCCTCCATGAACCGGACGGGCAGAAGATGCATGGCGAACTGCGGGTTCCCTCGAAGTTCCGCCGCCACGCGGGCAAGCAGCATGGTCTTTCCTCGGCCCCTTGGAGCAACGATGAGGGTGTGTTGGCACGATGGGGTACCGATGTTGCTCCGCAGCACTTCGCTGACGATTTCGAACTCGTGCTGCCTGACCGCGAACTGCGCGATCACCTCCTCGTCGGACTGGAGCAGACCCGGGTTGAACTTGCGTATGGGACGCTTTCCGTTCGCCACGGCGGCTTCTGTCCCGCTCATTTCGTGTTTCCCACCGCAGCGGAGGCTTCAAGGCGCCTCTCCAGCGCGACATGGTGGTCCCTGAAGCGCGCTGTCCACCAGTCCTTGAGCAAACGGGACTGGAAACGGTACCCATCCTCCCCGGCCTCCAGATAGCCGTCGTGCGCGAGCACCTCCAGCGCATCCGCGATGCGCACAGACACGTCCTCCACCAGCTCGTGGTACAGGGCCGCCAGGCTGCGCTCTGCGCCCAGCGTGAACGCCCCCTCGATCGCCGCCTCTGCGACGATCTCCATGGCGAGCGAATAGCCTTCGTCATCGAAGGCTTCCCTGAGCCGCGTCTCGTAGTGCACGAGGTCGCTCTGCCCGGAGGGACCTAGAAGCCCGTTGCGATAGACCTCGGCGACATCTTCGACCGTCACTCGGTCCCGCCCCTGCATGGTGGCGTGCTCCCGAAGACGCGCAAAAAAGGACTGGACATGCTGAGGAACGCCCACGCCAAGCGAGTCGTACACCGCACCCGCCACGCCGCCATCGACAGGCAATCTATGGCTCTCCGCCAGACGCTCGAAGCAGGCGACACTGGTTTCCCGGTTCCATGGACCTAGCCGGAACGGGTCGAGATGGTTGATGCGGTCGGGAATACCCAGCCGGCGCACAAGGGGTTCCAGCCCGATGCTGCCGGACAGGATGAGAACTGGAGAATTCTCTCCCAGCGCTTGGGTTGTGGCGCGCAACCAGCTCAGGAACTCATCTACCCGCGCGGCGCTTTCGTCGCGCTCAAGCATGCGCTTCAGGAAAATCGGCACTTCGTCGATGACCAGCAGGACCGGCTCTTCCTGGCTTGCACAGTCGCGCAGCAGCCGCTCCCCGTATCGGCGCCAGCTACCGGGATCCAGGCCGGCCCTAACCTTCAATCGAAACTGACTCGCGCTAACCTCTTCGATCCTGTCGGAGAGCCAGCGTCTGATGCCCTCCGCGAAACGGGACGCGATGGGTCGATATGGGTGTACCGCCTGCGCGATGTCGGCAATCGCATCCTCCGGGCTGGCAGCTCCCTCGACATCGACGAACAGGAATATCCAGCCATCGTACGCGAGCCGACGCCCGAGCTCGCGGAGGACGCTGGTCTTACCCATGCGGCGCTGTCCGGTCAACAGCACATGGTTGCGCCCGCGCACTCGCGATTCGAGTATCTCCAATTCAGCCTTGCGATCGAAGAAGCCATCGCCACTCACCCAGCGGCCCGTAGACGATCTCATGAGGAACCTCGTTCAACGAAACTGTTGAACGATACAACACGCGGAGTCTGTTGTCAACGATTTCGTTGACAACGTTATTGTAGAATACGCCCCAGCAGCGAAAGCCGTTTTGAGCGCTGAAGTCTGACTCCCGGAATCTAGCCGGCTAAATTGACCATGGCGCAGGTCACGGATCGGCATTAGCGCATATCATGCAGTGTCGACTACAGACGGAAGTCGATGTTGCCGTTGATGCCCAGCAGGCGTGCCAGATAGCCGAGTGCTAGTCCGTATGCGCATCCGAGGCGGCCCAGCCATACGGCGAGTTTTAGGAAAGTCGCTGGTGAATCGGCATCATCGAAGCCGCCCGTCGCCAGCGGCAAGGCCAAGCTGACCGGCGTCGGATGGCTGTACGCCGCCAGCCCATCTCTTGCCTCGTCAGACCACCATTCGCGGTCCTCATCGAATCGGCATTCGTCTGGCAGGCATTTCCATACGGCGTCCATCTGCTCGTACGCCGCCCGCAGCTCCGTTGTCATCACGTGCATACCGTCGGCGCTGACTTCGCATTTGGCGATCGCTAGCGCATGAAGGCACACTTTGCGAAGCCGGAAGACCAAGTCTGGCTCGTCCGGCCGCACTCTGCGTTTCGGGGTGTCTATATCGATATGGATTTGAGCAAGGTTGTGAAGCTGATCCCGATACTGTTTGCACCGAGCGCGCTGCACCTCAATCGGTTCGAGTGCTTCCATCCGGTTGTCCTGTCGCGGCAATTCTGGCGGCGTCCACGAGCTTCTTCGATGAGTCCCGCACGTGGCGTAGTTGCACCAGCGTAGGTTCTATCCAACGGTCCCACTGATCGTTCGCGTCACCGGCGACTGGGCACAATGCTGCGGCAGAGTTCATAAGAGCCACTTGGTCCACTAGATAGGACATCAATCCCAAGAACGTGAATTCGTCCTCGACCATGTCGATCGAAATAACGCCACCCCGCCACGAAAGCCCCTTCCAGTCCGCCAGCTTGCCGTGAGTAAAGTGGTCGCTCAAGTAGCTGTACCATTCGTGGCCTTTCTCAAGGGTTGCCGTCTTGTCTACTTGATTGAGGCTCCACGCCTTCTGCTGCTTAGGCGTCGCCGCCCCGACTGATGCTGCCGCTGCGGTTTGCGCGTCTATAGCCATTTCGCGCAGCTTCTCTCCACTGATTTGGCCTCTCGTTCTGCTGCGGAGCGCTTGATAGAAATCCGCGTTCAATCGGTTCCCGACGGCTGCTATGGCGTTTTCCCGAGACATCAGCAGATCCGGTGCAATGATCAGGTTCTGATAGAGGAACACGACCTGTCCGGCACATTCGAGAACCGACCGCATCTGCACCGCGAGCGAGTGCAGGTTGCTGGTTTCGTTGGCCCGGAGGACGGCGACCGTGTGTATCCGCGCCTTGCGAAGCAGCAGCGCGCCTGCGATCCCTACGGTCGCGACCGGATCTGCATTGATGTCGATATCCGCTGTGGCTTCGCACCAACCGCCGGTAACGTCCAACCTCCGCTCAAGCTTGTGCGTCATCGCGACCGCATCCGTCAGCAGTTCAGCCATGCCCGTGCGACAACGGGCAATCTCAGATTTCGACGGTTTGCTGCTCAATCGCTCACCCCTGATCTTCCGGTGGATGGTCAGCACCAGGAAGCCTACGGCGGCAGACGCTCAAGCGGCCACTCCAAATCCGCCAGATGGATCGTCGTGGCTAGCGTCATAGCGGAAACACGGCGGTACATGTCCACACGATTCAGACGGGACCCGTCTCCCAACCCGGCGCGTGCGCGGTGACCTTCAAATCCACTGCCATTCTCCTCCTTCATCCACAGACACGGTGCAAGCCACACAACCGCCGACTCAAGACTCACACATGCGCTTGGATCCGATGGTGGCGGGTCTGACCGGCGGCCAGGAAGTACAAGTAGCATGGCGCGTCGGCGACTCCAACGTCAACTTTGCGTCGTTGAATCCCGTCACTATCGATCATGTCGCGAAGCTCCGCATGGATGGCGTCGATCTGCGCGGAGGCGAGTCGAGCAGGCGACTTCCCGGAGTTGTCCGCCGGTCGTCGCCAGGGAGAGGTTAGAGCGGCAAGGATGGCCGCGCCTGTCTGGCAGCGCCAGCAGGTTTGTGCCAAAATCGACGCACGTCCCTTGTCCGGACGACGAATCAAATGGCTGGCGCAAAAGCGCCTATGGAGACAGCCATGATCAATACCATCATAGTTCCAACGGACGGTTCCGGGCACGCCAACAAGGCCATCGATATGGCAGGCGAGATCGCCGTGAAGTTCGGTGCGCGCGTCGTGGTCGTGCAGGCTCTCCTGCAACATGCCACAGCCCCTGATCTCAAGGCGATATGCCAGGACATCGGCGTCGAAGGGGATGTCGTGAAGGAGATCGACGAGCTGGCGGCGATGGTCGAGCGGGTCGCCGCGTCGGGTTACCCGCAGGGCCCCATTCCCGTGTCGTCCGAGACTCTGCGCAGGGTCGGCGAAAGGATCGCCGAGAAGGCCCATGAGGCATTGTCGGCGAAGGGCGTCCAGGACGTGACGACCCAGGTCGTGGACGGCGACCCGGCGAGCAGCATCATCGCCGCGGCCGAGCATGAAAAGGCGGAGCTGGTGGTCATGGGCCGCCGGGGTCTCGGCAACGTGGCCGGCTTGGTGATGGGAAGCGTCTCGCACAAGGTAGCGCACCTCGCCGAGTGCGCGTGTCTCACGGTCAAGTGACAGGTGACGGAGGCGCGTCGGGGAGGGCTCCCGAGCCGCCCGCCCGGCGAAACGGTTCCGCATTCCGCACAAGTTGGCGGCGTTTCGGAGGATCTGCAAGACAGAGGTAGCGTTCCGTCAGGCCGTGCCGACGCCAACGAACGGAGGTTGTGTGCGGCCGCAGTGCACGGAGATCGGCCATCAGGGGGCATCCAACTTGGGGCCGACCGAACAATGCCATACGCTGCCTGAAAGTGTACTAGCAGGAACAGACATGGATAGAGACGACGCGATTCAAGCCTACTGGTCAGGCGGCCCTTTTCGTGTTCGGCTCCTGCATGCTCCGGGAGCGTTCTCGTCGGAGGATCTGGCGAAGGCGATAAACGTCCTGAAAGACTTCTGCGCGGAGTGCCACAAAGCCTATTTCGCGTTCAACGGAATGGTGAACGGACGACACGACAGAGACGCGCGTGGACGCGCACAAGTTGGATTGACTTCGCTTACAGTATGCTTACGACGAGGATCGAGCCGCTTAGCGATTCCAGAGTTCGTGACCCTTAAGATTACAGTTATATCAAGTAGTTATGGCTGATTCCCGAGGTCGATACATGGTCGGCGTGGACATCGGCGGCACCTTCACCGACTGTGTCGTGCTCAACGACCGGGGCGAGATGGTGGTGGGAAAGTCGCTTTCCACCCTGCCCGACTATTCCACCGGGGCCGCCGACGCCGTCCGGGACGCGGCGCGCAACATCGGCTTCGGCGATGAGGAGGAATTGCTCCGCCGGACGACGCTCTTCTTCCACGCCTGCACCATCGGTGAGAACACCCTGATCACCCGCTCCGGCCCGAGGACCGGGCTTGTCGCCACCCGGGGTTTCCCGGACACGCTGCTCATGATGCGCGGGAAGGTCACCGACGGCCTTACCGAGGCCGAGGCGGGCCGGCTCGCGTGGCTGCGCAAGCCGGAGCCCTTCGTGCCCCGGTCCCTCGTGGCGGAGGTGAACGAGCGCATGGACTACAAGGGCTCGGTCGCGGTGAGCCTCGACGAGGCGCAGGCGGCGGCCGCGCTGGACGAGTTGGTGGCGCGCGGGGCGGAGTCCGTGGCCGTGTGCCTGCTCTGGTCGGTGGCCAACGACGTCCATGAGAAGGCCGTGGCCGGCATCCTGCGGCGGCGTCATCCGGACGTCTACGTCACGCTGTCGAGCGCGGCGGCGCCCTTCGTGGGCGAGTACGAGCGCACCGCCACCACCGTGTTCAACGCCTACATCGGCCCGCGCATCTCGACCTATCTCACGAATCTCCACCAGGTGCTCCGGGGCAAGGGGCTGGCAAGGCCGCCGATGATCATGCAGGCCTACGGCGGCGTGCTCGACATCGACGCCACTTGCCGTAACGCCGTGGGCACCGTCGAGTCCGGCCCGGCGTCGGGTGTGGTGGGGAGCCGGTTCCTGGGCGAGATGATCGGCGAGAACGACATCCTGGCCACGGACATGGGCGGCACCACGTTCAAGGTGGGCGTGGTGCGCGAGGGGCGCATCGAACGCGATTATACGCCGGTGGTGCTGCGCCACCGGGTGCTGGCGCCCAAGATCTGGGTGGAGTCTGTGGGAGCCGGCGGCGGCAGCATCGCATGGATCGACAGCGATACGGGGCTCCTCAAGGTGGGACCCGAGGGCGCCGGCGCCAGTCCCGGCCCGGTGTGCTACGGTCTCGGCGGGGTGGAGCCCACGGTCTCCGACGCAGACGTCATCCTCGGCTATCTCAACCCGGACTACTTCCTGGGCGGGCGCATGCGCCTGGACCGCGGCGCCGCGCTCCGGGCGGTGGAACAGCGGATCGCGGAGCCCCTCGGCATGAGCGTGACCGAGGCCGCCCGCGGCATCTACCGCATCGCCAACGCGCACATGAGCGACCTCATCCGCCGGGCCACCGTGGAAAAGGGGCACGACCCGCGGTCCTTCGTGATGTTCGCCTTCGGCGGTGCCGGCCCCATGCACGCCAGCCGCTACGCCGCGGACCTGGGCGTGCGGCAGGTGGTGATCCCGCTCACCGCGTCGGTGCACGGCGCCACCGGCCTGATCAGCTCCGACGTGGTCCACGAGTACGGCAAATCCGATCACCTCCAGGTGCCGGCCGACCCAAGCCGCGTCAACGAGAACTTCGCCGAGCTGATCCGCAGGGCTGAGGCGGATCTGGGCGAGGCCGGGTTTGGCCCGTCCGAAATGGCGATCACCCGCGGCATCGACATGCGCTACCGCTACCAGGTGCACGAACTGAACGTGCCGCTGCCCACCGGCACCGCTCCTCTCGCGGATGCCGACCTGGAGCGGCTCTACGCCGACTTCGACGATGCCTACGAGAAAGCCTACGGCAAGGGCTCGGGCTACCGGGAGGCCGGCAAGGAAATCCTGACCTTCCGCGTGACCGCGGTGGGGCTGCTGAACAAGCCCCGCATCAAGGAGGAACCGGCGGTCAAGGCGTCCGCGGACGACGCGCGGAAGCCGGAGCGAAGCGTCTTCTTCGAGGAGCTTGGGGACTTCGCGCCCACCGCCATCTATGATTTCCAGCGCATGGGGCCGGGAACGGAGTTGTCGGGTCCGGCGGTCATCGAGACCCCCGTGACCACCGTAGTGGTGAACCCGCGGGACCGCGCCGAGATCGACGGTTTCCGCAACATACGGATCCTGGTGGGGGACAAGGCGGGCGCATGACCCGTTTTACGGCCGCTTGTCGCCGCGCCTTGCGCAGGACAGGGAGTCTTGCGAAAATCGCCCCGCTCATCTTGAGGCTGCGGTACCAGGCGAGCGAACGACCATGGACGTAACCGACACAGGCGCGGCGAGCTCCCAAGTGGACCCCGTCACCTTCGAAATCCTCTCTCACCGCCTCCACGAGATCACGCGCGAGATGGGCGCCACCCTGGAGCGCGTGGGCGGCACGGTCAACACCACGCAGCTTCACGACTACATGGCCTCCCTCTACACGGCCAACGGCGACGTGCTGTCGGTGGGGGAGTCGATGATCCGGCATGCGGCGTGCGCCGGGTTCGCGGTGAAGCGCATCATCGAGCGTTTCGAGGACAACGGCGGCATCCACCCGGGCGACGTGTTCCTGCTCAACGACCCCTACCTGGCCGCCATCCACCAATCCGACATCTACATGATCGCGCCGATCCACTACCACGACCGGCTGATGGCGTGGAGCGCCACCTTCGTGCATGTCATGGACATCGGCGCCATGTCGCCCGGCGGCAACTCCCCGGGCGCCACCGAGATCTGCCACGAGGGACTGCGCATTCCGGGCCTCAAGCTCGTGGAGCGGGGCCGGATGCGCCAGGACGTGTTCGACACCCTCACCAACATGACCCGGCAGCCGGTGCTGGTGGGGCTCGATCTCAAGTGCGAGATGGCGGCCAACAACGTCGCCCGCTCGCGCATGGAGGAGATGTTCGAACAGTACGGCCCCGAGCTCATTACCGCTGTGTCCGCGGAAATAATCCGCTACGCGCGTGAGACCCTCCAGAAGCGCCTCCGGGAGATCCCGGACGGCACCTGGAGCGACTCCGGCACCATCGCGGCCAACGAGACGAAACGCGTGTGCGTCGAGTTGCGCAAGCGCGGCGACCGACTGACGTTCGACTTCACCGGCAGCGATCCCCAGGCGCGGCAGGGCATCAATCTGCCGTACCACGCCACTTTCGGCGGGGTCTTCGAGGCGGTGCTGACCGCCCTGGGCTACGACCTGCCCAAGAACTACGGCGCCTTCGGCCCCATCGAGGTGATTGCCCCGGAAGGCACGGTGGTGAACGTGCAGTATCCCGGTCCGGTGTCCATGAACACCACCTCGGGCCTCAAGACCGTCTCCTATGTCTCCGCCTCGGTGTTGGCGCAGATGCTGGCGGGCAGCGACACCTGGAGGGACGAGGTGACGGCGCTGACACTAGGCTTCCGCGTGGTGCGCCACGCTGGCGTCAACCAGTACGGCCGCTTCTACGTCTCCACGCTGCTGGAACTGAGCGGCGCCGGCGCGAGCCCCCACGGCGACGGCATCGACTCCGGCGGCTATCTCACTTGCCACAACGTGGAGTGGCTCGAGCTGAACTTCCCGCTCATGTACCTGTTTCGGCGCCACCTGCAGGACGGTGGCGGCGCGGGCAAGTTCGCCGGCGGCGTGGGCGTGGAGGCCACGGTGAAGTTGCACGACGCGCCGGAGGAAAGGATCCGCGGTGTGGCCTTCGGCGTGGCCGGCCTGAGGAACTCGGGCGTGGGCCTGTTCGGCGGCTACCCCGGCGCCCCGAGCCTGCTGGTGCTGCTCGAAGGCACGCGCGTCAACGAGCTGCTGGCGAACCACCAGTGCATTGATGGACTCCCGGCCCTGGAGGGCGAGCGGCGGCTGCTCCCCTACTGCGAGTTCGAGATCGGCAAGGACGACGTCCTGTATTTGCGGCTGGGGAGCGGCGGTGGTTACGGCGACCCTCTGGACCGGGAGCCCGGGGCCGTGGCGGAGAGCTTGGTGAACCAGCGCATCTCCCGGGACACCGCCGAGGAAATCTACGGTGTTGTCGTGGACGAGGGAACCCTTAAGGTCGACGAAGCCGCGACCCGTGAGCTACGCGCGCGCCTGCGCGAGGAGCGAGTCGGCTAGAGCGAAGGACAGCGCGGAAGAGGCACAGTTGGTTCCATGTGAGAGGAGAATGTCCGATGACCGAGACCACCGGCCCCAACCGGCCCGAACCGAAACCCGTCTCCCTGGATGCGGCCAAGACCGCGGTGGTGGTGCTGGACCTGAACGCACGCTGCCATGACCCGGAGGAGGTCTGCTCAAAGCTGATGGAGCCGCTGGGCGGTTTCCTGGAGCGCGTCCGGCAGGCTTCCGTCCCGGTGGTGTTCACCGTCTCGCTGCAGTTCAAGGGCACCCCCATGGGGGAGGTGGCGGCGCCTCTCGGGCGCCGGGATACTGAACCCGTGCTCCATCCCGACGCCTTCGACAAGTTCGCCGGCGGCGAGCTTCAGGCGATCCTGAGCCGCGCCGGCACCGAGAACCTCGTCGTCACGGGCTCCCTCACCAACGTCGCCGTGCTCTACACCGCCACCGCCGCCGCGCGCGTGCATCGCTACAACGTCGTCGTCCCGCTCGACGGCGTCAACGCCAAGAGCAGCTACGAGCACGAGTACGCCATCCACCAGCTCACCGTGATTCCCGCCGGCGCCGCGGACCGCATGCAGTTCACGAGGCTCGGCATGATTGAATTCAGATAGCCCCTCCTCCGCGGCCCGGCCTGGGGTCCTGGTACGAGCTGTCCCGGCGACGTGCGGCTGCCTCTTGGCGAAGGGGTCACCGCGAAGATCAACGGTCGGTCCCCGGTGACGGAGAGCGCTCCCAAGTGTGAACCGCCTATGCCGTGTTCCGCAGCCTGAGGTTGCCGTGGGCGTCCACGGACAGGTCGAAGAAAGGGTATACGACGGTGGTGGAGCTGTACTCGTCGATGATCGCCGGTCCTGCGGTGCGGAAGCCGGGTGTGAGGCCAGTGCGGCGGTAGACCGGTGTGGACACCGGAGTGGGGCTCTCCGGGAACAACACGGCGCGTTCGTTCCCGGCCTGGGCAGGACCGCCGGCGGCGGGTGCGGCGGCGAAGGTCATCTTAGGCAGTCGGCCGATGCAGCGCACGCGGTAGTTGACGATCTCCATGGACTCTTCCTCGGCGGTATGGCCGTACAGCCGCCCGTGGGCTTCGTGGAAGAGCCGGGTAAGGACTTCCTTGCGGGTGTCTCCGGCCGGCACCGTGACCTCATAGGACTGGCCGGGGTAGCGCATGTCCAGGAAGTCCTCGGTGTCGATGGCGTCCGCGGGCACGCCTTGCTCGCGCAGCTCCCGCACGCCCTTGTCGCGCAGCTCCCGGAAAGCTTCCCGGATGGCGTCCGGCGGGGTGTCGTCCAGCGCGCCGATGCGCGTAAGGGAGTGGCCGCGGATCAAGTCGGTGAGCAGCATGCCGGCGGCGCAGAAGTTGCCGGGGTCCTGGGGGATGCAGATTTCGGGGATCTCCAGCTCCCGGGCGATGGGGCAGGCCACCGTGGGTCCGGCGCCGCCGTAGGCCACCAGGATGAAGTCCCGGGGATCGTAGCCCTTCTCGATGGTCACCGAGCGCATGGACATGGCCACCTGGGCGGCCAGCACCTCGACGACGCCCGCCGCGGCGCGTTCCGGGGTCATCTCCAGCGGTCCGGCGATGGTCTGGGCAATGGCTTGGCGGGCGGCCCCGGCGTCGATGGGCATGGCGCCTTGCAGGAGCGCCTCCCGGTTGAGATGCCCGAGCACGACAAGAGCGTCGGTGAGGGTGGGCTGGTCGCCGGTGCCGTAGCATGCGGGCCCGGGGACCGCGCCGGCGCTCTGTGGCCCCACCTTCAGGATGCGGCCGGACTCGACCCGTGCGATGCTGCCGCCGCCGCTCCCGATGGTTTCGATGGCGACGGTGGCGGCGCGCACGGTGTAGCTTGCCACCGTGCTCTGGGGCGCGGTCAGAAGCTCTCCCGGGATCACCGACATGTCGCAACTCGTGCCGCCGATGTCTAGCGAGATGGCATTGTCGCGGCCGATCTCACGGCACAGGCGGTGGGTCCCCACGACCCCGGCCACCGGACCCGACATCAGCGTCTGTACCGGCGCCCGTGCGATCACCGCGGGCGTGGCGACGCCGCCGTTGGACTGCATGATCAGCACCCGGGCGCCTTCCAGCAGTTGTTGGACCGCGGTTTCGATGGTACCGACGTAGCCGCTGACCCGCGGGCCGATGAACGCGTTGACCACCGCGGTGCTGGTGCGCTCGAATTCGCGAAACTGCGGGTCCACCTCCGACGACAGGGTCACGTAGATGTCCGGCGCGAGCTCTTCCAGAATCCTCCGGAGCCGTCGCTCGTGCTCGGGATTGGCGAAGGAGAAGAGCAGGCTCACGGCGACGGAGCGCACCCCCGCGTCCAGCAACTCCCGGACGGCCGCGCGGGCCTGTTCCGCGTCCAGCGGAAGCACCTCGTGTCCGCGGGAGTCCACACGTTCTCGCACTGGCCGGATCAGCCTCCGTGGCACGAGCTGCCGCGGACGGTCGAAGAACAGGTTGTACACCTGGTCGCCGCGCCATTGCCGGTCCAGCTCCAGGAGGTCGCGGAAACCCTCGGTGACCAGCAGGCCCGGCGCTGGCTCGCCTCCCTCCAGCAGCGTGTTGAGCCCGATGGTGGTGCCGTGCAGCACGTAGCGGGCCTTCTCCGGCAGGCGCGCGGTGATCTCGCGCAGTCCGGCGGCGATGGCCGCGGTGGGGTCTTGCGGTTGCGACGGCAGCTTGTGGGTGAGGCAGACCCGTCCGTCGTCCTCGTCGAACACGCTCAGGTCGGTGAACGTACCGCCGGTGTCAATGCCGATGCGCAGCATGGTCGCCTCTAGCGTGCTGTCTTACAAACGGGTCTACGAATCTGCGAGGGCAGGTCGGCAACGCGCGGCCCGTTCCTTCTCCGTCGCCGCCGTGTCGACGGTCGTGTTTTCGGGGTCGACGACCACGCCGTACACTTCCCGCGCTGCTTTCGGCGACACGTAGCCGTTGCGCACATCGTCGAGCACGCGCTCGGGATCGCGCGCCAGGGGATCGCCCCAGCCGCCGCCCCCGCCCAACTCCAGCAGCAGGGTGTCGCCCCTCGACAGGGGGATGTTGGCCGTCTTGGAGTGAAGCGCGCGGGCGTCGCCGGTGCCCGGATTGAGAGTGCAGCGCGCCGGCGCGGCGGGGCGCGCGCCGAACAGGCCCGGGGAGGAGAACTTGAAGCGGTCCAGGCGCAGGTTCAGGGTGACGTCGTCGTTCAGTACCTGCCAGGCGCGCCGGATTCCCAGGCCGCCGCGGTATTGCCCTGCCCCAGCGGAGTCGGGATTCACCTCGAAGCACTGCATGCGCACCGGGAACTCGTTCTCCAGCGCCTCCACCGGCGTGCTCATGACGTTGCTGATGTCGGCGGCGCAGCCGCTGACGCCGTCCTTCCCCGGCCGGGCGCCGTAGCCGCCCCACAGGATTTCGTACTGGGAGTAGCGGCGTCCGCCGCTCGGGTCCACGCCGTTGAACGAGACCGCGCCGCCGGAGCTGCTCTGGGGTGCGGCCAAGCGGTCGGGCAGAGCCTGTGCCAAGACCATCATGATCACCGGCGCCAGACGGTGGCAGGTGGTGGCGTACATGTTCACGGGCGCCGGGAACTCCGGGTTGAGCAGGTGCCCGGGGGCCGGCAGGGTGATGCGGATGGGCGCGGAGCAGCCCTGGTTCTTGGGCAGGTCCGGCCCGATGGCGGCCTGCACGCAGTACTCCGCCACTGCCCGCACCACGCAGGGACGCAGGTTGAGGGGGCCGCGCGATTGTTTGGCGGAGGCGAACTCGAACTCCAGCTCGTCGCCGCGCACGTGCAGCGTCGCGGTGACCTCCAGGGGCGTGTCCAGCTCCACGCCGTCGTCGTCGATGTAGTCGGTAACTGGTCCGTAGGTGCCTGGCGGCATGGCGGCGATGCGCGAGCGCAGCTCCCGTTCGGTGATGGCGATGCGCTCCTCCCAGCAGGCGAGCACGTCGTCGAGGCCGAAGCGATCCGCCAGCGCGGCGAGCCGGTCGATGCCGTGGAGGTTGGCGGTGACCTGTGCGCGGATGTCGCCCCAGGTGACCTCCGGAATGCGCGTGTTGGCGCAGATGAGCTGTTTCACCGCCTCGTTGAGAACGCCGCCCTCGTAGAGCTTCAGCGGCGGGATCAGCAGTCCTTCCTGGAACACCTCGGTGGCGTCGCCGGCGTTGGTGCCCGGCACCTTGCCGCCGATGTCGGGCTTGTGGGCGGTGTTGCCCACGAAGGCCATGAGCTGTCCCTGATAGAACACCGGCGCGATCAGCGTGACGTCACTGGGGTGGTTCTGGCAGTAGCGGTAGGGGTGGTTCAGGATGAAGGTGTCGCCCTCTCCGATGGCGCCCGAGAAATCCTGGAGGATGCCCTTGAGCTGGGACCCCACCACCCCGAGCCCCACCGGGTTGGGGGAGTACTGTCCGACGTTGCGCCCCTCGCGGTCGCAGATGCTCAAGGCCAGGTCCTGGCTCTCCTTCACGATGGACGAATAGCCGTTGCGCATGAGCTTCTGCGTCAGCTCGTACGCGATCTGGTTGGTGGCGTTGTAGATGACCTCGAGCTTGATGGCGTCCATGTCGCGGGGACACCCGGGGGCAAGGGCATCCGGGTCCCGTCGGGGGTGGGATGCCATCATTCCCGGGCGAGTTGCGGGAAGTCGTTACAGGGGCAGCATCTCCACCGGCGTCTGGCGCGGCCCGAGACTCTCGTAGTACTCGTTGGTCTCGGGCTTGTACCGGCCCTGGTTGAAGCTGCCACCCTTCTGGCTGCGGATGATCAAGGCCACGGTCCTCTCGCCCACGGTGGTCTCCGTGTGCACCTCGTAGGGCCGCACCAGATCGATCTCGCCCGGACCCACGTGCTTGTCGCTGGCCAGCCGTATCTCCGCGTAGTCGGGCTTGGAACGGTCGTCGAGCCGGTCGTAGCGCTCGATGCGTTCGTGACCGTCCAGCACGCCGTAGAGGGTATAAATGTGGGCGTGGTCGTGGATGCGCGCGCGGCCGCCCTGCCGGGCGTTACCCTTGGTCAGGCCGTTGATGGCGAAGCCGTAGTCGGGGTCCTCGTAGAACAGCAGATTCTCGGCGCGTCCGTCCCGCGGCACGCAGTCGGGCCACGACTTGGAGGCCTCCAGCACCTCGGGATCGGCGAGCAGCTCCGCCAGGACCGGCGTCAGCGCGGTCCAGCGTTTCTCCAGGTCAGGCTCCGCGGCGAACAGCGAGCGAGTCTTCTCGATGAACCGCTCCAGCGCGTTGGGCTCTTCGTTGTCCATGCCGGTCTGTCCTCCATCATGTCGTTTCTTGCAACGGTCAAGGACAGTATGCAATCCTGCAACCGCTGTCAACATTGTTGCCTTGGACAGCGTTGGAGAAGCTCTGGAGGATCGGCATCAATGAGGTACAGGACCCTCACCGCCATCGGTATGGTGGTGGCGTTGGTGGTCGGATTGGTGGCCCGGCAGGTGGTCTATGCGGTGTTGGCGCCGGGTTCCACCACCGATTTCGTGGCTACGGTGGTTTTTCTGGGGGCCTTCCTCGGCGGCCTCCTGGGCTTCGTCGGCATCTTCCGGGTGCGGGAAGGGAAATCCTTCTTCAACAAGCCTTTCTGACGCGGGGAGGCGGAGCGAGGATGACGAATACGGGCCGGGGAGGACAATGCATGACGGGAGCCTTGGACGGCACGATTGCCATCGATGCCAGCGGACACGTGGCCGGCCCGTACGCCGGGAGTCTCCTGGGCGACCTGGGTTGCGACGTCATCAAGGTGGAGCTTCCGGGCAAGGGTGATCCGGCCCGGGGGCGGGAGGGCTACGGCCCGGTCTTCCGAGTGCTCAACCGGAACAAGAAGAGCGTGACGCTCAACCTGCGCGAGGCCGAGGCCCGGGACATCCTGCGCCGGATGCTGGAAACGGCGGACATCCTCATCGAGAGCTTCCGGCCGGCGACGCGCAAGGCGCTGGGGCTCGACCATGAAGCGTTGCGCCGGCGCAATCCCGCGCTCATCCACTGCTCGGTCACGGCCTTCGGCCAGGACGGTCCGTACGAGAGCCGGCCCGGCTTCGAGTCGGTGGGTCAGGCGGTCAGCGGCATGCTGAGCCTCCTCACCGACCCGAGCGACCCTCGGATGGGCGGCTTTTCCATTACCGCCCACGCCGCCGGCGTCTTCGCCGCCTACGGCATCCTGGCCGCGCTGGCGGCGCGGAACCGCACCGGCACCGGTCAGTTCGTGGACGTCTCGCTCTTGCAGGCGAGCATGGGCTTCGTCGAGTCGCACTTCGCCGAGTTCCTGAACGGCGGCGCCGCGGTCACGCCGAAGAACTTCCAGCGGGGACGGCTGTTCTGTGTTCCGGCCGGCGACGGACGGCCGCTGCTGGTGCACCTGGCCACCCACCGGCAGTCGTGGGAGGCGTTGATCCGCGTCATCCAGCGTCCCGACCTTCTCGACGACCCGCGCTTTGCGAGCTACGAGCATCGCGCCGCCCATCACGACGACCTGATGGCCATCCTGCGCGAGGTCTTCGGCGGCGCCCCGCGGTCCGCTTGGTTGGAGCGTTTGGGCAAGGAGGATCTGAGCCATGCACCCATCTACGCCGCGGAGGAGGTCTTCGAAGACCCGCAGGTCAGGCACTTGGGGATGCCGCGGGAAATCGAACACCCCGAGCGCGGCACCACCCGGCTCATCGGCAGCAGCGTGAACCTGTCGGACACGCCCCCGCGCTTCGTGCGCCCGGCGCCGCTGGTGGGTGAGAACACCGACGAGGTGCTGCAAGGGCTGGGTTACGACGGCGCCGCGATCCGAGAACTGCGCGAGCGCGGCGTGATCTGAGCGGATTTTCCCGGATCGGCATGGCAACCCCATCCCACACCGATTTCATCGCCGCCATTCACCGGAGCCCGTCCATGGCCGTCGTGGTGGTCACCGGAGGCGGCTCGCAGGCGTTGGCGGACCTTTTCGTCGTGCCGGGAGCGTCCCGCACCGTGCTGGAAGCCCTGGTGCCCTACAGCGACCGTTCGATGCACGAGTTCCTGGGCCACGAGCCGGAGCAGGCAGTGTCGGCGGAGACCGCGGCAGCGTTGGCGCGGAAGGCCTACGAGCGGGCGCTTGCGCTCGGGCCGGACGGCGATGTGCCGGTGCTGGGAATCGCCTGCACCGCGGCGCTGGTGACGGACCGCCCCCGGAAGGGCGAGCACCGGGCACACGTGGCGGTGTGTCGCGGCGGGCCTGTGGAGGTCCGTTCCGTCACCCTGAAGAAGAACGCACGGGACCGCGCAGGCGAGGAACGCGTGGTCGCTGATCTCGTGCTGTCCGCCATGGGCCGGGCCTTCGGGCTGGATACCGGTATGTGTGATGCGCTCCTGCCATCCGAGGAAGTGTGGAGAGAGCTGTAGCGGCTACGGACCGAGGGGCGAGCGACCATGCTGGGCGGACAGGCGCGCTGGTATCGCTGGTAGAGACCCTGGGCGCATCGTAGACGGGTGGCCTGTACCATCTCAAGTATGGTACAGGCCACTGCATTATAGTGCGTCGTCAATGGAGGATAGGTAAATGGAGCGCGAAGTCACTGTAGACGGTCTCAAGATTCGTTACCTGGAGGAGGGGAAAGGGACGCCGGTGATCATGCTGCACGGCGCCTCACTGGGCTCGTCCGCGGACGTGTTCGAGCGGCACCTCGGCCCGCTGGCGGATGCCGGGTTCCGGGCGGTGGCATACGACCAGCCGGGGTTCGGGCTGTCCGACGCGGCGGAGGACTACACCCTGGCCTACCGGACCCGGTTCCTGCCGCAATTCATGAGCGCTATCGATGCCGACGAGGCCGCGCTGGTCGGGCACTCTCAGGCCGGCGGCATCGTGGTCGAGACTGCGCTGGACCACCCGGATCGGGTGGCCAAGGTGCTGGTGATCTGCAGCGGCAGCCTGCTGCAGGGTCTCCCGGGCTTCGCGCCACCGGCCCACTCCAGCAGTGAGTCCACGGACGCACCTCCAACGCTGGAGGATTCCAGGAAGCTCCTGGAATCGAACCTCTACCACAAGGACCTCATCACCCCCGAGGTGCTGGAGAAGCGCCACAGCATGAGCGTGGGCCGAAACCTCGAAACGTTCCTGGAACGGCAGCGGGTGGTGGAGCCCAAGCGGGAAGGCCCGCGTCTGTGGGAACGGCTGATGGAAGTGAAGCCGCCCATGCTGCTGCTCTACGGCAAGCAGGACCGCAACCAGGCGGCCGAGAAATGCGCCAAGCTCAAGGAGTTGATGCCCGACCTGCGGCTCGAGATCATCGACAAGGCCTGCCACATGCTCATGTGGGACGCCGGCGAGGTCTACGACCGCAAGTCGATCGACTTCCTGCAGGAGTAAAACGGAGCGCCGCCGTACGATGCGTCCATGGGCGCACCGTGGAATCGCCTACGATTCCAGCCCGAAGTCCCGCACCGGCGCGTTCTCGTCGTCGAGCTCAGGAGGCGGTGCAGGAACCTCTCGTACTTGACGGGATCCGGCTCGGGGATGTCGGCCACGTTGTGAACTCCTCCTACAGCGCGTACAGCTCCACCGGGTTGTCGTAAAGAATGCGAGAGACGCTCTCCTGGGAGAGGAACTCGTGCTGCTGCAGCAACCGCAGCGCATGGATCTCGGTGGAGGAGTCGGCGTGGCCGTAGTCGGTGCCCATCACCAGGCGATTGTCGTCCACGTACTTGATGACGTGCTCCAGGTCGTCGTTCATCTGGGCGGCGACCCAGATGTTGTTGTCGGCGAGGATGCGCTCCTTGAGCTTGCCGCCGCGCCGTTCCACCCGGCGCCGGAGGTCGTTGATGAGGTAGGGCAGCCAGCCGGCGCTCAACTCGATGATGCCCCAGCGCAGCTTGGGGAAGCGGTCGGGCAGGCTCGACATGATCAGCAGGTGGAACGCGCCGAGTCCCACGAACTTGTTGCGCTGGTAGCCGCACAGGGGCCTTCCCCATACACGGTCCATGTCCGGGCTGTTGGTGCCCGAGTGGATGCACACGGGCATGTCGAGGTCGCTGGCTTCGTCGTAGAGCGGGAAGAAGTCGGGGTCGTTGATGAGCCGGTTGCGGTAGTCGAGCCCGGAGATGTTCACCGCCACCGCGCCATGGTCCCGGGCGAAACGCATCTGCCGGCGCGCCTCCGGGATGTCGCTCAGCGACGCCACGCAGGCCCAGCGGAACCGGCCGCGGCCGCGTGAATGGATGTCGGCCATCCAGCGGTTGTAGCTCCAGCACAGCGCGTTCTCCACTGCCGGTCGGTCCGTGAGCGGGTGCACCCACAGGGTCGGGAACAGCACCTGTATGTCGGTGCCGAGCTCGTCCATGTGCGCGATTCGTGCATCCACGTCGAGCATGTACTTGGCCTTGAGGTCCAGCGGCACGTTGCCGATGAAGGTGCCGGTGATGGCGTCGCTGCGGGCGCCGCCGCCGGGCCACGGCGTCCCCACCTTGTTGCCGCCGATGACCCAGGACTTGAGGGTCTCGCCGGTCTCCAGCCTCTCGTAGACCACGCCGGGCTTGTACTCCCGCTCGGAGGGTCCGAGGTATTCCCAGGTTTCGTCGATTTCCACGACGTGGGCGTCTGCGTCGATGATCGGCATGGTCTTTCCCTCCGGGCTCAGCGCGGGGTTCCGATGGATAACGATACGGCGTTCAGTTCGCCACAGTCGCAGGTTCCTGTCAAATTGGGAATCGGGTGACACACACGGGGTGAAATACGATGACGACGTTTGAATCGATGCGCATGACCTGTGTTCGCGTGCTGCTGGTGTTGATTCTGGCGATGCCCCTGGCGGGCTGCGGCGACGGGGCGGAGGAGATGTTCGAGACCGCGAGGTTCGAGGAGGTGCAGAACAACAAGGAGCACGCGCGCAAGCTCTACAACCGCATCCTGCGCGACCATCCCGACAGCCCGTTCGCGGCCAAGGCACGGGAACGGTTGGCGGCGATGGAGCGTGAGGGACGCTAGTGGCTTGTCCGAGAAATTCGTGCCGGTGGTTTGTGGGGCGGCACTCCGGGGCGTATAATTGAAGACGGTTTGCAGGCAGCCACGGCAGACTCACGGCATGGGGGTGGTCTCATGAAACGTCTTGTCACCGCGTTTGCGGTTCCGGTTGCGCTCGCGCTCTTGATGAGCGCGGCGTGGGCGGGCGCGCCGTCGCCGGATGCGCTGCTGTCCGATGCCGATCGACGTCATCAGGAGCAGGCGCTTCAGAACGCGCTCGAGTTCAACAGGACCGGGGAGGCCGAAATCTGGGAGAACGCCGAGACTGGCCATTGGGGCACGGTCACCCCGACGCTGACCTACCGCAATGCGGCGGGCCAGGACTGCCGAAAGTTCGAACGCGCGGTCATCATCGACAACCGACAGGCCCAGGTCTGGAGCACGCGCTGCCGCACGGCGGCCGGAGTCTGGCTCCAACCCGTCGCGCCCAAGCCGGTCCATGCCCGCGTTTACAAGGATCACCGCCACCAATACCCCCGTCCACGCCCGTATCCCTACTACCGGGCGGCGTCCATCATCCTGTTCTACGGGATCGGTCACGAACGGCCGCGCCGGTACCATCGTCATGACCGGTCGGGTCGTCATGACAG
Source organism: Candidatus Binatia bacterium (assembly GCA_022823055.1). Taxonomy (GTDB): domain Bacteria; phylum Desulfobacterota; class Binatia; order UBA9968; family JAJDTQ01; genus JAJDTQ01. The sequence goes on along the minus strand of JAJDXX010000183.1, from coordinate 11,639 downwards.
GCTGCACCGCCGCGGCCGGCCGCACCGGCACGACCGCCTCCACCGTCATGGTCGTGCTGAGCGGCACGACCGGCTGCACCGGCATGACCGGCCTCACCGGCATGACCGGCTCCGCCGGCACGACCGCGCTGATCGGCGTGACCGGCATCATCGCCACGACCGGGCCGACCGTCGCGGCCGGCGTTAGTGGCGTGCGTCACATATGAGCTTATAAGGCCGGTCCGTTCCCGGTCGCCATGGCCTCCACGTCGGCGATGGTGGTGCCGTCCATGCGGAATGCCCGGTGCGGGGCCCATTCCAGGACTTCCATGGTCCGGATTCCGCGGGCGTGGTGAGGATCCTCGCCCGCTAGGGCCTCGGCTTCGCTCAGGCTTGACGCCAGCATGACGTAGATTCCGTATGCCCGGTCGGACGTCGGCCCCGAGAACAGCAGGCGGCCTGCGCGATGCTGCTGCTCCAGCCAGTCGCGGTGATCATCGTAGTTGCGTTGCTTGAGTTCCTCCTTCTCGGGAAGGGAACGAGAGAGCACGAGGTACCACATGGTCGAGTCTCCTTTCGAAGCGCAAAAGAACTGTCATTGATATGAAAATAAAATCTTGTTCAGTGATTTCTGGTAGTTACGGAATCCTGCTACACCCCCAATGAGTCATTCCCGCGAAAGCGGGAATCCAGGGGCGGCGGGGTGCTAGCTCGAACACAGCGTGTAGCTGATCGGCAACCGGTCGGCGCCGTAGTACTCCGCCAGAAACTCCGCTTGGCTCTCGTAGCGCCGGTTCGGGACCGTGCGTCCCTGGAATGACACCGGTAACGGATCGATATCGAAGGGGTAGGGCGTGACCACGGCACTCCGTTCGTCGCGGATGTCAAACGTCAACACGGCGTCTTCACACCCCGGCCTCACCGGCGCCGCGATGCCGCTCAGCGTGGGGCTGGGACCGTTCTTGCGGTCGGTCGCGTTGAACGGATACCGGTTGCAGACGAACTGCCCCATCTGGTCGTAGATCTCCATCAGCTTGAAGTTTGTCCAAAGCTGCTCGTCCGTCACGTAGTCCCGGTATTCCCGCGAAGTCTTCAGCCGCGCCATGAGCCCCGCGCGGTAGCCTTCCTGCTCCTCCAGGAACTCACGCACCTCTTCATGCACGGTGTAGTCGGGCATGTAGGAGAGCAGCCCCTTCCCCTGGGTCAGGAGCGCCTCCGCGTGCAGCGAGACGATGTAGCCCGCGTAGGCGTCCTGTTCCGCCAGCCGCGTGATGCCGTTCCGGTAGAACGCGAGCCACACGCCCAGCCCCAGGTGCTTGATGCTGCCGATGTAGTCGGGCGGGCGGCCTTCCTCGTTGAGCTGGGGTTTGATCTCCCAATCCCACCACCCGGTGTCGTGCTCCTGCGCCGCCAGCACCATGGCCGCATAGGGCGCGGGCCGCGCGAACTCGTCATTGCCCCAATGGGAGGCTAACCATCCGGTCACCCGCGAGTGGTCCACCTGAAGGATCAAAAGCAAACGCTCGTCATCGTAGGGGCAAACCATCATGGCCGAGTCTCCTTGTTTGCAATCGGGCCAGCCTGCGCGAACGCCAGCGGTTCTTCCGCCGCCAATGTGCCATACGGCGCGTGTGCGCAACAAGGACGGGCGGTTTCACCTTGTTTCCGGAGACTTCGATCACAGCGCCAACGTGACAGGGCTCAACCGGGATTGAAGAACCTCGCCCTGTCCTGTAGCTTCAATGGAGATTCGCCGCCGTACCTTGTCACTTGGACCGCGGGGACAGATGGCCTTCATCGTTAGCGAGAAGCTGCCTAGCTACACGCCGGACATCCGACTCACCGAGTCGATGATCCTCCACGGAGACGCGCAACACGTCCTCTCGCGCCTACCCTGCGAATGCGTTCAGTGTGTAGTGACCTCGCCGCCGTACTGGGGTCTTCGCGATTACGAAATCGAAGATCAGATCGGCCTGGAGCCGACGCTGTCCCAGTTCATCAACCGTCTCACCGCTGTCTTCCGCGAAGTGAAGCGAGTCATGAAGCCGGACGGGACCTTCTGGTTGAACGTGGGTGACGGCTACACGAGCGGGAACAGGACTTGGCGTGCCCCTGACAAGAAGAACCGCGCTCGTGCCATGTCCGTTCGCCCGGAGACGCCGGAAGGTCTCAAGCCCAAGGATTTGATCGGCGTTCCGTGGCGCTTGGCGCTAGCGCTCCAAGAGGATGGCTGGTACCTGCGCAGCGACATCGTGTGGCACAAGCCCAATGCCATGCCCGAAAGCGTCAAGGACCGACCCACGCGAGCGCACGAGTACATCTTCCTTTTCACCAAAAGCGAGCGCTACTACTACGACCACGAGGCGATCAAGGAGCCGAGCGACAACGGTGGGCGCAAGCGCAATCGCCGCTCGGTGTGGGACGTGAACACCGAGCCCACCAAGGACGCGCACTTCGCGACGTTTCCGGCCAAGCTCATCGAACCCTGCATCATGGCGGGAAGCCGTCCCGGGGACTACGTGCTGGACCCATTCTTCGGGACCGGTACCGTGGGTCTGGTCTGCCAGAAGACCGGGCGACGATATATCGGCATCGAGTTGCATCCTGAATACGTCGAACTCGCCGCGGGCCGTCTGTCAGTGCACGAACAACAACTGGAGTTGAACCTCGGCAGTCCGTGATGATCGACCTACCCCCGCCCGAATTGCAGATCGACTTTTCCAGGTTGTTGAAGACAATCCGCAGTCAACTGTTGCAGCAGGCACTCCTGGCAACCGTCCGGGAGGCGTCTCTGCACGAGATTGACGCGGAACTGCGCGATTCCGTGAGCGAAGTGGACCTCAAGCGTCTAGCGGTGCATGGTCTGCGGGGGGAGCTTCTGTTCCCCGTCCCCTGCCTGCTTCGCAGGAACCCGCGGCTTCTTGGCTACTACAGGCTACTGCTCGGTTTCAGCCAGAAGGCCTTCTACGGCAGCGGTGGCGGCGCTGGGCAGTTCAAGAGCATGGAAGACAGCGGTGCGCTTTCTTCCCGGCAAGACGAGTTGCTGCCCGACCTTTGTGCAGGCATGAGCCGTTGTGCCTCCCTGTTGTTGGAGGCCCTTGACGAAGAGGATATCCAACCACAATTCCTCGACGACTTGACGTTGCTGACCTTGGGACCGCAACTGCGTGGAGGGGCGAACGTCAGAAAGGGCAGCGCGGGCATCGTGGTCGTCTTCGACGCCATCCGGGAAGTGGTGAAGGAGAGCATCCAAAGGCAGAGCAGCAAGCGGCTCGACATCAACAACGCTTCTGGCCGAAACGTGACGATCCAGTTCGCTGCCGATCCCGATATCGTCATCGTGGAAGAGTTGGCTCCCGAGGAGCATCGAAACGTCATCGCCATTGAGGTCAAGTCCGGCACGGACTTCTCCAACATCCACAACCGCATAGGCGAGGCCGAGAAAAGCCACCAGAAGGCCAGACAAGCCGGCTTCGTCGAATGTTGGACCATCGTCAACGTGGACAACATCGACCTGGAGATGGCGAGCAGGGAGTCTCCGTCAACCAATCGCTTCTACCGGATATCCGAACTCAAGCGCGGCGAAGGCGACGAGTTTCGCGACTTTCGTTCACGCATCCTGTCCTTGGTGGGAATTCCCGGCTGATTCCGACCGGTCACAAGTCCGCCCTGCGGACCTCCCGCTTGAAGGCCATGAGTCCTAGCGTGGTCACGGCGCCGATGGCGGCGCCGGCGATCAGGGTCAGGGGGGCTCCCAGAAACGCGGCGACAAAGCCCGACTGCGCTTCGCCCATGCTCGTGCCGCCGACGCCCATCATGCGCTGGAAGCTCAGGACCCGTCCCCTCAGCCTGTCGGGCGTGGCGGTTTGGACGATGGCGTTGCAGAGCACCATCTGCACCGCTTCGAACAGGCCGAGCACGAACACCGCGGCTATGGCCAGCAGGAACCAGCCCGACAGCGCCAGCACCACGAGGGAGGCGGCATAGGCGAAGAGACTGAACGCCACCCAAAGCCCCTTGTACCGAAGGTTGCCCAGGGACATGATCACGGCGACGCCGAGGATCGCGCCGCCGGCTGCCGAGGATAGAAGGAGGCCGAAGGCTTCGGCGCCCGCGCCCAGGGCGGTCACGAAGATCGGCAGCAGGGCCCGATAGCTCCCGATGTAGACGGTGACGAGCTCCATGGCGAGAAAGATCCACACCGCAGCTTCCCGGCGAACGAACCCGAACCCCTCCTTCAGGCTTCGGAGCGGCGACTCGCGGACGCCGGACGTGTCCGAAACGTAGTGAACCGCCGCCACCAGCAACGCGGCCGAGAAGTAGACGCAGCCGTTGAGAGCATAGGTCAGGCCGGAGCCGAGCCAGACGATGAGAAAGCCGGTGAGGACGGGCCCCCAGAGCTGGGACATTTTCCGGCTCATGGCCGTGTACGAAAGGGCGTTCAAGAGGGTCTCCCGAGGCACCAGGCCCGGTACCATCGCATTTCGGGCGGGCGCGCCGAGGGCGTTCAACGATGCGTTCATGAAGCCCGAGAAGTAGATGTGCCAGACCTCGATCAGCCCCGTGATCGCCAGGAACGCCAACGCGGCATTGACCACGCCGTTGCCGGCCTGCACCAGGATCACGAACCGGCGGCGGTCGATGCGGTCGGCGAGGACGCCGCCGAACGGAGAGAGAACGAAGACGGGAATCCCGCGCACCAGTCCCGTGAACCCCAGGTGCAAGGCTGAGCCGGTCAACTCGTAGATGAGCCACAGCTCGATGGTTCGCTGGATGTAGAAGCCGAAGGACGTGGCCAGAATGGCCAGACACAGCGAGCGGAAGCCGCGATGGACGAGTGCGCCGCGGGAGGACGTGGGCTTCCCTGTCATCGCTTACGGTACCGGGCTGGCGGGGCGTCCGGTCAATCGGCAGGCCACTAGACGGGCAGCACAGTGCCGATGTCCTGTTCCTCGGCCTTGCGGTGGAAGTAAGACGCCACCGCGGTGTCGTAGATGCCGCAACCGGGATTCAGGTAAGCGATGACGTCTTCCGGAGACTGTCTGCCGGGCTTCCGGCCCAGGAGCACGTCGGTGATCTCGCAGGAGATGTCCGCGTCGGTCAGCTCGCCGGAGGCCATCAGGGTCTCGACGGCCTCGTAGGGCGGCAGGTGGCCCATGATCTCTTCCTTGAGGCCGACCACGATGCGGGCTATGCGGGCCGTCTCGACGTCGATTTCCTCCGGCGTGTTGTAGATCACCGTGCAGCCCGACTTGAGCCAGCCGCCGCTCAGGATCGGTCCCGTGGTGGTGTTGGTGGCGGCGACGACGATGTCCGCGTCCGCCACCGCCGTGCGCGGGTCCTCCCATGCGATGGTCTCGATCCCCAGCTCCTCCTGCATGGCGCGGGCATAGTCCCGGCGATGCTCCGGCGTCGGGCTGAACACGTGGATGCGCTCGATGGAGCGCACGGCGCACACCGCCCGGGTGCCCCACCGAGCGATCCGTCCGGAACCGATGACGCCCAGAACCCGTGCGTCTTTAAGCGCCAGGCGCCTGGCTGCCATGCCGTTGGGGATGCCGCTGCGCAATCCGTGAACCATGTGGTCGGAGATGATGGCCGCCGGCGTCATGGTGTCGAAGTCGAACAGCAGCAGGAAGGAACCGCCGCTGCCCTCTCTCGCGCGCGAGCCGCCGACGCGCACGCCGGCTCCCAGGCCGGAGACGATCCCCGGCAGAATCCGCAGGTTCTGGCGCCATGGACGCCCGGCGCCGTTCCCGGACAGCGGGGGATAGACCAGCCTCAGCCGCGGGCTGTAGACCCCCTCACCGTCGGCAACGCGCCGGTGCGCCTCCTCGAAGGCCGTGATGATCTCTTCGAGATCGAGGTCGATGCGCAAGGTGTCGTCATAAGACAGGTAACGCGGCATGGCGTCACTGCTTCCGGACGACGTTCTTGATGTACATGCGGTCGTAGCGGTCCTCGACCTCGGGGTCATAATTGCCCGGCGACTGCACGACGAACTTCTTCGACTTGCGCAAGTCGGCGTAGCGCCGGGCCAGCTCCTTGTCGTTCGTGGAGACGCCGTCCCGCACCGGCACGTTGCGCGCGCCGGCGAGGACCTTCTGTCCCTCGGCCGACAGGATGTAGTCGTACAGCAGCAGCGCGGCGTGCGGGTGGGGCGAGTTGCCGGGCATGGCCACCGAGGTCACCGACAAGACCGTGGGCGGCAGCAGCACGTAGTCGAGCGGCGCTCCCTTCCTGATCTTGTCGGCCACGCCGTCGGCGTTCACGTCGAACGTTCCCAGGGACTCGCCCGCCAGCACCAGTTGCATGCGCTTGGTGCGGCCGCGCTGCAGCCGCATGTCCTGGGCCGCCAGCTTGCGCTGGAACTCGTCCGCGCGCTCCCAGCCCATGCCTTCCACGAGGGCCACCGTCGCCCGGCCCCGGTTCGTGTCGGCGGACATGTTACCCTTCCAGAAGGGGTCCAGCAGGTCCTGGTAGCTCTTGGGGACCTTGTCCCCGGGCACCTTGCCCTTGTGATAGACGAAGCCGGGCACGGACACGCGCGTGCCCGTCCAGAGGCCGTCCTTGTCCTTGAAGGTAGCGGCGATGGCGCCGCTTTCCGGCGAGACGTAGCGCATCAGGACCTTGGTTTGCTTGAGCAACGGCCCCACGGTGGTGCTGCCCGCCCAGAAGACGTCCGCCAGGTTCTGCCCGCCCTGTTGCTCCAGCAAGATCACCTTGAAGAGGGAGGAGCCGCCCTTCTTGAGGAACTGGACGTTGAGAAACGGGTATTTCTTGCCGAACGCCTTGGTAACGGCCTTGATGGTGCTCCGACCCGAGGACGAGTAGAGCATCACCTGTCCCTCCTTCTTCGCACCTGCCACGAGCCGTTCGTGTCGTTGCTCGGGCGTGAGGCCTTCCAGGGACGGCAGGACGTCCTGGGCGCCGGCCCAGGCGGTTCCGGGAAATGCAAGCATGACCAGCAGTATCCAACGGATTGAAGTTCGCATTTCGACTCTCCTTGGCCCGCGTTCGTCGTTCCGCACAAGAGGCTGTCTCAAAACTCCCGAGGCAACAACCTACCGGTTACGTCATTCCCGCGGAAGCGGGAATCCAGGCGGGGCGAGGCGCGGGAAACACGCCGTTTTGCTCCTCTCCACCCCTGGATTCCCGCTTCCGCGGGAATGACGATTTGAAGGGTCCCCTGCCTCATGAGTTTCAACACAGCCCGACAAGCGGGAATGACCAACGCAACAGGGCATGACAATGCAACCAATCTTCCGCGGCGCGGGCTTCTAACCCGGCGCCGTGACACCCACCCTTCGGCTCGCCAGTCTGGCGGCGGCCGTGGCAAACGTTATCACGACAATGGTGGCGACTCCAAGGGCCGCCACCTTGGGGTACTCGCCCGATTCGAACAGGTCGAAGATGAGCAGAGGCATGAGTTCCGTGCCCGCGTGGCCCAGCAGGATCGGAATGGAAAGGGCCTTGAAGGAGATGGTCAGGGTGGTGGCGAAGCTCACGAAGAGTCCCGGGACCAGCAGGGGCAGCACCACCCGGGTGAAGGTCCGCAGGAACCCGGCGCCGGCCACCGAGGACGCCTCCTCCAGTTCCCGGTTCACCTGCACCAGCACCGCGGAGCAGATGCGCACGGAGACCGGCAGCCGCTTGGTCACGTAGGCGATGATCAGGATCCAGAGGGTGGCGTAGATCGGTATCGGCACCGTCAGGTAGAACCAGATCAGCGCCAGCCCCAGCACCATGCTGGGGTAAGCGGTGCCGGAGAATGCCAGCCCGTCCAGCAGGCGCCGGCCCGGAAGGCGGGTGCGGATGACGATCCACGCCACCACCGCGGCGAACAGCGTCACCACGGCGGCGGCCGCGAAGCCCACGATGAGGTTGTTCTTGAGTGACGACAGCACCAGGTCGTCCTCGGCGAGCCACAGGTAGTTCTCCAGGGTCATGGCCTTGGCCAGGGCCGCGGACGGAGGGCCGTACCACGGCAGGAACGAGGTCCAGGCGAGCACCACCAGCGGCAGGTAGACGGCGACGGCCAGGAGTCCCATGGCGCTCAGCGTGGCGAAGGGGCGCCAGCGGCCCAGGGACGTCACCCGCGGCTGGTAGCCCTTGCCCGAGATGACGGCGTAGCTGTCCGATGCGCGGGTCCAGCGATGATAGAGGTACAGCCCGAGCATGGCCACGCCCAGGTAGAACATCGAGTAGGTGGCGGCCATGTTGAAATCGGAAGGAGGGCGCCGCACCGTCAGGTAGATCTCGGTGGACAGGACGTAGGTCCCCACCGGGATCCCCAGCAGCGCGGGCACCTCGAAGTCCTCGAGGCCGCGAATGAAGATCAGCAGCCACACCCCCAGGGCCGCCGGCATCATCAGGCGCAGCGTCACGCGAAAGAACGTAGTGCGGGTGCCCGCCCCCGCGATGGTCGAGGCTTCCTCCAGCGCCGGGTCCATGGAACGGAAGGCCGCCGCCATGAAGAGAAAGGGCGTGTAGAAGTCGTCGATGCCCGAGACGAAGATCATGCCCGCCATGCCGTAGGGGTCGATGAGGCCTTCGCCGACGCCGAAGAGCGCGTTCAGGTACACGTTCACCAAGCCCGCCCGGGGCGAGATCAGCAGGATCCAGGAGATGGTGAAGAGCACCCCGGGGATCATCATCGCGGTGAGCACGGAGACGTAGATGAAACCCTTGAAGCGCACGTCCGTGCGCTCGGTGAGCCAGGCGAGGTAGGTTCCCAGGGAAAACGAGATGATCCCCGCGCCCACGGAGTAGACGAGGGTGTTGCCGATGGAGCGGTAGAGCAGGGGCTCGCCGAAGGCGGCGACGTAGTTGCGCACGGTGAGCGGCGTGAAGGTCCCCGGCAGGCCGCTTTGCAGGCTCCCGAAGATCATCACGGCCACGGGGATGATGGCCAGGTAGATGACCGCAAGGACGACGCCGCCGAGGAAAAGGTTGTCCCAGGTCAGGAGTCGGGTGATCTGTCCCATGCCCGCGCTTTTCAGCTCCCCCGAGCGACGGCGAGATCGTGCGCGCGCTTGCCCAGCCGCCGGCCTCCGTCCGGGGTCACCACCACGGTGTCGCCCCACGTGGAGATGGACTTGCCGTCGGCGCTGACGGCCGAGGGCTTGCAGATGAACACCATGTTCTCCCGCAGCGCCACCTTGAGCTGCTCCGGGTCGCGCGCCGTGCCCGTGATGATGGGGCCGTCGTCACCCGCGCCGCGGCCGTGCATGGTGAGCTTGCCCTGGGCGCCGGCGGCGGGACCGGCAGACGGCGCCGCTCGCTCCGCGCTTTCCCCCGTGAGGCGGGCCAGTTCCGCCACCGTGGTGCCGGGCTTCAAGGCCTCCATCAACTCGTGGAATATCTCCCGTTGCACCTTGATCAGCTCTATGTGCACGGGGTCGGCGACCTCGACGAAAACGGGCTGGACCCCTTGGGAGCGGTAGCCGATCCACGATGCCTCCACCTCGTTGATGATGAGGTCGCCGCGTTCCAGGATGCGCATGCTCGGGCGGGTCAGCGTACGCACGGGGTTTTTGCCCGACACCCAGTTGCAGTGGACGGGCATCTCGGAGCCGTTGCGCATGAGCGCATACTGGGTGGCCGCCCACACTTCCCAGTCCTTCACGCCCGGGCGTGCCGCCTCGATCTCGGCCTCGTAAGCCGACTCGATGATTGCCATGGACTGGGTCAGGACCTCGATCTCCTCCGCGCTCTTGGTGTAGCGCACGTCGGTCAGGATCGCGGTGGCGTCCACCAGTTCGGCGCGCGGAAACGCCTCGCGGATGGTCTTCCAGGTGCCGTGGAGGATCGTTCCCTCGGGCGTGCGCGTACCCCTGGTCTCGCCCAGCCCGGTGATGCCGATGCGTCCGGAATCGACGTCCAGCTCGCGCAGCCGCTCCACGATGAGGTCGCCGTAGCGCCGCCGCGCCTCGCGGATGTCGTGGGTCCAGTCCTGTACGTTGGGCCAGCGCGCGGCCGCGGAGGTGGCGAGCACGGTGACGTCTCCATCCAGGGGGAAGACGGCGGCGATGTCCGCGTCGCCGCCGCCGCCGCAGTGGGTCAGGTAGCGGGTGTTGGACTGGAAGTCCATGGAGTGGCCGGTGTTCTGCGGGGTAACGATGACGTCCAGTCTCTGCTCGGCCATGCGCGCGCGCACGGCCTTCCAGCGCCGGTCCCTCTCGGCGAGGGAGAATCGAGGGTAGGGATACAAATCGGTCATCTTGGGCTCCTGTGGGGGTTGGGGTCACATGGCAGGGGAATCCGCGATCACCGAGCACCGGTCGGGCTCCACCCGAAGCTGTACTTCGGCCCCTTCCTCGACGCCATGAAATGGGCTCACGCGCGCCCGGACCATGCGGTCGCCGCACGCGACCTCGCAGTCGATGAACTCGCCCAGGAACGTGGTGGAGGCCACGCGCCCGCTCCACGCGTTGCTGTCGCCCGCGGCCGAACCGGGAGACAGCCGGATGTTTTCGGGCCGGATCAACACCAGGACGGCATCCTCCGCGGCGAACGATTCGCTCTCGGCGGCGGCGTAGCGGATGGGTCCGAAGGGCGTTTCGACGCGGGCGAGGCCGTGCTCCTCCGTTGCCTGCCAGCGGCCGGGGACCACGTTGGTCAGGCCCACGAACTGGGCCGCGAAGCGGCTACGGGGATGGAGGTACACGTCGCGCGGCGTGCCCATCTCGATGAGCTTGCCACCGTCCATGATGGCGATGACGTCGGACAGCGAGAGGGCTTCCACTTGGTCGTGGGTGACGTAGAGGGAGGTGAGGCCCAGCTTCCGCTGCAGTTGACGGATCTGCCCGCGCATTTCCTCCCGCAGCTTGGCGTCGAGGTTCGACAGGGGCTCGTCCAGCAGCAGGATCCTGGGATCGCCGGCGATGGCCCGGGCCAACGCCACGCGCTGCTGCTGTCCGCCGGAAAGGGCAGGCGCCGGACGCTCCGTCAGCTCTCCGAGGTTGACCATTTCCAGGGCCTTGAGGGCGCGCTCGCGGATCTCGCCGCGGCTGAACTCCCGGCCCCGCAGAGGGTAGGCCACGTTCTGCATCACCGTCATGTGAGGCCAGATGGCGTAGGACTGGAACACCATGCCGACGCGGCGCCGGTACGGATGCACGAAGACGCGCGCGTCCGACGAGAAGACGGTCTCGTCGAACAGCCGGATGGCGCCGGCGTCGGGGCGTTCGAGCCCGGCCACGGAGCGCAGCGTCGTGGTCTTGCCGCAGCCGGACGGTCCGAGCAGCGTGAAGATGGTGCCGGCGGCGACGGTGAAGCTCACGTCGTCCACGGCCCTCACGTCACCGCCCGCGAAGGTCTTCAGCAGATGGCTGACTTCGATCATGCCGCTTCAATCTCCCGCGTGCACGCCGAAGCGCAGGCTCAAGAGCTTCGCCACGGCTCCGATGAAAGCGATGCCGACGATCAGGATCACGCCCATGGCGCACAGTTGCGGATACTCGCCGCTCTCGTACAGGCTGAAGATCACCACCGGGAGCACCTCCGTGCCCACGTGCGACAGCAGGATGGGCAGCGACAGCACCTTGAGCGACAGTGTCAGCACGTAGATCCATCCCACCAGCAGGCTCGGTATGATCAACGGCAGCAGGATGAACGTGAAGTTGCGTAGCCACGAAGGGCTCGAGATTTCCGCGGCC
>JAJDXX010000034.1 GCA_022823055.1 Candidatus Binatia bacterium | reverse complement strand
GTCGTCGCCGATGGACTCGGCGAGGCTGCGCAGGAAGGCGATCAGCTCGTGGTGCACCTCGCGTTCGATCTCGCGGATGCGCGCCACGTCGAAGCGCGCGTTGCGCCGGATGCGCGCGGGCACGTCCCCGGGCACCTTGCCCAACTCCGCCAACGCTTCGGTGGCCAGGATCTCAACCTCCAGCCACTTGCCGAAGCGGTTCTCCTCGGACCAGATCCGCGCCATCTCGGGGCGTGTGTAGCGGTCGATCATGTTCTGCGAGTATCCGGTTCCTGTGCGCCGGTGTGCCCGAAGCCACCGGCGTCACGGGTGGAGGAGGGCAGTTCGTCCACCTCTTCCAGTTGCACCCGCGGGACACGCTGCACCACCATCTGGGCGATGCGGTCGCCGTGGCGGATGGTCGCCGGCTCCGCGCCCAAGTTGATGATAGCGAGCTGCACCTCGCCACGGTAGTCCGCGTCGATGGTGCCGGGGCTGTTCACCAGGGTGAGGCCGCGCTTCAGCGCCAACCCGCTCCGGGGACGGATCTGCCCCTCGAAACCCGGCGGCAACGCCAGCGCAAAGCCCGTAGGTATCAAGGCCCGCTCCAGTGGCGCCAGCACGACTTCGTCCTCCACCGCGGCTGCCAAGTCCAGCCCGGCCGAGCCCTCGGTCATGTAACGCGGCAGGGGAACAGCGGCCTTGCCGTCCCTCACCCGCCTGATCTGGACCTTGACGTCGGCCATGGCACCGCGCGTTTGCCCTTCCCCACCCCTGGATTCCCGCTTACGCGGGAATGACGATTCGAAACGTCCCGGTACGAGTTCGCGCACGCCGTTCGGTGATGGCGGGTCAGGCCCCCGTGGGGATGTTGGGTCCGCCCTCCAGCCCCACGGGGGCCTGACCCGCCATCATGCCATCCTCCCGATTACGGGTACCCCGACTCCAGGAACCACTCCAAGAAGAACTCCCGCAGGCCGCTGCCGCCCGCCACCATCTCCGGCCGTCAGGGGTTGGCAGCCGCCGCCTCGGTATCCGTGCCGCCGAACCCGACCCCGTCGACGCTGTGGCCTTCCAGGTCGCCCAGCAGGGTGGCGGTCAGGGCGCCGGGCGTGAACAACTCGCGGGCCAGTTCGGCCACCGCTTCCAGCGTGACGTCGCGCACGCCGCGGGTGATCTCGTCGACGGAAATCTGCGCGCCACGGTGCATCTCGCTCCGGGTCATGTGCGTCATCCACGAGTCCGCGGACTCGAGGCCCAGCAGGGTGTTCCCGACGAGCTGCTCGCGCGCGCGGCCGAGTTCCTCTTCGGTCACCTGCCCCGCGGCCACCTTGGCCATCTCGTCCACCGCCAGGTCCATGACCTCCCGGGCCCACTCCGCCTTGGTGCCGACGTAGACGCCGAGGTAGCCGGTGTCCCGGTAGGGCGCCAGGAACGAGTATACCGAGTAGGCCCTGCCGCGCCGCTCGCGAATCTCCTGGAACAGGCGCGAGCTCATGCCGCCGCCGAGCAGCGTGTTTAGAACGTGCGCCACGTACATCCGCGGGTCGCCGTGCGGCAGCGCCGGCGCTCCCAGGCAGATGTGCACCTGCCCGAGCTTGCGCGGGTGGTGGAACAGGCCGGAACGGGGCTCCGGCGCCGCCACCGGAGCCTGCAACGGCTTGGCCGCGATCGCGCCGAAGGCGCCGCCCACCGCGTCCACCAGCGCGGCATGCGAGAGGTTGCCGGCCCCGGCGATGATGACCCGCCCGGGCCGGTAACGCTCGGCCATGAACTCGACGAGGTCGTCCCGGGTAAAGCCGGAAACGGTGTCCGCTTCACCGCACACCGCCCGCCCCAGTGGATGGTCGCCGAAGTAGTCAAGGCTGAACAGGTCGTGGACGAAGTCCTCGGGGTTCTCGTCCGCCGAGGCGATCTCCTGAAGGATCACCGTGCGCTCGCGCTCGATCTCTTCCGGGTCGAACACCGAGTTGAGAAAGAGGTCGCTCAGGACGTCGACGGCCAGGGGCAGGTGCTCGTCCACCACCTTGGCGTAGTAGCAGGTGTTTTCCTTGCCGGTGAAGGCGTTGAGCACCCCGCCGACGGCGTCCATCTCCTCGGCGATCCGTTGCGCGCTGCGCGTCTTCGTGCCTTTGAACAGCAGGTGTTCCAGGAAGTGGGAGAGGCCGCCCTGACGCGGCTCTTCGTGGCGGGAGCCGTTCTCCACCCAGATGCCGAGACTCACCGCCCGGGTGCCGGAGCGCTGTTCGGTAAGAATCCTGACGCCGTTGTCCAGAACCGTCTTTTGGAACATCGGATGGATGACACCCTCGGCGATCCCATCGCCATGGGGGCACGGCGGGCCTGGAGCCCGCCGCCGCCTGATCTGTTTTGGATTCCGCTCTTGCTTGAAATCCGCCGCTACACCCGCTCGGAGGTCTGCTCTTCCTTCAGGGCCTCCTTGCGGCTGAGACGGATCTTGCCCTGCCGGTCCACGTCCAGCACCTTCACCATCAGCTCGTCGCCCTCGTTGAGCACGTCCCGCACCCGTCGCACGTGGTCGTCCGCGATCTGCGAGATGTGGACCAGCCCGTCGGTGCCCGGCAGGATCTCGACGAACGCGCCGAAATCCATCACGCGCCGGACCGTGCCCTTGTAGATGCGGCCGATCTCGACCTCGGCGACGATGCCCTCGATCATGTCCAGGGCCCGGCGGCTGCCCGCCTCGTCGACGGACGCCACCGTGACTGTGCCGTCGTCCTGCACGTCGATCTTGGTGCCCGTGGCCTCGACGATGCCGCGGATGACCTTGCCTCCCGGTCCGATGATGTCGCGGATCTTCTCGGGGCGGACCTTGATGGTGGTGATGCGCGGCGCGTGGCGCGAGACCTCCTCGCGCGTCTCCGCCAGGGTGCCGTCCATGATGTCGAGGATGTGCAGCCGGCCCTCCCGCGCCTGGTACAGGGCCTCCTGCATGATCTCGCGGGTGACGCCGCTGATCTTGATGTCCATCTGCAGCGCCGTGATGCCCTCGCGGGTGCCGGCGACCTTGAAGTCCATATCGCCGAGATGGTCCTCGTCGCCGAGGATGTCCGTCAGCACCCGCACCTCGTCGTTTTCCTTGATCAGGCCCATGGCGATGCCCGCCACCGGGGCCTTGATGGGAACGCCGGCGTCCATGAGCGACAGTGAGCCGCCGCACACGCTCGCCATGGAGCTGGAACCGTTGGACGCCAGGATCTCGGAAACCACGCGCAGGGTGTACGGGAATTCATCCTCTTGGGGGAGGACCGGCACCAGCGCCCGCTCGGCGAGCGCGCCGTGGCCGATCTCGCGCCGGCCCGGGCTGCGCAGGAACTTGACCTCGCCGGTGCTGTAGGGCGGGAAGTTGTAATGCAGCATGAACTTCTTGAAC
>JAJDXX010000145.1 GCA_022823055.1 Candidatus Binatia bacterium | reverse complement strand
CCCCGTGGGTCCTGCGCGTGGCGATGCGGAGTCGATGGACGCCATTCAAAGGGAGATCGGCCATGAGCGACGCATTCGACCTGCTTCTGGTCAACGGAACCGTCATCAACCCGGGCGCCGGGCCGCGTGAAGTGCTGGACGTTGGCATCACGGACGGCCGCATCGCCGCCATGGGGAAGGACCTCCCGCGGGACAGCGCTAAGCAGGTCCTCGACGTGGACGACTGCTTCGTGACCCCGGGCCTTATCGACTTCCACGTGCACAGCTACTGGGGCGTCAACCCCTACGGCACCGACCTCGACGCGTTATGTGGCACCACCGGCGTCACCACCACCGCGGACGCGGGGTCGGCCGGACCGGTGAACTTCACGGGGTTCCGGCACCTGGTGTACCAGCAGGCGCGCACGCGCATGCTGGCTTTCGTGGCGGTGGCGCAGCACGGGGTCCTCAACGCCCCCGGAGAGCTCGAGAACCTCGGTTTCGCCGATCCCGAGAACGCCGCGCGCACCGTACGGGAGAATCCGGACGTCGCGGTAGGCATCAAGATCCGCCTGCACGTGAAGTCCGTGGGGCAGAACGGCCGTGAAGCGCTGCGCATGGCGGTGGGCGCCGGAGAGGCCTCGGACTCGCCGGTGATGGTCCACGTGGGCGACACCCGCATCCCCATGGAAGAGATCGTTGAGACGCTGCGCCCCGGCGACATCGTGACCCACTGCTACACACCGAAACAGCCGGCCATCGTGGACCCGGAGGGCCGCCTGCGCCCGGCGGTTCTGGAGGCGCAACAGCGCGGAGTCATTTTCGACGTCGCCCATGCCAACGGACACTTCGACTTCGACTTGGTGGCCCGTGCCATGGACCAGGGCCTCCGTCCCGACATCGTCAGCACCGATCTCCACCGAATGAGCGGTACCGGTCCCGTGGTGGACCTGCCCACCACCCTGACCAAGTTTCTGATGCTGGGACTGGAACTCGACGAGATCATCGCCGACTGCACCGTCAACGCCGCCCGCGCCATCGGCTGGGACGACCGGCTCGGCGTGCTCGAAGTCGGCCGCGAGGCCGACGTGACGGTCTTGGAGGTCGTCGATGAGGAAGCCTCGCTGGAGGACAGCGTCGGCAACCGCCGTACGCACGGACAACGCATCGTCGCCCGCCACACCATCCGCGCCGGCGTTCCTTCGCATTCATAAGTGTCTTTCCTCGGCGTGGTCCCGGAGGCATGACACATGAACGAGTGGATTTTCCGATACGACGGCTACGACCCGGCCAAACAAGGCTTGCGCGAGGCCCTGTGCACCTTGGGCAACGGCCGCTTCGCCACCCGCGGCGCGGCGGAGGAGGCCGCAGCCGGGGAGGTGCATTACCCGGGGACCTACCTGGCGGGATGCTACAACCGGCTGGAGACCACGGTCGGCGACCGCGTGGTGGTCAACGAGGACCTCGTCAACCTGCCCAACTGGCTCTGCCTGAACTTCCGCCTGGAAGACGGCCCGTGGTTCGACCTCGCCGCCGTCGAGATCCTCGCATACCAGCAGGAGATCGACCTCTGGAACGGGCTGCTCACGCGCCGCATCCGCTTTCGCGACCCGGAAGGCCGCACCAGCTTCATCCGCAGCCGCAGGCTCGTGCACATGCGCCAACCGCACCTGGCGGTGTTGCGCTGGACCCTGCTGGCGGAAGACTGGTCCGGAAACGTGACCGTGAGGTCGGCCCTGGACGGCGCGGTCATCAATGCCGGAGTCGCGCGCTACCGCCAGCTCAACTCCAAGCACCTGGAGACCCTGGACAAGGGGCGCGCCGGAGAGGACGGCGTCTACCTGGTGGTCCAGACCAACCAATCGCGCATGCGTCTGGCTCTGGCGGCGCGCACGCGCCTCTTCCGCGACGATGAGCACGAAGCCGTCGAGTCGCGCATCCTCGAGGGACCGGAATCCATCACCCAGGAATTCACCGTGACCGTGCGCAGGAAGCACGTCGTCACCGTGGAAAAGACGGTGGCCCTCTACTCGTCGCGGGACCGGGCCATCGCCGAATGCGGCCACGCCGCGCGCGCCGCGGTGTCCGCGTCCGGCCGCTTCGTGGAGGCGCTGGAGACACACGCGCGCACATGGCGCTCCCTGTGGCGCCGCTGCGACGTGGAGTTGCCCTCGCGGCCCGAGGAAGAAAAGATCCTGCGCCTGCACGCGTTCCACATGCTGCAGGCGGCGTCCCCCAACACCGTCGGCCTCGACACCGGCGTGGGCGCCCGCGGCCTCCACGGCGAGGCCTATCGCGGCCACGTCTTCTGGGACGAATTGTACTTCCTGTCCTTCTACATCGCGCGGCTTCCCGAGATAGCGCGGGCGCTGCTGCTGTACCGGTACCACCGGCTGAACGGCGCGCGCCGGGCCGCACGGGAGGAGGGCTGCGCCGGCGCCATGTACCCGTGGCAGAGCGGCAGCGACGGCAGCGAGGAGACCCAGAAGCTGCACCTCAACCCCAACTCCGGCCGCTGGCTGGAAGACAACAGCCACCGGCAACGGCACGTCAACATCGCCATCGTCTACAACGTGTGGCGCTACTACAAGACCACCGGCGACCGGGGATTCCTGTCCCGCTACGGCGCCGAAATGATCCTGGAGATCGCGCGCTTCTGGGCCAGCTTGACGCGGGAGAACGAGAATACCGGGCGCTACGAGATCCACGGCGTCATGGGTCCGGACGAGTACCATGACATGTACCCCGGCGCCGATGCCGGCGGCCTGCGCAACAATGCCTACACCAACGTGATGGTGGTCTGGGTGCTGGAGCGCGCCATGGAGGTGCTGGACCTGTTGGGCGGGGGCCGCAGGGCCGAACTCGCCGAAGAGATCGGCCTCCAACCCGACGAGGAGGAGCGCTGGCGCGAGATCACCCGCAAGATGACCGTGCCGTTCCACGGCGACGGCGTCATCAGCCAGTTCGAGGGCTACGATGCGCTCGGCGAGTTCGACTGGGACGGTTACCGGGAGAAATACGGCAACATCGAGCGGCTGGACCGCATCCTCGAGGCGGAAGGCGACTCCCCCAACCCCTACAAGGTGTCGAAGCAGGCGGACCTGCTCATGCTGTTCTACCTGCTGCGCGCCGAGGAAGTGCAGTCCTTGTTCCGCCAACTCGGATACGACCTCGACGACGCAGCCGTCCGCAGGACCGTGGACTACTACAGCGCCCGCACCTCCCACGGGTCGACCCTGAGCCGGGTGGTGCACGCCGCCGTGTCGGCGCGCTCCGACCCGGCCCTGTCCTGGCGCTACTTCACCGAGGCGCTGCAGAGCGACGTCGCCGACATCCAGGGCGGCACCACGCCCGAGGGCATCCACATGGGCGCCATGGGCGGCCTCGACGACGTCCTGGTGCGCCGCTACGCCGGCATCGAGACCATGGGCGACACCCTGAGTCTCGACCCCTGCCTGCCGGACGAACTGCAGTCCGTGCGACTGGCCATCGTCTACCGAGGACGACGTGTGGCGCTGGACCTCGCGCGCGAACGCGTGCGGATTTCGCTGGAAGATGATTCCCCATCGCCGCTGGAAGTGGTGGTGCAAGGGACGCGGCATGTGCTGGACTCGGGGGACACCGAGATTCCGTTGACCGAGCGGGGCATGCCTCCCCCCGCGCGGGTCCCATGAATATGACCGCGGCGGCGCAACGTCCATCGAGAGGCCCTTCAGGGTTGACTTCGGACAAGACAATCTCATATTTTCGCGCGATACGAACCACAAGGGCTCTGCATTCCGAAAGGGGGACGGCTCAATGAAACCCGACACACGTATTCGTGAAATATTGTGGAAGCGCACAGCGGCACTGGTCGCGGGCGCGGCGCTCCTTGCAGGCTTGCTCGTTTCCGGCACCGCCTGGGCCGCCTCCAAGGACAGGGTGGTGGTCTATCATGCCGGCAGCATCGATTCCCTCCACCCCTACAACCACAGCCTGGGCCCGGCCTACTCCATCTGGGAGCACATAATGGAGCCGCTGGTGCAGGTGGACGAGGCGGCTGGGGCATACGTGCCCAAGCTGGCCGAGTCCTGGGAGTTGAAGGGCAAGGAGTGGACGTTCAAGCTGAAGAAGGGAATCAAGTTCCATGACGGCACGCCGCTGACGGCCCACGACGTCGAGTTCTCGTTCAACCGCATCAAGACGGACAAGAACAGCCTGCAGCGGCGGCAACTGAGAGAGTTGGTGGAGATGCGGGTCGTGGACGACCACACCATCGTCCTGGTGACAGACACGCGCAACGTCGTGTTTCTCGACAAGCTCAAGACCCGCTTCGTCATGAGCAAGGCCGCCGCAGCAAAGTACGGCAAGGACGTGGACAAGCATCCCATCGGCACCGGACCCTACAAGTTCAAGAGCTTCAAGCGCGACGGCGACCTGGTCCTGGAGCGCAATGACGCCTACTGGGGCTCCCCGAAGCCGCAGATCAAGACCCTGGTGTGGCGCAAGGTCACCGAGGAAGCCGCCCGGGTCGCGGCCCTGGAGGCCGGACAGGCCGACGTGATCAACGCGGTGCCGGCCCACGACGTGGAGCGCCTGAAGAGGAACCCCAGGATCAACATCAAGACCGTGCCCGGGGGGCGCATCTACTTCCTGGCCATCAACCCTGGGTTCAAGCCCTGGGACAACAAGCTCGTGCGGCAGGCGGCCAACTATGCGGTGGACGCCTACCCCATCGTCAAGAACATCTTCGACGGCCTCGGTTTCGTGGTGGAGGGCGCCGCCGGGAAGCAACACATCGGCTACGACCCCAACGCCAAGCGTTATCCCTACGACCCCGAGAAGTCCCGTGAACTTCTGGCCAAGGCGGGATACCCGGACGGCGTCAACGTAAAGATGTACTACTCCGCGGGACGGTATCCCAAGGACACCGAGGTGGTGCAGGCCGTCGCGGCGCAGATGAAGAAGGGCGGTTTCAACATCGAGCTGATCACCCAGGAATGGGTGGTGTTCTGGGGCAAGTCCGGGGTCAACGGCGGCAAGCTGCCCTTCTACCACGTCAGCCGGGGCAGCGTCGTCGACGCGCACACGCACCTGGAGCAGTACTTCAAGACCGGCGCGAGCGCCCGTATCGACTACAGCAATACCGAGTTCGACAGGATCATGGCACTGGAACAGGCGGAGACCGATCCCGAGAAGCGTCTCAAACTGCTGCACCAGTTGGGCCGGATCCTGAAGGAGGACTCGCCGTGGGTGCCGTTGTGGGTTCTGGCGGACATCTACGGCGCCGCCAGCAACATCGAGTGGAAACCTCGTTCCGACGAGAGAATCCGTGCCTGGGAGATGCGGATCAAGGAGTGACCGGATCCCTTGCGTTGGCGCCCACCCGGGCGCCCTGACACAGGTCGACCCTTGGCCGGGTGGAACGCGCTGTCGTGCCGGCGCGCTCCACCCGTGCGTGTCCTGACGCTACTTCAAAGAGGCGCCGGGGAGCGTTTCCGCGTTCACGCCTGAAACTTGATTTCGCCGCCCACCACCGTCATCTCCACCTTGATGTCCTTGATGCGTTCTCCCGGCACCTCGAAGGGGTCCTCGGCCAGCACCGCCATGTCGGCGAGCTTGCCTGCTTCCAGAGTTCCCTTGAGGTCCTCCTCGAAGCCTGCGAAGGAGGCACGGACGGTGTGGAGGTCGAAGGCCTCCTGGACGCTCAGGGCCTCCTCGGGCTCCAGGACCTCGCCCCACAGCATGCGGCGCGAGACGTAGGCGCCGATGTCCCGTAGCGGGTCTACCGGCCAGTACCCCGGCGCGTCCGAGCCGCCGGCCATCATGACGCCCGCCTCCAGCAGCGTCTTGAGCGGGAACGCCCGCTCCATGCGCTTGGCGCCGATGGCGGCGCGTATGGAATCACCGACGAAGTAGCCCAGGGAGATGTTGGGAATGGCCACGATGCCCGAGCGCACGAGGCGCTCGATGCGCTCGGGCGACATCAGCCAGTTGCCCATGTGCTCGATGCGGTGGCGGTGGTCTTCGCGCGGCAATGCGGCGAGCGCCTTCTCGTATGCCTCCAGCGACATGTCGAAGGCGCGGTCGCCGATGGCGTGCACGCAGCAGCGGAGACCGGCGCTGTGGCAGCGCAGCACGGTCTCGTCCAGCTCGTCCTGCTGGATGCGGATAAGTCCACTGTAATCCGGCGTGTCGACGTAGGGTTCGTAGAAGAGCGCGTTGCGGCCGGTGATGCCGCCGTCGATGCTCATCTTCGCACCGCCCACCCGCAGCCACTCGTCGCCGAAGCCCGTCTGGAGGCCGGTCTCCAGCACGCTGTCCGTGCTCATGTCGGACTCGATGACGCGCAGCAAGAGGCTCGAGCGCATGTGCAGGCCCCCCTCCGCCCTTAGCTCCTGGTAGGCGCGCACCGCGGACGGGTCCTTGACGATGTCGTGGATGGTGGTCACGCCCCGCTCGAGGGCCTGTTGCACGGCAAAGGCAATGCCCAGCTTGCGCGCCTTGGCGTCGAACTCCGGGATCACGCCCGTCACGATGTGCTGGGCGCGCTCGTGAAGGATGCCGGTGGGCTCTCCGGTGCTGGAGTCCCGCTCGATGGCGCCGCCGGCCGGGTCCGGCGTATCACGGTCGATGCCGGCCAGCCCCAGGCCCCTCGAATTGGCCACGGTGACGTGTGCACCGAAGGAGACGGACGTAGGGTGTTCGGGGACGGCGGCATCGAGGTCGACCCGGTCCGGGAAGCGCTTGTCCTTCATGCGGAAATCCTGCATCGGGCTTCCCTGGGCCACCACCCAATCGCCCTCGGGAGTCTCCGCGGCCTTCTTGGACAGGCGCGTGAGCACCACGTCGATGTTGTTTACCGGGCCGTAGAAGTCGCGGACGTCCACCAACTGCATGTCCGCCAGCCCCTTGTCCGCCAGGTGCACGTGGGCATCGGTCAGCCCCGGGATGACGGTGAGGCCCCTGAGGTCCACCTCCCGGGTGCCGGCGCCGCCCAGCCGCCGCACTTCGTCGGAGGAGCCGACGGCGACGATGCGCCCGCCGGAGCAGGCCACCGCCTCGGCCACGGACGCTCCGGACGCGAACGTGCGCACCTTGCCGTTGAAGAAAACCGCGTCGGGATAGGGCAAGCGACTTCCAGCCATTGAGATCCTCCAGGGTCGAGTTCGGGACGCCGGCTCCCGCGGCGCAGGTCCCATGAATATAGCCGTGGGGGCGCAACGTCAAACCGGAGCGCGGCGCCACCCGACCCCGCCTAGATTCCCACTTCCAGGCTGTGTCAAAACTCTGCTCGAACACGAAATGGCACAAACCCCCCGAATCGTCATTCCCGCGGAAGCGGGAATCCATGCGGCGCGGGGTGGGGAAACCCGCCCATTGGACCCTTCCCCACCCCTGGATTCCCGCTTCCGCGGGAATGACGGAAGGAGCGGGCGGGAATGACGTATTCAAGCGGTCGCTGCCTCACGAGTTTCGACACAACCTGTTCCGCGGGAATCGCGGAGGGAACGCGGAAACGACTCGAAGCAGCTTGAAGCCGTTAGGGTTGACTTCTTACGCGACTATTTCATATGAATCGCCGGATACGGACCGCACGGGGTCCGCATTCAAAAAAGGGGGACGGCTCGATGAAGTTCAATGCACGTTTTCGTGGAAGTTTGGCACTGGTGGCGGGTGCGGCGCTCCTTCTCGGTTTGCTCGCCTGCGGCTCCGCCTGGGCGGCCTCCAAGGACCGGGTGGTGATCTACCACGCGGGCGGCATCGACTCGCTCCATCCCTACAACCACAGCCTGAGCCCGGCCTACGGCATCTGGGAGCACATCATGGAGCCGCTGGTGCAGGTGGACCAGAAAGCCAACGAGTACGTTCCGAAGCTGGCCGAGTCCTGGGAGTTCAAGGGCAAGGAGTGGGTCTTCAAGCTGAAGAAGGGCATCAAGTTCCACGACGGCTCGCCCTTGACCGCGCACGACGTGGAGTTTTCGTTCAACCGCATCAAGACCGACAAGAAGAGCCTGCAACGGCGGCAACTGCGAGAGCTGGTGGAGATGCGCGTGGTTGACGACCACACCATCGTCCTGGTGACCGACACGCCCAACGTCGTTTTTCTCGACAAGCTTCAGAGCCGCTTCGTCATGAGCAAGGCGGCCGCGGAGAGGTTGGGCGAGGACGTGGACAAGCATCCGATCGGCACCGGGCCCTACAAGTTCGTAAGCTTCAAGCGCGACGGCGACCTGGTGCTGGAGCGCAACGACGACTACTGGGGCTCGCCGAAGCCGCAGGTCAAGACCATGGTGTGGCGCAAGGTGACGGAGGAGGCGGCTCGGGTCGCGGCCCTGGAGGCCGGGCAGGTGGACGTCATCAACGCCGTGCCGCCCCACGAAGTGGAGCGCCTGAAGCAGAACCCCAGGATCACCATCAAGTCCGTTCCCGGATCGCGGATCTACTTCCTGGCCATCAACCCGGGGTTCAAGCCCTGGGACAACAAGCTGGTGCGGCAGGCGGCCAACTATTCGATAGACGCCGACTCCATCGTCAAGAACATCTTCGACGGCCTGGGTTTCGTGGTGCAGGGCGCGGGCGCGAAGACGTACATCGGCCATGACCCCAACGCCAAGCGTTATCCCTACGACCCGAAGAAGTCGCGCGAACTGCTGGCCAAGGCCGGCTACCCGGACGGCGTTTCGGTGAAGCTCTACTACTCCCAGGGACGTTATCCCAAGGACAGCGAGGTCCTCCAGGCCTTCGCAGCCCAGATGAAGAAGGGCGGATTCAACGTCGAGCTCATCTCTCAGGAGTGGGTCGTGTTCTGGGGCAGGTCCGGGGTCAACGGGGGCAAGATGCCCTTCTACTACATCGGCCGGGGCAGCGTCATCGACGTCCACACGCATGTCGAGCAGTACTTCAAGACCGGCGCAAGTCCACGAATCGACTACAGCAACCCCGCGCTCGACAAGCTCATCGAAGCGGAGATGGCGGAAGCCGACCCCGAGAAGCGTGCCAAGATTCTGCACGAGATCGGCCGTATCCTGAAGGAGGATTCTCCGTGGGTGCCGCTGTGGAACCTGGCGGACATTTACGGGTTCGCCAGCAACATCGAGTGGGACCCGCGGTCCGACGAGAGAATCCGCACTTGGGAGATGACGATCAAGTAGCGGCCGACTCCCCCGCGTTGTCGCCCACGCGGGCGCCCTACAGGCTGGTCATGGAGGTGCAGGAATGAAGGCCGCCGTGCTGCTGGAGCAGAACACCCCGCTGGTGGTGGAGGACGTGGATATCGAGGGCCCCAAGGCGCGGGAGGTGCAGGTGCGCATCGGCGCCACCGGCATCTGCCACAGCGACCTGCATAACATCAAGGGCGAGTGGGACAACCAGACCCCCGTGATCCTCGGCCATGAGGGCGCGGGCGTGGTGGAGGCCGTGGGCGACGGCGTGGACCACGTCAGGCCGGGCGACAACGTCATCCTTTCCTTCCGCGCCAACTGCGGCCGTTGCGAGAACTGCGCGCGCGGCATCCCGGTTCTCTGCAACGGCCACGACTCCCCGCGCCAGATGATGCACGACGGCACTGCGCGGGTGAGCCTCAAGGGGCAGCCGCTGTTCATATCGGCGCGGCTCGGAACCTGGGCCGAGCAGGTGGTGTGCCCGGCGGAGCAGGCCGTTCCGGTCCCCGGCGACATCCCGCCGGAGGTGGCCGCCCTCATCGGCTGCTGCGTCACCACCGGCGTGTGCTCCGTCACCAACGCTGCCCGGGTGGAAGCCGGCGACACCGTGGCCGTCATCGGCTGCGGCGGTGTGGGTCTCAACTGCATCCAGGGCGCCCGCTTGGTGGGCGCGAGCACCATCATCGCCATCGACATCCTCGACGGAAAGCTGGAATACGCCCAGGAGTTCGGCGCCACCCACAAGATCAACGGCTCACGCGAGGACGTGGCGAAACGGGTCCGCGAGATCACCGGCGGCGGCGTGGACTACGTCTTCGAGGCCATCGGCCTCGGACCGACAGTGGAGCAGGCCCTGGAATGCGCCCGGGTGGGCGGCACCGTCGTGGTCGTGGGGATGGCGCCCATGGACCACCAGGCCTCCATCAATCCCCTGCGCTTCGTGAGGGAGCAGAAGACCCTTACCGGCACGGGCTACGGCAACGCGCGCCAGCTCATCGACATCCCCAGGATGGTGGACCACTACAAGGCCGGACGGCTGGACCTGGACCGGCTGGTGTCGCACCGCTACAAGATCGAAGAGATCAACGAAGGCGTGGAGCGGCTGAAGCAGGGAGAGGCGGCACGGGGCGTGGTGGTGTTCTGACGGTAACGTTCTGAGTACCGCGTGGGATACACCGCACGAGTCAACTCCATCGCCAGGGAACCATGCCTACCGCCAACGTCAGCGGCCTGAACTTCCACTACGAACTGCACGGCAGCGGTGAGCCGCTGGTGCTGGTGAGCGGCACCGGCATGTCCGGCGACCACTGGAATATCTTCCAGGTCCCCGAGCTGGCGCAACACTACCGGGTGCTGACCTGGGACCACCGGGGCACCGGGCGCAGCGACAAGCCGGACGTCCATTACTCCACCCGCATGTTCGCCGATGACTGCGTCAACCTGCTGGAAGCGTTGGGCATAGGCCGTGCGCACTTCCTCGGCCACTCCATGGGCGGGCGCGTCTGCCAGTGGATCGCCATCGACCATCCCGAGGTAGTCCACAGCCTCGTCCTCTCGGGCTCCGGACCTGGCACCTCCTACGACGGCCAGTACTACGAACGCGGCGTCCCCTACGCCACCGCCGTGGAAATGGCCGACAAGGGCCACCAGCGCTACATGGAAGACCACTTCGGCGGCGCCTTCATGTTCCCGCCGGAGTTCGTGCGTGACCACCCGGACAAGGTCGAGAAGTTCCGCGAAGTCAACATGACCTACTTCACCCCCTTGCAGCCTTATCTCCGACACGTGGTGGCACGGCAGGAGCACGAGACGCGCCACCTGCTGGACCGCATCCACTGCCCGACGTTCGTCATCTGCGGCGCCGGCGACACGGCGGAGAACTCCACCGGCAGCCACGTGGAGTCATCCAAGGTGCTGGCGGAAGGCATCGCCGGCGCCGAGTTCAAACTGGTGGAGGGCGGCAACCACGGCTACCTGCGGCAGATGCCGGACGTCGCCAACGCTCATTTCCTGGAGTTCCTGAAGCGCCATCCTATGGAATAGTAAAGTCGTTGAAGACCCAACGGCCTCAAACGGAAAGGGGTTCGACATGAGTGACAAGAGCAGATTGGTAAGCCGGCGGGACGTCCTCAAGGGAGGCGCCGCCCTTGGCCTCACCGCCATGCTGCATCCCTCGATTGCGCCATACGCGTACGCCGCGTCCAAGGATCGGGTGATCGTGTACAACGCCAGCGCCATGGACAACCTGCACCCGTACGACCACAGCAGCGGTGCGATTTACGGCTTGTGGCAGCACATGATGGAGCCGCTGGTGGAGTTCGACTACGGCCAGGCCAAGTTCGTCGGACGGCTGGCGGAGTCCTGGCAGTACCGGGGCAAGGAATGGGAGTTCAAGCTGCGCAAGGGCATCAAGTTCCACGACGGGAGCCCCCTCACTTCCGCCGACGTGGCGTTCTCCATCGACCGGATGAAGAACGACAAGAGAAGCCTGCAACGGCGGTCTTTCCGGAACGTCCAGGAAGTGCGCACGCCGGACGAGCACACCGTGGTGGTGGTCACCAAGAAGCCGTCGGTCACCTTCCTGTCGCGCGGGGTGCGCAACCGCTTCATCATGAGCAAGACGGTAGCGGACAAGTACGGCGCCGACGTGGACAAGCACCCCACCGGCACCGGCCCGTACAAGTTCGTCAGCTTCAAGCGTGACGGCGACCTCGTGCTCACGCGCAACGACGACTACTGGGGCGAGAAACCCGCCATCAAGGAGCTGGTGTGGCGCAAGGTCGTGGAAGTCAACTCGCGCCTGGCCGGCCTGGAATCCGGTCAGTGCGACGTGATGGACAGAGTCCCGGTACACGAGGTGCCACGGATCAACAAGCATCCCCGGGTCTCGGTGCGGAGCGTGCCGGGCCTGCGGATCTACTTCTTCGCCCTGAACGTCAACTTCAAGCCTTGGGACAACAAGCTCGTGCGCCAGGCCGCCAACTACTGCGTGGACGCGGACGCCATCGTCAAGGGAATCTTCGACGGCAACGGCGAGGTGCTCCAGGGACCGGTGGGACCCCGCGTCATCGGGCACAATCCCGATGTCAAGCGCTACCCCTACGACCCCAAGAAGGCGAAGGAGCTGCTGGCCAAGGCCGGCTATCCCGACGGCGTGGACGTCAAGCTGCACTTCTCGCCGGGGAAGTACGACAAGGACACGGAACTGGTGCAGGTGGTGGCCAATCAGATGTCCAAGGGCGGCTTCCGCGTGGAGATCGTGCCGCAGGAGTGGGTGGTCTTCTGGGGACGGAGCGGCGTCAACGGCGGCAAGATCCCGTTCTACTACATCGGCCGGGGCAGCGTCCTCGACGCCGACACGCCGCTGTACCAGTACTTCCGTACCGGCGGGTCCAAGCGCACCAACTTCAGTCACGCGGAATTCGACAAGCTGGTGGACGCCGAGCAGGCGGAATCCGACGAGGCCAAGCGGCTGAAGATCCTCCGGAAGATGAGCGAGGTCATCATGGAGGAGGCGCCCATGATCCCGCTCTACCAGCTCTTCGACCACTACGGAGCGGCCCGCAACCTCGACTGGAGTCCGCGTCCGGACGAGAAGATCCTGCTGGAGGACATCGCCATCAAGGCCTGACGGAAATGTTTCGGGTTGTCCTCCGGGGCAACCCGAAACATTGAACCCCGGCTACGTCATTCCCGCTGAACAGGCTGTGCCAAAACTCTGCCCGGACACGAAATGGCGCCACCCCCCCGAATCGTCATTCCCGCGGAAGCGGGAATCCAGGGGTGGAGGGGTGCGGCGTGCATCGCAGCAGCCCCACTCCACTCCGCCTGGATTCCCGCTTTCGC
>JAJDXX010000043.1 GCA_022823055.1 Candidatus Binatia bacterium | reverse complement strand
GACGAAGAGGGAGCGGCGGCAGGTGTAACCGGGGAGATCGGACATGGCGACATTGCGATATGCGGGGATCGGGGCGCGGGCGACTCCGGCGGCCGTGCTGGCGGACATGGAGACTATGGCGGGATGGCTGGCACGGACCGGCTGGCATCTGTCGAGCGGCGGCGCGGACGGGGCCGATACAGCGTTCGCCAACGGTACGCCGGCCGGGCAGAGGACGATCTGGCTGCCGTGGCGGGGCTACAACGGGCATCGGGCGCCGGACTGCCGGGTGCTGTCGGCGGCGGAGATGGCCGCGTGCATGGAGATCGCGGCGCCCCTGCATCCGGCGTGGGAGCGGTGTTCGCCGGCCGTCCGGAAGCTGCATGCCAGGAACGCGGCGGTGCTGCTGGGCGAGACGTTGGATCGGCCGGTCGATGCGGTCGTTTGCTGGAGCGAAGGCGGCGCGGTTACCGGCGGCACGGGGATGGCCATCCGTATCGCCGAGGCCCGCGGCATCCCGGTGCTGAACCTGGGGTCGATGGCGCCGCGTGCCGTCTGCGAGCGCCTGGCCGCGATCCGCCGCGCCGTCCCTCCGTCGTAGAGGAAGAGTGAAGCGCCTGCCGGGCGAGTGTCCGGCAGGGTGGAGGGAGTGGGTCCCCCGCGCCGATGCCGGGCACGGCAACGGCAGAGGAGATCCCGCCCATGTTTCGTCCCGATACATCCCCCGACCTTCCGACCGGTTGCGATCTGCTGGCCGAGATCGGCGTCGATCGCCGCACCGTCCTCGAGATCGCCGAGGACGAGCGCGCGATCCGCTGTCCCGAGCGGGGCGCGGTCTATCCGGACCACGGCTTCGCGAGCCTCTTCCCCGATCCGGCGCTGGGGATGGCCCTCCAGGACGCGGCGCCGGCGGAACCCTGGGGCCCGGCGTCGTCGCTCCCTCCGGCGGATTAGAGGTGGAGGAGGGCTTGGAGAGATTGAACGGTCGGGGGTTCGGGGGAGTGACCCCGGCCCCGGTCGTTCATCACCCATCGTCATCATCCAGACCATGAAGGGGAATCGTCATGGCATTCGGACTCAACAAGGTGCAGCTCATCGGCCGCCTCGGCGCGGACGTCACCGTCAACCACCTCACCTCGGGGGGCCGCGTGGCCAACCTGAGCATCGCGACCGACGAGTCGTACATCAACCGGCAGACCGGCGAGAAGGTCGACAAGACCGAGTGGCACCGCGTCGTCACCTTCCAGGACGGGCTGATCGACATGTTCGAAAAGCACGCGGTGAAGGGCCGGCTGGTCTACGTCGACGGCAAGCTCCAGACCCGCCGCTGGCGCAAGGACGGCGAGGACTCCGATCGCTTCTCGGTCGAGATCCTGCTGGTGCCGGGCGGCCGGGTGCAGTTCCTGGACGTGCGACATGAAGCTGCGTGAGTGACTGTTTTGCTTGAGGTCCTACAACCTCACGACAGAACCCGCCGTTCCTTCGGCGGTAGCCTAGGGGTGCGTGCATTGCTGGCAACGGCGATGTTCGAAGCCATCCCGACAATGTACCCCGATCCCGCAAGGGTGAAGCAGACCCCGCGAGGGGGAGCGAAGCTGCGAGCATCACGCAGCAGGGGGCTAGGCTTTGGGAGTAAGGTGAACATAAGTGAACCGATGATAAACCTCGTAAATTGGCAACATGCCAAAGATGCTGACAGGCATGAACCAAAAGGTACGTGGAGCGGTCTCTGGATGGGTCTAGTGCCAGAGCAAGGACAACGGCCTCCACCGGGGAATAGTCGGCACCTAACCTTCCAACTGTCACTCATGTGGAACATGGTAAGCCCGTATTCTCGCCCAATAGGGCAAAGCGGACCGTAAGGAACGCCGATGGGAATGCGGGTATGGGATGCCGGAAAAAGCGAAGGCCGCGCTGTAATCGCGCGGATAGGGGTTGAGGCTACAACCAACATTATCCCGCCCGAAAGGGAGCAGACTTCCGGCTGGTCTCTCCTCGCAAGAGACTTCGCAGAACCATCGTAAGGAGGACAGGCAAATGACGGTCATGACCATGACTGGTGCGGCCTCCGACGGTGAGATCGACTGGCACAGCATCGACTGGGCTCAGGCGCATCGCAACGTTCGAAGGCTGCAAAGGCGTATTGCGAAGGCAACCAGGGAAGGGCGCTGGGGCAAGGTGAAAGCCTTGCAATGGCTTCTGACCCACTCGCTGCACGGCAAAATGCTCGCCGTAAAGCGGGTCACTGAAAACCAAGGCAAGCGTACCCCCGGAGTGGACGGTGAACTCTGGTCCACGCCGGGATCGAAAGCCAAAGCTGTTGTGTCGCTCAGGAGGCGCGGATATCAACCAAGCCCCCTGAAGCGGGTGTACATCCCAAAAACGAACGGCAAAAGGCGCCCGCTAGGAATCCCGACCATGCAGGACCGCGCTATGCAGGCTCTACACCTGTTGGCCCTGCTCCCGGTCGCGGAAACGCAAGCGGACCCAAACTCCTACGGCTTTCGGCCGGAAAGAGCGAGCCGTGATGCAATCGGCCAGTGCTTCAAGGTACTGGCCAACCGCACGAACAGGGCTCAATGGGTTCTTGACGCCGACATTGCCGGCTGTTTCGACAACATCAGCCACGACTGGCTTCTCGCCAACATCCCCATGGACAAGGCGGTTCTCAAGAAGTGGCTGGAATCCGGCTTCGTCTGGAAAAACCAGATGTTCCCAACGGAGGCGGGGACGCCGCAAGGCGGAATTATCTCGCCGACGCTGGCGAACATGACTTTGGACGGTCTGGAGGTAACAGTGCGAGAGCACTTCACATCCAAACGACCGCTGAAGGAGAATAAACATAAGCACAAAGTCAATCTGGTTCGCTACGCTGACGACTTCGTCTTGACCGGCGCAACGCAAGAAACGCTGGAAGAGGCACGGTCGGTCATCGAGGACTTCCTACGGGAACGGGGCCTCGCCCTCTCACCCGAGAAGACCAAGGTGGCACACATCGAAACGGGCTTCGACTTTCTCGGCTGGAACGTTCGAAAATACGATGGCGTTCTTCTCATAAAGCCATCGAAGAAAAACACTCTGGCGTTCCTTCGAAAAGTCCGAACAACCATCAAGAGGTCCGCCACGGCGAAGCAGAAAATTTTGATACCGACGCTCAACCCCATCATCAGGGGATGGGCCAACTACCACCAGAACCAGGTGGCCAAAGACACCTTCCACAAGGTGGACCACCTCATCTGGGAACAGCTTTGGAGATGGGCGTGCAGGAGACACCGAAACAAGTCCCGGAAATGGGTAAAGCGACGCTACTTCGTTCGCGAAGGAGCACGGGACTGGATCTTCAGCACGACAGTCAAAAAAGAGGGCAAGGCGAAGAGGATTTACCTGACCTATGCCAGCAATACCCCGATCCGGCGTCACCGCAAAATCCGCAGCGACGCCAACCCGTTCGATCCAGCCTGGGACGAGTACTTCGAGGAAAGGCTCGGCTGGATCATGCAGCGGGACCTCCGGGGGAAGAAGAAACTGCTTCAACTCTGGCAACAGCAGGGCGGGCAGTGTCCGCAATGCCAAGAGCCGATCACCACGGGCAGCGGATGGCATGTCCATCACATCGTGCCCAAAGCTCAAGGCGGAACGGACCAGTCCTCCAACCTGATGCTCCTTCATCCAAACTGCCAACGGCAGATTTTGAGCCGCGGTTACAGTGATGGTGTACCGGCTCCCGTCACAGGGGGCTTAGCAGAGACTTGAGCCGTATGCGGGGAAACTCGCACGTACGGTTCTTAGGGGGGAATGGCGCAGTGATGCGCTGTTCCTACCCGACAAGCCGAACGGCAACGGCCAGATGCAGCCCGACCCGGACGCGGCGGGCGACACCGGCTCCGTGCCGGCCGGCGGCGCCCCGGCGCAGACCGGCGACATCGAGGATCCGCCGTTCTAGGCGGCTTCCCGCTCATCGTTCCTCCCTCCCCAACTGGGCCGTCGCTGTTCAGCGGCGGCCCTTTTTTCTTGCAGCCGATGCGGAGGCGCCTCTCAGCGCTTCGCGCGACCCGCTCCGCCGTCCCCGCCGGAGGGGAGGCGCGCTTGCGGTTGGGCGAAGCGCGGCAGGGACGGAGGGAGCCCGCCGCCCGTAATGGAGGATGACATCGTGCGTATCTACAACCGCGACGAGGCCTGCGGCTTTCGTTTCACGAACGCCCCTTGGGGCGAGTTCAGCAATTTCGCGCCGCTGGCGGCGCCGATCGCCGCCGGCCCGTGGACGTTTTCCACGTCCGAG
>JAJDXX010000088.1 GCA_022823055.1 Candidatus Binatia bacterium | reverse complement strand
CACGAAGATCAGCAGCTCGGGACGGAGGATCTCGTCCCACGGCAGCACCGCCAGGACGAAGCTCCAGAAGCTCAGCACGTTGATGGCGAGGGACAGGACGGTGGCGCTGATGGGATTGCCGTGGGCCAATCCCTTCTTGAGGAAGATCAGGTTGATGGCGGTGAAGAGCCCGCAGGCGAGCGCGAAGGCTTCGGCCGGGATCACGTGAGGGAGGGCGGTCGGTCGGTCGGCGACCCGGGCATCAGAAACGGATCACGGAGGCGCCCCAGGCGAAGCCGGCGCCGAAGGCGTTCAGCAGCACGATGTCGCCTTCGGCGATGCGTCCGGCCCTTCGGACCTCGTCCAGCGCCACCGGGACCGAGGCGGCGGAGGTGTTGCCGTACCTGTCGAGGTTGACGACGACCCTGTCCATGGGGATGTCGAGGCGCGCGGCCAGGGCGGCGATGATCCGGCGGTTGGCCTGATGCGGCACCACCAGGGAGACGTCCTCCACGCCCAGGCCGGCCTCTTCCAGCACTCGCCGGCTGATGTCTTCCATGGACCGGACGGCTACCTTGAAGACTTCCTTGCCGTTCATGTAGATGGAGTGCTCGCGGTTCTCCACGGTCTCCTGCGTGGCCGGCTTCTTGGTGCCCCCGGCGCGGATGTAGAGGGTCTCGGCGTAGGAACCGTCGGTCTGGAGCCGGGTGCTGAGGATGCCCCGGTCGCCGTTGTCGCCTGCGCCCAGCACCGCGGCGCCGGCGGCGTCGCCGAACAGGATGCACGTGCTGCGGTCCTGCCAGTCGAGGTAGCGGCTGAGCACGTCGCTGCCCACCACCAGGGCGTTGCCGATGCGCCCGGAGCGGATGAACAGGTCCGCCACCGAGAGCGCGTTGAGAAAGCCCGAGCAGGCCGCGTTCACGTCGAACGAGAACACCTCTTTGGCGCCGAGCTTGGCTTCGAGGACGCAGCCCAGGCTGGGGAACTGGTAGTCCGGCGTGCACGTGCCCGCGATGATGGCCTCCAGGTCCCCGACGTCGAGGCCGGCGTCCTCCAGCGCCCTCTCCGAGGCGAGCAGCGCCAGGTCCGAGGTGGCCTTGCTGTCCTCCAGCACCCGCCGTTCCCTGATGCCCGTGCGGGTGGTGATCCACTCGTCGCTGGTATCGACGATCTTGGCCAAGTCGTCGTTGGTGACGACCTTGGAGGGAACGGCGGAACCCGTGCCCAGTATGACGCTTCGCGGTGCTGTCTGTGTCATGTCGCCTTCCTGAGCAGGATGCACGCGTTGGTGCCGCCGAATCCAAAGGAATTGGAAAGGGCGACCCGAATGTCCGCCTCCCGCGACTGGTTGGGCACGTAGTCGAGATCGCAATCGGGGTCGGGCGTCTCGTAGTTGATGGTGGGCGGCAGCACCCCGAGGTGCAGCGCGAGCACGCTGTAGATTGCTTCCACCGCGCCGGCGGCGCCCAGCAGGTGGCCCGTCATGGACTTGGTGGAGCTTACGGTGAGCGCGCGGGCGTGCTCGCCGAACACGGTCTTGATGGCGGCGGTCTCGTTGGCGTCGTTGTACGGGGTCGAGGTGCCGTGGGCGTTGATATAGTCCACTTCGGCCGCTTCGGCGCCGGCGTCCTCCAGGGTCAGCGCCATGCAGCGGGCGGCGCCTTCGCCCTCGGGAGCAGGGGAGGTGATGTGGTAGGCGTCGCCGTTGGTGCCGTAGCCGATCATCTCGGCGTAGATGCGCGCGCCGCGCCGCAGCGCGCGTTCGCGTTCCTCCAGCACCAGCATGCCCGCGCCTTCCGACATGACGAAACCGTCCCGGTCCTTGTCGAAGGGCCGGCTCGCCTTTTCCGGATCGTCGTTGCGCGTGGACAGCGCCTTCATGGCGGCGAACCCGCCCAGCCCCAGGGGAGTCGTGGCCGCTTCCGTGCCGCCGGCGATGACCGCGTCCTGCCGCCCTTCGCGAATCAGGTGGAAGGCCTCGCCCACCGCGTTGTTGCCGGAGGCGCACGCCGAGGTGGGGGTCCAGTTGACTCCCTTGAGGCCGTGGCGGATAGCGATCTGGCCCGGCGCCAGGTTGGAGATGACCTTGGGGATGAAGAAGGGCGATATCTTGCGCGGCCCCTGCTTCAGGTACACTTCATGGTAGTGCTCGATGGTGGCGATGCCGCAGAAACCCACGCCCACGATGGACCCGGCCCGGAACGCCTCGTCGCCGCTGACGGAGAACCCGCTGTCCTCCACGGCCATTTGCGCCGCGGCCATGGCGTACTGCATGAACAGGTCCATCTTCTTGACCTCCCTGGCGTCGATGTAGTCCAGGGGGTTGAAGTCGTCGACCTCGCCGCCGATGCGGCACGCGAAGGACTCGATACCTTCGATACGGGTGATGGGGCCGATCCCCGAGCGCCCGGCCTGAACCGCTTCCCAGTTGGCCTCCACTCCGATGCCCAGGGGTGTCAACATGCCCATGCCGGTGATGACAACTCTGCGTCCGTTGGGATTTCCCATGGTGTTTCTCAGGATGCGTTGCTCTACCGATACCGCTCGTGTATTTGAAGCACCTCGCGGATACGGGTCGCGATGCGCTCTCCGCTCGCCTCGAAGGAGGCGGCTTCCTCCGACTGCATGCACTCCAGCACGGTGGCTACGGAGTTGCGCAGCGCGGCGAGATCGTACCCCCCTTCCAACAGAAACGCGATCTTGCCGCCGGTGTGTTTCCGCGCCAGCTCCAGCAGCGCGTTGGCCATGACCCCGAAGCCCTGCTCGGTGACGCCCATGGCGGCCAGGGGATCGTCGCGGTGCGAATCGAACCCGGCCGACACGAGCAGCCAGTCGGGTTCGTAGCGCTCGATGGCCGGGACGATGATGTCCCTGAAGACCGCCAGGTATTCCGCGTCGCCGCAGCCCGCGGGCAGCGGCACGTTCACCGTGTAGCCCTCTCCCCGGCCGCTCCCTACTTCGTCCGCGGCCCCGGTCCCCGGATAGTAGGGGTACTGGTGCGTCGACAGGAACAGCACGGAGGGGTCGTCGTAGAACGCGTCCTGGGAGCCGTTGCCGTGGTGCACGTCCCAATCCATGATGGCGACCCGCCGCGCCCCGTGTTTCTCCTGGAGATAGCGGGCGCCGATGGCCACCGTGTTGAACAGGCAGAACCCCATGCCGCGGTTCCGCAGCGCGTGATGTCCCGGCGGCCGTGCCATGGTGAAGCCGTTGCCGTAGTCCGCCGCCGCCACCGCGTCCAGCAGTTGCAGGAACCCGCCCACCGCCATCAGCGCCACACCGAAGGAGTCCCGGCACGTGATGGTGTCGCCGTCGAGGGCGAAGCGGTTGTGCGCGGAAGTGGAGCGGACGAGGTCGATGTAGTCCGAGCCGTGGCACAGCTCCAGTTCCGCCTGCACCGCCGCGCGCAAGGGCAGCAACTCGAAGCGGTCGCCGCCGCCCGTGACCTCGCCGGCGAGGTCGAGAAGCGTCTTGATCCGTTGCGGGTTCTCGGGGTGGTACGGACCCGGTTCGTGCTTGAGAAACACCGGGTCGGTGACGATGGCGGAACGGGGCATGTTGACGGCCAACATACCACTACGCAACAGACCGAGTCAAAGCGCGGACGGCGCCGTGGCGCGGTCCGCGGCACTCTTTGACTCCCCCCTGCAAATGCCTTAGCCTACCCTCTGGGAGTCGAAATGTTTGGTATCGGAATGCCCGAGCTGCTCTTGATCCTGGCAGTGGCCTTGATCGTCCTGGGTCCGAAGAAGCTGCCCGAGATGGCGCGCGCCTTGGGCCGTGGGCTGGCGGAGTTTCGCCGCACCACCGACGACATGAAACGTGAGCTGCAGACCGCGGCGGACGAGATCGAGACGCCTCCGTCCGCCGAGAACACGCATTCCGAGCCGTCCGGAGAAGGCGCCCCCGCCAATACCATATCTCCAGCGGGCGATCCCCCCACGAAAGAGTGAACGCGGACGAAGGAGCGGGCGCGGAGGAGAGCGTCGGCGCGGAGGAAGAGGAGCGGCTGTCGGACGGCGCCAGCATGCCGCTCACCGCGCATCTGGAGGAGTTGCGCTCGCGTCTCATCAAGTCCGCCGTGGCCGTGTTCGCGGCCTTCCTGGCCTGTTACGCGGTGGCGGGCTGGCTCATCGCCTTCATGACCGCGCCCCTCCTGAGCCTCGAAGCCGCGGGCCTCACCGTCATCGGCACCGGCGTGGCCGAGGCCTTTTTCGCCAAGCTCAAGGTCGCCTTCGTGGCCGCGGTCTTCGTGGCGCTGCCGGTGCTCTTGTGGCACGCTTGGCAGTTCGTGGCGCCGGGCCTCTACAGCAAAGAGAAACGCTATGCCAGGGCCTTCGTGGTCTACGGCACGCTGTTCTTCCTGCTCGGGGCGGGCTTTTGCTACGTCGTGATCTTCGACGTGGGCTACCGTTTCTTCCTGGAGCAGTACCAGCAACTGGACATCCGCCCGGCCATTCGCGTGAGCGAGTACCTGGGGTTCTCGGCCAAGCTCATGCTGGCCTTCGGCGTCGTGTTCGAGCTGCCGGTGGTGGGGGTGTTCCTGGCGCGGGTGGGGCTCATCGACCACCGCATGATGATGCGGCATTTCCCCTATGCCCTGCTCGGCATCGTCGTGCTGGGCGCCGTGCTCACGCCGCCCGACGTGGTCTCGCAGATCCTGCTGGCGCTGCCGCTGACCGCGCTCTACGGCCTCACCATCGTGCTGGTCTATTTCATGAGGCGGAAGGACGAGAAATGACACGGGGCGTTGGTGCAATTCCGCTCCAAGTCTACGGAATCACTCCACGATCACCAGCACCTGACCGGCTTCCACCGCCTCGCCGGTCTTGACGCGGATCTCCGCGACCTTGCCCGGGCCGGGGGCGCGTACCTCGTTTTCCATCTTCATGGCTTCGACGATCACCAGGCCCTGTCCCTTGTCCACGGTGTCGCCCTCGTTCACGAGCACGGTGACGACCTTGCCGGGCATGGGGATCTTGACCTCCTGCCGGCCGGACACCTCGATGCCGGACTGCCGCCCGCCGACCCGCACCTGGCGTTCGTCGGACATGCTGATGTGGTAAGTGCGCCCGTCGAGGAGCACGCGGTACTCGTCCTCCATGGCGTCCACGTCCACGTCCACCTCGAAGGAGCGGTTGTCGATCAGCAGCGAGTAGTTGTTGCGGCCGGTGCGCCGCCCGTCCACCGTGAACTCGTTTCCGTCCACCATTACCTTGTAGATGGACTTTTCGGTCTCGGTGATGCGCACCACCGAGGTCTGGCCGCCGAGCTTTGCGATGAACGCCATGGCCCTACCACCCGCGTCCCGGAGCGGACGCGTCGGGCTTGAGCCGCAGCGCCTCCCGGCGCCCCACGTCGCGCCATCCCGACTGCTCAGACGCACCCTTCTCCACCATCTGGAGCGCCCGTTCCTGCTCCCGGTGGAGCGCCACGATGGCCGCGGAGGCCAGCGCCACGTGGCGGTTCGGGTAGACTTCCTCCCGCGGCATGAATCCGCGCTGCTCGTCCACGAACCCGGTATGGAAGTCGCCTTCGATGAACTGCGGATGGCGCAGCATCCATTGATGGAACGGGATGTTGGTCTTGACGCCCCGGACCTGGTACTCGCGCAAGGCGCGCTTGAGGCGCCGGATGGCCTCGGCGCGATCCTCGCCCCAGACGATGAGCTTGGCGATCATGGGGTCGTAGTAGATGGGGATCTCGGCGCCCTCGTACACGCC
The DNA here is from genome assembly GCA_022823055.1 of Candidatus Binatia bacterium. Lineage (GTDB taxonomy): Bacteria > Desulfobacterota > Binatia > UBA9968 > JAJDTQ01 > JAJDTQ01. The sequence goes on along the minus strand of JAJDXX010000088.1, from coordinate 13,813 downwards.
GCAGTCGTTGCGGATGCCGAAGCCCTCGGGCAGGCGCAGCCCCTCGATCTTGCCGGGACAGGGCATGAAGTCGGTCTCGGGGTCCTCGGCGTAGATGCGGCACTCGATGGCGTGGCCCGCGCCCTGGATCTGGCGCTGGGACCAGGGCAGCGGCATGCCCGCGGCCACGTTGATCTGCGCCTTCACTAGGTCGATGCCCATGACCCGCTCGGTGATGGCGTGTTCCACCTGCAGGCGGGTATTCATCTCCAGGAAGTAGAAGTTCTTCTGGCGGTCCACCAGGAACTCCATGGTGCCGGCCCCGGTGTACTTGAGCGCCTTGGCGCCCTGGGCCGCGGTCTTGCCCATGGCTTTCTGCATACGCACGTCTATGCTCGGAGCGGGACACTCCTCGATGATCTTCTGGTGGCGCCGCTGGATGGAGCATTCGCGGGTGAACAGGTGCAGCACCTTGCCGTAGATGTCGGCCAGGAGCTGGACCTCGATGTGGCGGCAACGTTCCAGGTACTTCTCAACGTAGAGCCGGGAGTCGCCGAAGGAAGACGCGGCCTCGGAGCGCACCGCCCGGAAGGCCGAGCGCACTTCGTCGCTCGACTCCACCAGCCGCAACCCCTTGCCGCCGCCCCCGGCCACGGCCTTGAGCACGCACGGGTAGCCGATGGCCTCGGCGGTCTCCAGCACCTCCTCCTCGGAGCTGAGGATGTCGTCCGAGCCCGGGATCACCGGCAGGCCGGCCTTCTTCATGAGGGCGCGGGCGTGGACCTTGTCGCCCATCTGCTTGATGACGTCCGGGGCCGGCCCCAGGAAGACGATGCCGGCTTCGCCGCAGGCACGCGAGAACGCGGGGTTTTCCGCGAGAAAGCCGTAGCCCGGGTGGATCGCCTCGGCGCGGCTCTTCCTGGCCGCGTCGATGATGCGGTCGATGCGCAGGTAGCTCTCGGCCGACGGCGCCGGACCCACCGGATAGGAGAAGTCGGCGTACTTGACGTGGAGCGCGTCGCGGTCCGCCTCGGAGTAGACCGCCACGCTCTCGATATCCAGTTCGCGGCACGCCCGGATGATGCGGACGGCGATCTCGCCGCGGTTGGCCACCAGGATTCGTTTGAACATGTTCGACGCTCCCGCCGTGACCCTACAGCGGCACGTTGCCGTGCTTCCGGGGGAGGTTGGTCTCGCGCTTGTTCTTGAGCATCTCCAGCGTGCGGATCAGCGTGGGGCGGGTGTCCTCGGGCAGGATGATGGCGTCGAGGTTGCCCAACTCGGCGGAGCGGAACGGGTTGGCGAAGAGCCGCCGGTAGTCGTCCACCAGCTTCTGCCGGGTCTTCTTCTCGTCCTTGGCGTCCTTGAGCTGGTTGCGGAAGACGATGTTAATGGCGCCCTCGGGTCCCATCACCGCGATCTCCGAGGCCGGGTAGGCCATGTTGACGTCGCCGCGCAGGAACTTGCTGGCCATGACGATGTACCCGCCGCCGTAGGCCTTGCGGGTGATGATGGTGATCTTGGGCACGGTGGCCTCGGCGTAGGCGAACAGCAGCTTGGCGCCGTGGCGGATGATGCCGTCGTATTCCTGGCCGGTGCCGGGCAGGAACCCGGGTACGTCCACGAAGGTGATCACCGGGATGTTGAAGCAGTCGCAGAAGCGCACGAAGCGCGCCGCTTTCACCGACGCGTTGATGTCCAGGCAGCCCGCCAGGTGGGCCGGCTGGTTGCCGACGATGCCCACCGTCCGTCCGCCCAGGCGCGCGAACGCCACCACGATGTTGGGAGCGAACTCCTTGTGCACCTCGTAGAAGTAGCCCTCGTCCACCACCGCGCCGATGAGGTCCTTCATGTCGTAGGGCAGGTTGGGGTTCTCCGGCACCACGTGCTGCAGGCGCTGGTCGCGCCGGTAGGGATCGTCCTCGGTGGGGCGGAACGGAGACTCCTCCAGGTTGTTGCTGGGCAGGAAGCTCATGAGCTCGCGCATCATGAGCAGGCAGTCCTTGTCGTTGTCCGCCGAGAAGTGTGCCACGCCGCTCTTGCGCGTGTGGGTCTCGGCGCCGCCCAGTTCTTCCTTGGTGATCTCCTCGTGGGTTACGGTTTTAATGACGTCCGGGCCGGTGATGAACATGTAGCCCGTGTCCTTGGTCATGAAGATGAAGTCGGTGATAGCCGGCGAGTACACCGCGCCGCCGGCGCACGGTCCCATGATGGCCGAGATCTGCGGCACCACGCCCGAGGCCGTGACGTTGTTGGCGAAGATCCGGGCATAGCCGTCGAGGCTGACGACCCCTTCCTGGATGCGCGCGCCGCCGGAGTCGTTGATGCCTACGATCGGTGCGCCGTTCTTCATGGCCATTTCCTGGACCTTGCAGATCTTGTCCGCCACCACCCCGCTCAGGCTGCCGCCGAACACGGTGAAGTCCTGGGCGTAGACGAAGACGTTGCGGCCGTCGATGGCGCCCGACCCGGTGACCACCGCGTCACCCGGGATCTTCTGGTCCTGCATGTCGAAGTCGGTGCAGTCGTGGGTGCGCAGCCGGTCCAGTTCCACGAAGCTGCCCTGGTCCAGCAGGATCTCGATGCGTTCCCGCGCCAGCAGCTTGCCTTCATTGTGTTGCCGGCGAATGCGCACCTCGCCGCCGCCAAGCTCTGCCCGGCGGTCCAATTCCTTCAGTCGGAGAAGCCTGTCCTCTACAGCCATCTAGGTCCTTTGCGTGGTATGTCCCGTGGTTTGCGGCGTTCCCCCGTCCGGCGGATCACCAGTCCCCCGCGGGTTGCTTGTTTGACCCGGAAGGGTCGCCGCGGTTATCAATGTCGATGGTTCCGGCGGCCCGCGGCCGCGACGACAACGAATCCAAGGATCATAGATTCCACAAGGCGAAAATTCAAGGAACGGTCCACGGTCCATCCGTTCCACAAGACGCCGAACCATGACCGATCCCTCGCCACACGCATTCTTCTCCGGCTCTCCGCCGCGCATCGCCGGCCATCGCGGCGCCGCCGGCACCCAGCCGGAGAATACCCTGGTGTCCTTTCGCCGGGCCCTGGAGGAGGGAGCCAGCTTCCTCGAGATGGACGTCCACGCGACCCGCGACGGCGAGGTCGTGGTCATCCACGACGCGACGGTCGAGCGCACCACCGACGGCGCCGGCGCGGTGCGGGAGATGAACCTGGAGGAGATCAAGCGGCTCGACGCCGGCTACCGCTTCACGGCCGACGGCGGCTCGACGCATCCCTTCCGCGGGCAGGGCATTCGCATCCCCACCCTGCGGGAGTTCTTCGCGGAGTTCCCCCTCGTCAGGGCCACGGTGGAGATCAAGGAATTGTCGGGGCCGGCCATGGAGACGCTGTTCGATCTCGTCGAGGAGTTCGGCAGGGCGCCCCAGGTGCTGGTGGCGGCGGAGGATGACGCCACCATGCGCTCCGCCCGCGCGGTGATCCGGGCGCGCGGCCTGCCCGTGGCCACGGGCTTCTCCACCGGCGAGATCCGCTCCCTCATGACGGCGCTGTGGTCGGGGCAGGCGGTGCCGCCCGAAGTTCCCGGCCGGGCGCTCCAGATACCGCGCCGCCACCAAGGCATCGATCTCGTCACGTCCGTGTCGCTGGCCGCCGCCCATGCCCTGGGCGTCGAGGTGCACGTCTGGACCGTCAACGACGCCGATGAGATGAGCGAGCTCCTCGCTCTGGGAGTCGACGGCATCATCACGGACTTCCCGGGCCGCCTGCGTGACGTGATCGGCCAGTCCGAAGCGCGTTAAGGCGCCGCGTCCATCCCGCACACTAGCCAGACGCCGCACTGGTACCGCTGTATGGGGAATACGACGCTGGACCAGCGCATGGGGCCGCTGCTCGAAGCGCTGGAGGAAACCGACAAGGGAGTGGTGCGCCGCGCCGTCGAGGAACTGGTAGCCCTGGCGGCCGAGGAGCCGCAGGGGGTCGGCGAGGCTCTCGACCGGCGCTTGCGAACCGTGCCGCGTTGGCCCGTCGCCTACGCCCTCGGGCAGGTGGCGCGCCCCTCCGCGCTCTGCCTCGATGTGCTCGCCCACGGCCTGGGAAGCCGCGACCAGGACCTGCGCTGGGCCACGCAACTCCTGCTCACCGACCTCGGCAAACGCTACCCGGAGGTGGAAGGGTGCCTTGAAGCGCTTCTACGCGACGGCTCGGCCACCCAGCGGCGCATGTCCGTGTACTGCCTGCGGGACATCCACGAGGGGCAGGACACCAGCGTGCCGGGCATCGGTCGCGCACCGGCCTTCCTGGAAGCCATGCGCGACCCCGAGCCGCTGGTACGCGTGGCGGTGGTGACGAGCCTCGCCAAGGCGACGGAGGTGAGCGCGGAAGCCCTGGACGCGCTCACCCGCGCCGCCACCGACGATACCGACGCACGGGTGCGCAACGCCGCCGCCTTCGCCGTGAAGAAGCTCGCGGGCGTCCGGACAACGAAGTCATAAGAGCGGCTTGGCTCCGTCCATTCCCGCGCGGCAGCCGTGTAGATACCCGCAGATACCCGCGAAGCGAGGACCTTTCGAGGTGTCATTCCCGCGGAAGCGGGAATCCAGGGGGGTGGGGAGGGGTAGTTTCGCCTATGTGGCGGAAAATGTTTGACAAACACCCTCCGCTTCCCTAGGATGCCTTTCAAGCAGAGAAAGGAGGTGGTCAAAATATGAGTGACATATGTAGCTGCGAGGTGACTGAGACCTAGGCTCTCGAGCCTTTTCGGAATTGAGGGTCTTGGTCAATTCCGACAGTACACCGAGCCCTGGCTGGCCGTCGCGTCAGCCAGGGCTTCCTGTTTTTCGGCTGTTTTTCTCAGCGCGTACCTTCAACCCGTATCCGACCATCCGATGAAACCGGCCTGCCGCCCGGTGACGCCGGCGCCGTTCCGGAACTCCCGCCGATGGGAGAAAAACTCCGCCGGGTGACACGCGGTGCAGGGACCGCTCAAATGGATGTGCTCCTCGGGGACCCCGGCCGCCGCCAGCAGCGCGGCGTTCAGCCGTCTCAGGTCGAGGTAGGTGCCGCTGTCTCGGGACTGAAGCGCTGCCTCCGCCCGCTCCCCCCACTCCCGCACCAGCGGGTCGGCCACGTCCGCGCCGATCTCGTAGCAGCACAGTCCGATGGCCGGTCCTAAGGCGCACGCCAGATCGCGGGGCGCCGTTCCGTAGCGCCGCTCGATGTGCCGCACCGTCTTCATCGCCACCCCGGCGAGGGTGCCGCGCCAACCCGCGTGGATCACCGCCGCCACCTTGCGGTCCGCGGCGCGTGCCCAGCACACGATGGGAACGCAGTCGGCGGTGAGCACTCCCAGGAAAACCCCCGGCGCGTCCGTCACCATGGCGTCGCCCTCGCCCGCCTCCTTGCACGGCTCGGCGACGTCGAGGATGGTGTCGCCGTGCCGTTGCCGCATGGTGACCATCCGGGTCCCGGCCATGCCCAGGGCCCCCTTCATGGCGCAGTAGTTGTCCTTGACCGCCCGGGGATCGTCACCGACATTGAAGGAGACGTTGAGGCTCGCGTACGCGCCTTCGCTGTTGCCGCCGTTCCGGCCCACGAAGCCGTGCCTCAGTCCGGGCTCGGCCGCCCACGACGGAACGCGATAAACCGTCAAGTCCACGAGTCGTTCCTCTCCCCGTCGGAGGATGCTCAAAACCGCGACAGCAGGTTTCCGAAGCCCTCGACCTTGTCCGACAGGCCGTTCTGGCGCAGCGCGTACCAGTAGATGGCCGTGTTGATGGCGATGACCGGCTTGCCCAGGTGCTGTTCCGCCTCCGCCGCGACACGGGCCATGGCCAGGTTGGTGCCCACCTGGACCACGGCGTCCACGTCGTCGCCGTTTACTTCGTGGATGGCCGCCTCCAGCGTGTCCGCCTGCACGTGCGCGATCAGTACCGGACTCTCGCACTTGAGCCCCTTGAGGCGCGCCACCTCGTAGCCGCAGTCGGTGAAGAAGCGCACCACCTGGGAATCGCCCACCGGCATGTAGGGCGTGATCACCCCGAGGCGGCGGATGCCGCCGTAGGCTTCCAGCGCCGCCTCGCAGGCGTAAGAGCCCATGGCCACGCGGACCCCCGACCGTTCCTCCACGTTCGCGAGCAGGCGCCGGCTGCCCTCGGCGCCGTCCCAGAAGGTCTCCGAGGACATGCCCATGATCAGGTAGTCCGGCCGGCAGGTCATGACGCGGTCGATGGCGTTGTCCACCTCCGCGCGGATGTTCCGCATCAACTGCTCGAAGTCCGCGTCGTCGTGGATCGGGTCGTCGGGAATCCAGATGCGGGCGAAGTGGTTGGTCACACCCTCCGGCCGCATGTCGTCGAACTCGGGCTGCACCGAGGTATTGGTGGAAGGGGCGATGACGGCGAACTTGCGGCGCCATCCCAGTGCGTCACCCATGGTCGGTCCTCCGCGGGACCGTGCGCGGGCGGTCCCGATCGAGTATCGCTGGACGCGCGTTCATGGGCCAAGTTATAACATCGCGGGGTCGCGGGGAGAACGCCCGCGATCGGAAAGGACGACATGGCCATACCGGAACGCTACAACACGGGCTACAACATCGGGGTCGGCGGGGCGGTGGTGCGGGACGGACGCCTGCTCTTCGTCCGGCGCGCGTCGCGCCGCGGGCGCGGCAACTGGCAGGTGCCGGGCGGGTTCGTCGAACCGGACGAGACCATCGAGGACGCGGTGGTCCGGGAGGTGGCCGAGGAGGCCGGCGTGGAGGCAGAGGTCGAGGGGGTGCTGGGCGTGCGCAGCCGGTACGACGCAGACTCCGGCAACAGCCTGTACGTAGTGCTGCTGCTCCGGGGACTGACCGAGGAGCCTACGCCGGACGGACGGGAAGTGGACCGGGCGGTTTACCTTTCGCTGGACGAGATCCGGGCGCTGGATCCGCTTCCGCAGACCAACTGGGAGGTCGCGCAGAGCGCCCTGGCGCCGGTGCCGCGGCTGCTGATGCCCAAGAGGGCGTCGAACCAGCGGGGCCAGATCTTCAACCTTTTCATCGGATAGCGACCCCCGTCGGTCGGCCGTTTGGTTGCAAGTCCGGACCCCCCATGTTACACGAAATCCCCATGAACAACGTGGAACCGAGGTACGCTGAACTCGCGGAAAAGTCCCTCGCCGGTGACCTCCTGTCGCCGGCGGAAATGAAGTCCGTCATCGACGGCGCCGACGAGAGGCTGCCGGAACTGCTCGAGGCCGCGTTCCGCGTCCGCTACCACTACTACGGCAAGAAAGTCCAGATTCACGTCCTGATGAACGCCAAGAGCGGCCTCTGCCCGGAGGACTGCGGCTACTGCTCCCAGTCGTCGGTTTCCGACGCCGAGATCGACAAGTACCCGTTCCTCGCCAAGGAGGAGCTGGTGAACGCGGCGGTCAAGGCCAGGGAGGCGGGCGCCATGCGCTTCTGCCTGGTCAACAGCGGGCGCGGCCCCACGCTCAAGGAAACCGAGAAGATGGCCGAGGCCGTGGCCGAGATCAAGAGCAAGGTCCCCATCAACATCTGCGCGTGCATGGGGCTGCTCACCGAGTCCAAGGCGCGGATCCTCAAGGATGCCGGCGTCGAGCGCATCAACCACAACCTCAACACCAGCAGCCGATATCACCCGGAGGTGGTCTCCACCCACACCTATGACGACCGGCTGGCGACCCTGGAGAGCGTCAAGGCCGCGGGGCTGTCCACCTGCTGCGGCGGCATCATCGGCCTCGGCGAGCAGGACGACGACGTCATGGATCTGGCCGTGTCGCTGCGGGCGCTGGACGTGGACTCCATCCCCGTCAACTTCCTGCACGCCATACCCGGAACTCCCATGGAGGGGCGCTCGAACCTGACGCCGCAGTACTGTCTCAAGGTCCTGTGCCTGTTCCGCTTCGTCAACCCCAGCAAGGAGATCCGCGTGGCCGGCGGCCGGGAGGTCAACCTGCGCTCGCTGCAGCCCCTGAGCCTGTACCCGGCCAACTCGATCTTCGTCAACGGTTACCTGACCACGTCGGGCCAGGCCGCCACCGACGCCCACCGGATGATCGAGGACCTGGGCTTCGAGATCGAAACCTCGGAAGAGGACGAGCTTCCGGAGCAGCAGAGCATCGCGCAATAGGAGAAAGTGCCGTGGCACGAATTACCGTCGAAGACTGCCTCAACGAAGTAACCAACCGCTTCAAGCTGGTGATGCTCGGCTCCCAGCGCACCAAGCAGCTCCTCAAGGGCGCCAAGCCGCTCGTGGACGCCGACAACCGCGAGATCGTCGTGGCCCTGCGCGAAATCGCCGCGGGCAAGGTCCGGGAAATGCCGCCTGAAACGACGGAAGTCGAGTAAGCCGCGTCAGCCCCTCTGCGGCTCGATGATGACTTTCAGCGAATCCTTGGCGTTGGCCACGAGTTGAAAACCCGTTCCCGTCTCGGCAAGGGAAAGCCGGTGGGTGATAAGCTCGTCCACGCGCACCTTTCCGCCCGCCAACAGATCCACCGCATCCTTCAAGTCCTGGGGACTCGCGCCATAGGAGGTGACGAGGCCCACCTCGTCGCGCCACATCTCGTATAGCGGCATGGGCACTTCGTGCCCGGCGGGTGTGGAGGCGAAGAAGAGCAGCCTGCCGCCGCGCTCCACGCTCTGGAAAGCCTGCCGGATCGCCGGCGCCGCGCCTGTGCATACGATCACCAGGTCGGCGAGCCTGCCGCCGCAGGCTTCGCGAACGCGCGCGGGCACGTCGTCGGTGGCGTGGAGAGTATGGTCCGCGCCCAGCGACCGCGCCAGGCGCAGGCGTTCGTCGTTGATGTCGGTGGCTACCAGGGTCTTGACGCCGCGGCTACGGGCGAGTTGGAGGTGCAGCAGGCCGGCAACGCCGGTGCCGATAACCAGCACGTTCTCTTGCATCGGCGCTTGGGCGTGGTTTTGCCCCCGCACCACACAGCCGAGCGGCTCGACAAAGGAGCCCTCTTCGAAGGAGAGCGAGTCCGGAAGCAGGAAGGTGCCGGAATCCACGTTCACCTTGGGCAACCGCAGGTACTCGGCGAAGCCGCCGGGGTCGAAATGGGTCTGGCGCATGAGCTGACACACCGAGGCGTGTCCGGAGCGGCAGTGGTGGCAGTCGTTGCAGGGCACGTGGTGGGTGGTAACGATGCGGTCCCCGGGCGCGAAGCCGGTGACGCCGGCGCCCACCTCGGTCACCTCCCCGGTGACCTCGTGCCCGAGCACCCTGGGCGCCTGCTGGCGGCGGTACCACTCCAGCACGTCCGTGCCGCAGATGCCGCTGGCCTCCACCCGCATCAGCAGTTCGCCCGGACCGGCCTTGGGCACCGGCAGCTCCTCCAACCTGACGTCATCGTTGCTGTAGTACATGGCTACGCGCATGGCTGGTTCCTGAAGTGGGCTGTACTCGCCCGAGTCCTCAGCCGGATAACGCCGCAACGTCATTCCCGCACCCCTCCGTCATTCCCAGGAAACAGGCCGTGTCAAACTCCGCTCGGACACGAAAATGACACGACGCCTCGAACCGTCATTCCCGCGTAAGCGGGAATCCAGGCGGGGTGGAGCGGGGCGTCACGCCCGGGTTACCCCTCCCCGCCCCTGGATTCCCGCTTTCGCGGGAATGACGGAGGGGTGTGGGAATGGAGCGTTGTAGCGGCTCGTCACCGAGGAGAGTCTTGGCGTTCGCTATCCCGCCGCCCGTTCCGCTCCAGACGGTCTCGACGTTTCGTAGATCTGGTAGGCGTCCTCGACGGAGGCGCCGCCGTGGACGATGGCCCGCACCGCCTGGATCATCCCGGCCGGGCTGTCGGATTGGAAGATGTTCCGGCCCATGTCGACGCCCACCGCGCCGTGGTCCACGGCGTTCTTGGTCAGTTCCAGGGCTTCCATCTCCGGGGTCTTCTTGCCGCCGGCCACGATCACCGGAATCGGGCAACTGTTGACCAGGTTCTCGAAGCCCTCGCAGTAGTAGGTCTTGACGATGTGGGCGCCCAGCTCGGCGGCGATGCGGCACGAAAGACTCAGATAGCGCTCGTCCCGTGCCATGTTCGTGCCCACGGCGGTGACCGCGAGAACAGGGATGCCGTACCGCTCGCCCTCGTCCACCAGCTTCGCCAGGCTCACCAGCGTCTCCTTCTCGAACTCCGACCCCACGAAGATCGACAGCGCCATGGCCGAGACGTTGAGCCGGATGGCGTCCTCGATGGAAACGGTGATGTCCTCGTTGGAGAGTTCCTTCAGGATGCTCGTGCCGCCGGACACGCGCAGCACCACCGGCGCCGGCATGTTGGCGTCCACGGCGGTGCGAAGCACGCCGCGGGTGAGCATGATGGCGTCGGCATGGGGCAGCAGCGGCTCGATGGTCTCCCGTGGCTGCTCCAGACCGCTGGTGGGGCCCAGGAAGTAACCGTGATCCACCGCCAGCATCACGCAACGCCCGTCCGCCGGCTGGATGATGCGCGCCATTCTGTTTTCCATACCCCAGTGCATAAAGGCCTCCCTGCGTTTTCAAGGCTGTTTTGTGTCTCCCGCGAGACAGGACAGACACTAGCACATCCGCATTCCGCCTGCGAGTCCGAGGAGCCCCTCACGTCATCCCGGGACCCCTCACCGTCACCCGCAGCCCCGTACCGTAGCCGCGGGCCTCCTCACCGTAACGGCTGCCCCTCACCGTAGCCGCCGGCCCCCCTAACCGTCACCCCCGGGCTTGACCCGGGGGTCCAGGAGGCGAGGGGCGGGGTCCGTCCACTACCCCCCGACCTCAAGTTGACAGCTATAGGCCTATCGGCTAGGCAGGCTTCCATGACCGATCTCCCCTCAGGCGTGAGCAACCACTTTGTTCAGGTAGGCCAAATCCGCACTCACTACCTGGAGGCGGGCGTCGGCCGCGGCCCCACCGTGCTGCTCATCCACAGCGGCGAGTTCGGCGGCCGGGCGGAGTTCAGTTGGCGCGACAACATCGCGCAACTCGGCGAGCATTTCCACGTCTACGCGCCGGACCTGGCCGGCTTCGGCCGCACCGATCTGGTCTACAGCTTCAGCGATGCGCTGGGCTTCCGGCTCAAGCACATCGACGCGTTCCTTCGGACCCTGTGCCTCGGCCCGGTGCACCTCATCGGCAATTCCTTCGGCGGCGGCTTCTGCCTGCAGATGGCCACGGACCCGCGTTTCGACGTGGCCTCGGTCATCGCCGTGAGCGGCGGCGGCAAGGCGCCCGACAACGACGAGCGAAAGGTACTCACCGGCTACACCGGCGAGCGGGAGCAGATGCGCGAGATCCTGAAGGTGTGCTTCTACAACGAGCGCTGGTGGGCCGACGACGTGGTGGAGGAGCGCTGGCAGGCCAGCCTGGAACCGGGCGTGTGGGAAGCCTGTGCGGCCGCCCGCCTGGCGCCTTCCGGACAGCCCAGGGGCTTCCGCCCGGTACGGCCCGACTACGGCAGCATCCGCTGTCCGGTGCTGATCGTGGCCGGTGACCAGGATCCGCTACGCTTTCCGACCTACGCCACCGATCTGCAGAGCGAGATACCCGGATCCGAGGTGAAGGTGTTCGAGAACTCGCGGCACTGCTCCCACGCGGAGCACCCGGAGGAGTTCAACGCATTGGCCATCGACTTCATCCAGCGGCACGCGGCGGGGGAGCAGGGTTCATGACCTGGGTTTCGGAGACCATGGAGGTGGACGGCGTAAAGCTGGGGGTCCGCCAACACGGGGACGGCGCACCGCGGGTGATCCTCTACGGGGACCAGCTCGACACGCAGGTCCCGCCCTTCGACGATGCCCTGGCCAAGCGTTCCCGGGTGCTGGTGCCGTCGCTGCCGGGGATCAACCAGTCGGAGCTGCCCGACTGGATCGATACCATGGAAGATCTGGCCTTCCTGGGGCTCGACCTTCTGGAGAGCCTGGACGCGGGTCCGGTGGACGTCATCGGCCACGGGTTCGGCGGCTGGGTGGCGGCGGAGATGGCCGTGCGCGCACACGAGCAGATCCGGCGGCTGGCGTTGATCGATTCGGTGGGCATCAAGGTTTCGGCCCCCACGGTGCGCGACGTGCAGGACGTCTATGTCTACACGGCCCAGGAAGTCGCCGAGTTGGCGTGGCACGACCCGGCGGCGGCCCGGGCGCTCAAGTGGCCGGGCCGGGAGGACGTGGAGGGCGAGGTGCTGCTGGCACTGCTGCGCAACCGCCAGTCGGTGCTGAAGTTCGCCTGGCGTCCCTTCATGTACAATCCCAAGCTCCTGCGGCGGCTGGCCCGGGTGCGGGTCCCGACCCACTTGTTCTGGGGCGCGAGCGACCGTGTGGTGACCCCGGACTACGGGCGCGCGCTCCAGCAGGCCATTCCCGGAGCCGGCTTCACCGCTATTCCCGACGCCGGCCACTACCCGCAATGGGAGCAGCCCAAGGCCCTGGCCCGGGCGGTCACGGAGTTCCTGGAGAGCTAGAGAGCCAAAGGAGGACCAGGAGATGCTGGCCTATCACTTCACCGAAATGCCGTACCCGTTTCTCCCGGACGACGCGGAGGAAACCTACGGGGCCATGCGCGTGACCCTGCCCAGCCGCTACTGCGACCCCAAGATCGCCCACGATCTCTACAACCGCTACCTCGACGAGTACGAGTACGCCGACGAGCTGGGCCTGGAGATCATGCTCAACGAGCACCACGCCACCGCCACCTGCATGGCGGCCAACGTCTCCATCACCGCCGGCACCCTGGTGCGGCGCACCAAGCGCGCCAGGATCCTGGTGCTGGGCTTCCCGCTGGCGCACCGGAGCCCCATCCAGGTGGCCGAGGACGCCGCCATGCTGGACGTCATTTCGGGGGGCCGCCTCATCGCCGGCTTCGTCCGGGGCGTCGGCACCGAGATCCATCCCGCCAACACCAACCCCTCCGACACCCGGGAACGGATGCAGGAGGCCCACGACCTTATCATCAAGGCGTGGAAGACCCAGGACGTTTTCAACTGGGAGGGCAAGCACTATCACTACCGCTACGTCAACCCGTGGCCGCGCCCGTACCAGCAGCCCCATCCCCCCATCTGGATCACCGGCAGCCAACCGGCGGCCGTGCCCTGGGTGGCCGACCACCACTACACCCTGGCCACCGTGCTCACCTCCTACGAACAGACCGAAGCCCTCTTCACCGCCTACCGAAAGCGCTGCGAGGAGATGAACTACCCCGAGCCCGGCACCGACAGGTTCGCCTACTGCGCCCTGACCTTCACCGGCGAGACCGACAAGAAGGCCGAAGAGGGCGGCCGCAAGCTCCTCTGGTACCTCAACAAGCGCCGCCCCGTGGGCTTCTTCGCCCCGCCCGGCTTCGTGCCCCCCCAGGGCCTCACCCGTTTCTTCGACCCCAAGGGCATGGCCCGCTACAACCGCACCTACGAGGACCTCATCGACCAGGGCGTCATCATCGCCGGCACCCCCAAGAAGGTCATCGAGAAGGTCAGGTACCTGCACGACCGCTGCGGCGTGGGGCACCTGCTCATGATGAACCAGGCGGGGTTCATGACACATGAGGAGACGAAGCGGAGCATGGAGTTGTTCGCGACGGAGGTTTATCCGGAGTTGAAGACGTGGCAGTGAGCGGAGCAAGAAGCGTCCGTCAGGCTCATTGAGGTGGTCCCGGAAAAACGGACAGGTTGCTAAGGTGTATTCCACCGACTGAAGGAGGGATACGCGATGAGCACACGACGACGGTTCAGCGGGGAGTTCAAGGCGAAGGTGGCGTGGAGGCACTGCGCGGGGACAAGACGATCCAGGAGATCGCGGCACGGCACAAGATCCACCCGAACCAGGTGAGCACCTGGAAGCAGCGGGCGGTGGAAGGGATGAAGGAGGTGTTCACGAAGGGGGCGGAGCGGGCGCGCG
>JAJDXX010000239.1 GCA_022823055.1 Candidatus Binatia bacterium | reverse complement strand
GACCAAACCCCAATCCGTCATTCCCGCGAAAGCGGGAATCCAGGGGTGGTGGCAGGGCGCTACAGCGGCGTTTCCCCGCTCTACCCCTCCTGGATTCCCGCTTTCGCGGGAATGACGTTTCTGGGGGTTGTTGCCTCTCTTGAGTGGTGTTTTGACACAGCCTGGGAAGCGGGAATCCAGGCGGGGTGAGGTGGCCATGGCTGAGCACGAAAGCGAACGCGAGGCGCCCGCCGCCCTGGCGCACCTGCGCGTGGTGGAGCTGGGCGACGTGCCTGCGGCCTACGCCGGCCGGCTGCTGGGCGACCTCGGCGCCGACGTCATCAAGGTCGAGCCGCCGGAGGGAGCCCCTGAACGGAGGCTCCCGCCCTTCGCCGGGGGCGTCGCCGGCCCCGAGCGGAGCCTCACCTTCATCCACGCCAACACCAACAAGCGCAGCCTGGTGCTGGACCCCTCCGCCGAAAGCGACCGGGACACGTTCACGAAGCTGCTGCTCTCGGCGGACGTGTTCATCGAGGCCACGCCGCCCGGGCGCCTCGATGGATGGGGATTCACCGACGCTTGGCTAGAGGCGAACCACCCGGCGCTGGTGACCGTGTCCTTGACGCCCTTCGGCCGCACCGGTCCCTACCGGCACTACAAGAGCAGCGACGCCATCACCAACGGCGCCGGCGGATTCCTCTACAGCCAGGGCGACGACCAGCGCGGGCCATGCACCGCGCCCTCCCACTCGGCCTACCAGGTGGCCGGCTGCATGGCCGCGACCCTGGCGGTGGCCGGGGTGCGCCACCGGCGGCGCAGCGGCGCGGGCCAGCGGCTGGACGTGTCGCTGCAGGAGGCCCTGACCTTCTCCAACAGCAGCTCCATCGCGCGCTACACCCTGGAGAACCGCATGGGGCGCCGTCCCGGCGCCAAGACCTACGGCGGCGCGGTGACCAACATTTACCGCTGCAAGGACGGGCGCTACGTCCACTTCACCGCCAACCTGCCGCACATGTGGCGCGAGTTGACTCAGAACTGGATGCCCGGCACCATCCTCTCCGAGCCGCAATGGGAGGACGTGTCCTACCGCGATGGCCACAGCGATGAGGCCTCCGCCGTGGTGGCGGAGTTCATCAGCGGTTTCACCGCGGACGAGTTCGTGGCCGAGGCCCAGCGGCGCCATCTCTCCGCCGCTCCGCTCAACACGGTGGGCGAGTTCGTCGAGGGCGAGCAGTTGACCGCGCGCCACTGGCTGGAGGAGATCGAGCACCCGGTCATCGGCCGCTACCGCGCCCCCGGCTTCCCCATGCGCCTGTCGCGCACCCCCATGCGCGTGTACCGACCGGCGCCGTTGCTGGATCAGCACGGTCGGGAGGTGCTGGCGGAACTCGAGCAGAGCAGAAACCTGGCTCGCGTGGGCGCCAGTAAAGACCGGATCTCCGTGGGCAGAGACCCCGCCTCCGTGGAGTCGGGCACGGGACCCGCTCCCGCGGAGTCGGGGACAGATCCCACTTCCGTTCGCCCTGAGCGTAGCGAAGCGCAGCGGAGTGAAGTCGAAGGGCCGGTCCGGAGCCAGGCCGAAGCGCGTCCGCCCGCAACAACCCCGCAGGCCAACCCCACCGACCCCATGCTGTGCGGCCTCCGCATGGCCGACCTTACGCAGCAGTTCGCCGGTCCCCTGGGCACCGAGATCCTCGGATACTACGGCGTGGAGGTTCTCAAGATCGAATCCAATACCGTGGCGGCCCGGGGCCGCGCCGCGGCCACCCACGCCGACATGAACCGGGCCAAGCTCGGCGTCACCCTGAACCTGCGGAACGACCAGGGCAAGGAGCTGTTCCGCCGCCTCGTGGAGCGTTCCCAGGTGGTGGTGGAGAACTTCAGCGTGGGGGTCATGGAACGGCTCGGCTTCGACTACGAGTCGCTGCGCAAGGTGAACCCCGGCATCATCCAGGTGTCCATGCCGGGCTGGGGCAGGGAAGGGCCGCTCAAGTCATGGGTGGCCTGGGGCTGGCAGCTCCTGGCCTACACCGGTCTCATGCGCCTGTGGGGCTACCCCGAGTCGCCCATGCGCGCGCGCTGCAAGATCGCCTGGCCGGACCGCGTCGGCGCCATCACCATGACCCTGGGTGTGATAGCGGCGGTGGAGCACCAGGAGCGCACCGGGGAAGGGCAGTTCATCGAGGCCTCGATGCTTGAGGCCCAGGGCGCCATGCTAGGCCCCGCGATCCTCGACTACACGGTCAACGGCTACGAGTGGGACACCCTGGGCTACCGGGAAATCCTGGGCGACCCCTACGCCCCCTACGGCTGCTACCCCTGCGCCGGCAACGACGACTGGATCATCATCGCGTGCGAGACCGACGAAGAGTGGCAGGCCATGGTCGAGGTTATCGGCATGGATTCATGGGTCGAAGACGCGCGCTTCGCGGCCAGGGAAGGGCGCCGCCAGCACCGCGACGAGCTGGACGAGAGGCTGACCGGCTGGACCCGCACCCAGACCGCCCGGCAAGCCTTCCGCCGCCTCCAGGAAGCCGGCATTGCCGCCGGCATCCCCATGTCCGGCGAAGACCTCTACTACGACCTCCACCTGCGCGAGCGCGGCCACATCGTCGAGATCGACGAGCCCCCCTGGGGCCGCGTCTCCCACCACGGCCTCCCCGGCATCCCCTCCCGCTCCAAGGCCAGCGCCGCCCTCCCAGCCCCCTGGATCGGCGCCCACAACGCCTACGTGCTGGGCGAGGTGCTGGGCCTGAGCGAAGAGGAGATCGCCGCGCTGGAGGAGGCGGAGGCGGTCAAGTAGGCGCGCCCAACCCCTCCCCTGGATCCCGGATCAAGTCCGGGATGACGGGGAAGGGAGGCGCAGCGTGTTTGTCCGGGTTACTGGCCCTTCGAAAACGGCCCGAACGGCTCCGGACGGAACGGCTTGTCGCGGGCCTCGAAGAAGGCGCGCAGGCCGCCTTTTTTGCGGGCGTCTTCCAGCCGCTTGTTGAATTCCTCGCGCTTGGAGAGGCGGGCCATGGCGCTCAGTTCGGAGTTGAGGAGCCAGGCCTTGTGGAGGCCCATCATCTCCAGTCCCTGGGTGGCGATGGCGAGGTTGATCTTGACGGTTTCGGGCGGCACCAAGGCGACGCGTTCGACCATGCGGGAGCATTCCTCCAGCAGTTCGGCCCGCGGCACGACCTTGTTCACCAGGCCGATGCGCAGGGCCTCGGCGGCGTCGACGTGGTCACCGGTGAGCGCGTAGCGCAGGGCGTTCTTGGGGCCGGCCAGCAGCACCCAGATGAAGTCGGTGCCTGAGGCGTGGCGCACCTGCGGCTGGCCGAAGACGGCGTCGTCCGCGGCCACGGTCAGGTGGCAGGTGAGGGCGAGCCACGAGGCCGTGCCCAGGCACCAGCCGTTGACCGCGCCGATGATGGGCTTGGGGTACTCCCACCGGTACAGGCGCCGGCGCAGGATCTCCTCGCGGTCCTTGTCGCGGACCTCGTCGAACTCCTTGTAGAGGGGCATGCCTTCGGGCAGGGCCTGGGGCCAGACGGTTTCGGGGACGCCGTCCCCGGACATGTCCTCTCCGCTGGAGAAGCAGTCGCCCGCGCCGGTGAGGATGACGCCTCGCACCTCGGGGTCGTCCTTGGCTTCGGCCAGGGCCGTGTCGAGCTCCGCTAGGAGGTCCTCGCTCAGGGCGTTGCGCCGTTCCGGGCGGTTGAAGGTGATGAGCGCGCCGCTGCGCTGTTTTTCGTAGAGAAGGTTCTGGTACGCGGACATGGGGGTCTCCTTGCACTAATCCCTGGGCTTCGACCGCGGGCCGAAAGGCTCGGGCTGGAACGGGCCGTCGCGCAGTTGCAGGTACTCGCGGATGTTCTTCTCGCGCGCTTCGTTGAGCGGGCGCCGGTGCTCCTCGCGCAGCATCACGTGGGCCGGAGCCGAGAGCTGCGAGTCGAGCATGAGGGCGTCGCGCAGCCCCATCATCTCCATGCCCAGGGTGGCGATGGCGAGGTTGATCTTGACGGTCTCGGGCGGCACCAGGGCGATGCGCTCCGCCAGCTCCAAGCATTCGTCCAGCAGCCGTTCGTGCGGCACCACCTTGATGACGAGGCCGATGCGCAGGGCCTCCTGGGCGTCGATGTGGTCGCCCACGAGGCCGTAGCGCAGCGAGTTCTTGACGCCGGCGAGCATGGTCCAGAGGAAGCTCGTGTTGGAGCCGTGGCGCACCTCGGGCTGGGCGAACACGGCTTGCTCGGAGGCGATGGTGATGTGCGTGCACAGCGCCAGCCACGAGCCCGCGCCCATGGCCCAGCCGTTGATGGCGCCGATGACCGGCTTGTCCAGCTCCCACAGGCGCAGGAAGTGGTTGCCTTCGCGACCGCGCCAGGAGTCGATCCAGTCGGATGCGGACTGGCCCGTGGGGACGCCGTAGGGCCACTGCAGGTCGCGCCGCCGGCCCGGCTTGGGGCCCTGGTCCATGCCCGCGGAGAACGCGCGCCCGGCGCCGGTGATGATGATGGCACGCACTTCGGGGTCATCCACGGCGTCGTCCAGGGCCGCCGACATCTCGTCCTGCACCGTCGGGCTGATGGCGTTCATCACCTGCGGCCGGTTGAGCGTGATCAACCCCGCGGCGCCGCGCTTCTCGTAAAGGATCTCGGTGTAGTCTCCCATGGGGTCTCCCTCTCCCTATCGTTCCTTCTTCCAGACGATGCGGTAGATGCCTGCGATCTCGGACAGCGGCATGATGATGGGATCGTAGCCGTGGGCGATGCTGATGAGCACCAGGTTGCCGTTCTCCCGCTTGACCCGCTTGATCAGGTACTCGCCGCCCACGGTCTTGACTACGCAGTAGTCGCCGGAGTGCCATTCCTTGTCGGGCGAGCATACCACGATTTCCTTGTCTTCATAGCGCGGGCTCATGGATTGGCCGCGCACCTCGACCCCGAAGGCGTTGGCGTCCTTGAGATCGTAGGGGCGCGATACCCGCCGCCATCCCTCGCCCACGGGGAAGCCGTCCTCGGAGAATTCGCCCCGGCCCGCGCCGGCCCGCCCCACGACGGGAAGGTCGTCGGGCACGTGCCCGGACACGTCGCGGACCTGGTCGTTGGTGGCCAGCAGCCATTCCAGCGACACCCCGCACACCGAAGCCAACCGGTGCAGGATGGCGGACTGCGGCGCCCGGTCGCCGGCCATGTAATTGTAGACGGCGGTCTTGGAGATGCCCGCGCGCCGCGCTATGTCCATGGGGTCGCGTTCCGCCATGGCGAGCGTCAGGCGGCGGGCAAGGGAGGTCTTGGGAAGTCTTGTCTTTTTCCTCGGCATGGTGTATATAGTTCTCAGTTGAAAAAAAGCTTGACATCATAGTAGTCAATTGATAACTTCCCGTCAAGCGCAGTCATGACGCGACTTCCAGGATCAAGAAAGGGAAGCAATGCCACGTGAGACAAGACGACATCTGAGACCGGTGGACGGAGGCCGCGAAGTTCCGAAAAAGTGGGTCGAGGTGGACGCCTCGCTGGTGGGCCTGTCGGTGCTCTCGGCCCTGCACAAGCTCGACGACGGCGAGGAGGGCGTGGCGGACGTGGACGTCGGCGGCCGCACGCTGCGAATCCGATTCGATCCGCTTCAGAAGCGCGTCCTGATGTTCGAGCTCAAGAAAACCCGGACCCGCCACCCGCGCATCACGAGTCCGGGCACCAAGACCCTCCAGTAAGCTCCAAGGGGAACGCGGGACGGGGATCGAGACTGCCGGCGACCGTGGTGGAAGCCGGCAGTCTCGACCCGCGCTCAAGACCGCTCCTCGCCAACATACATCCTTCCGCGGCCTCTCTTTTTGAGGCGCGTCACGGCTTGGCCGTTCAGGCCGACCGTTCCTTCTCGCCAAGCGCGAGCGCAACGATGAAATTTGCTTGTTGCACTCTTCTTTCATTTGCCCTATAATTTAGTTGGTTGTCTTCTCATCATTGAAGCAAAGCATGAGAATCGAGCCCCACAGTCTCCGACCGGGTTCCCAGATCCACTCCGTGATCAAGACCGTCTTGCCGGTTTTCCTGAGTCTCGCTTGGGCACTCCTGCTAGCGTGCGCGGCCTCCGCGCAATCGATGGAACAGGCGGACTCGGCCTATGCCGAAGGCCGCTTTGCGGCCGCCGCCGAACTCGCCGAAAAGCTTCAGACTTCCGAGGGTTACGCATTGGCCGCGCTGGCCCTGGTGATGCACGGTCATCTCTCCTCCGACACGCGCGTGAAGGAGCCGCTCTACAAGCGCGCGATCCGGTTGGCCAAGCGGGCCATCCGGCTCAACCCTCGTAATCCGGAAGCGCACATCCAACTGGCCCATGCCATGGGCCGGTACGCCCGCGCCATCGGATTCGTCAAGGCCGTGGCGGGCGGATACGCCCGGAAGGTGCGGAAGGCCATCGACAAGGCACTTCGGCTGGACCCCGACAAGGCGGGGGCCCATCTGAGCATGGCCACATGGCACTCGGAGCTCGTCAAGGGCGCCGGACCCATGGCCGGGCTGCTCTACGGCGCCACCGCGAAGAAGGCGCGCAAGCACTACCGGCGCAGCATCGAACTCGTGCCTTACGACAAGGTGGCGCGCGTCGAGTATGCGTTAGCACTCTTGACGATGGACAAGCGGCGCCACCATGCGGAGGCGCTCCATCAGCTTGAGCACGCCGTCCAAACCCCCCCGAGGAACGCGGTCGACCGCCTCTACCACGAGAAGGCGCTGGCCCGGCTCGCCGTCCTGAACGGAAGTTGAACGCGCGGGCGCTGCGGCGCTCGAGTTGGCACGTGCCGTCAAATCCGGCGGTGCAGGTGCCGGCCACCTCGTCGTGCGAAAGGCACGATGATTTGGCGCACGAGTGTGGGTGCGGCGGTTTACCTTGTTGGTTTATATGGCTATACTAGTCAGAATAATTGGACCAGATAGGTTGGTTTATGGAAATTGCTACAGTATCCGGGCTGAAGATGTCTCTGAGTGCATACCTGCGCCAGGTAAAGTCGGGTGAAGAAGTCTTGATTACCGAGCGTGGCCGCCCCATCGCCCGATTGTTGCCGATTGCCGGTCCGTCGTCCCTCGCCGAGCACATGAGCGAGATGGAAAAGAAGGGGTTGCTGAAGCGTCCCGTCGCTCCCCTGCCGGCCGACTTTTGGGATTGGCCGCGTCCTGTAGATTCCGAAGCCACGGTCCGGGCTGCAGTGACCCGCGAGCGCGAAGAGGGCTGGTGAAGTTCTGGGATACGTCCGCGGTTGTGCCCCTCTGCATCCAGGAGGCTGGCACCGAGACTGTACGGAACATCCTGGACGAGGACCCTTCCCTGGTCCTTTGGTGGGGCACTCGTACCGAGTGTTCCTCCGCGTTCATGCGGAGGGTACGGGAGGGGCAACTCACACCGAATGACGTGCGTGTCGCCCGCCGTGCGTTGGACGCGGTCACGCAAGCCGGGATTGAGATTCAGCCCAGTGAGGCAGTGCGGGGCACGGCGGAACGCCTGCTTGGCGTTCATCCTTTACGGGCGGCGGACGCCTTGCAGTTGGCCGCGGCCATCCAATGGTGCCAGGGACTCACGGCTGGCAATGGCTTGGTAGCGTTTGACGGACGGCTGCGTGAAGCAGGCTACGCCGAAGGCTTCGCCGTCTTCCCTGACAGGCTCTGATACGGGAGGTCCTTGAATTGAGCAGAACCGCATTCCTGACCACCGCGGCCATGCTCTGCACGCTTCTGCTGGCCGGCGCCGCCGGCGCCCAGACCATGGAGCAGGCGCGCGCGGCGCACGCGGAAGGCCGCTTTGTCGACGCGGCCGAGGTGGGCGTGGCGCTCAAGACCTCCGAGGGTTATGCATTGGCGGCGCAGGCGCTGGCGATGCAAGGTTACGTTTTCGCCAGGGACGAGGACAAGCAGGGGCTGTTCCAGAGGGCCGTGGAGTTGGCGGAGGAGGCGGTGCGGCTCGACCCGGCCAATCCCGAAGCGCATATTCAACTGGCCCACGCACGCGGCCGCTACGCCCAGACCATCGGGTTCCTGCAGGCGGTGACCGGGGGATATGCGACCAAGGTGCGGGAATCGGTTGAAGAAGCGCTGCGGCTCGACCCCGACAAGGCGGCGGGCCATCTGAGCTTGGCCACTTGGCATGCGGAGATCGTTCACGCGGCGGGGGGGATGGCCAGATTCCTCTATGGCGCCACGGCGAAGAAGGCGCGCGGCCACTATGAGCGCGCGTTGGCGCTCATGCCCGATGCCAAGGTGGTGTGCGTCGAATACGCCTACGGGCTGCTGCTGCTGGACGAGGAAGGGAACCGGGAGGAGGCGCGGCGGCTGCTGGAGCGCGCTGTCAAGAAACCCTCCAAGGATGCGGTGGACCGGTTCTATCACAAACGCGCGGTGGCGCGGCTGGCGGCTCTGAACCGCGGGTAGCCGGTCTTTCCGTCGAAGAAGGGGCGGGTATCCAACCCGCCCCTCGCCCCTCACGCCATGCTCACGGCCCTCACGCCATGCTCACGGCCGGGGCCGTTGCACTCCTTTCACGCCGCGTCGGGCCACCCCAGCGCGTGGCGCACGCCCTCCGCGTAGGCCGGGTCGGCCTTCGCGAAGTGCGCGAGCTGTTTCTCGATGATCTTGTGCGGAACGCCGTGCATTGCTCCGGCGATGTTGCTGAACAGGCGCCGCTTCTGGTCGTCGTCGAACAGCCGGAAGAGGTTTCCCGCCTGGGTGTAGTCGTCGTTGTCTTCCCGGTGATCGTAGCGGGAGGCGTCGCCCGAGATCCCGAGCGGCGGCTCGGCGTAGCTCTTGTCCTGCACCGGGCCGCCGAAGCTGTTGGGTTCGTAGTACGCGTCGATGTTGCCGTGCCGCGGCTCGAAGAAGCGCATGGGGCCGTCCTTGTGGTAGTGGTGCACCGGGCACCGCGGTGCGTTCACCGGCAGTGCCTCGTAGTGGGTGCCCAGGCGGTAGCGGTGCGCGTCGGCGTAGGAGAAGATGCGCGCCTGCAGCACCTTATCCGGCGAGAAGCCGATACCCGGCACGATGTTCGAGGGGGAGAAGGCAGCCTGCTCCACCTCCGCGAAGTAGTTCTCCGGGTTGCGGTTGAGCTCCATCACGCCCACGTCGATCAGCGGATAGTCTCCGTGGGGCCACACCTTGGTCAGGTCGAAGGGGTTGTACGGCGTTTTTTCCGCATCCAGTTCCGGCATGATCTGCACCTTGAGGTCCCACTTCGGGAACTCGTCCCGCTCGATGGCGCCGAACAGTGCCTCCTGGTAGGACTCGCGGGTCCGGCCGATGACCTCGGCGCTCTCCGCGTTGGTGTAGTGCCGGTGCCCCTGCCGGGTCTTGAAGTGGAACTTGACCCAGAAGCGCTCGTTGTCGCCGTTGATGAGGCTGAAGGTGTGCGAGCCGTAGCCGTTCATGTACATGGGCGCCGTGGGGCAGCCGCGGTCCGACATGAGGATGGTGATCTGGTGCAGCGACTCCGGCGACTGCGACCAGAAGTCCCACATGGCCACCGGGTTCCTCAGGTTCGTCTTGGGGTGCCGTTTCTGCGTGCGGATGAAGTCCGGGAACTTGTAGGGGTCGCGGATGAAGAACACCGGCGTGTTGTTCCCCACCAAGTCCCAGTTGCCTTCCTCGGTATAGAACTTCACCGCGAACCCGCGCACGTCGCGCTCGGCGTCCGCCGCCCCAAGCTCGCCGGCCACGGTGGAGAAGCGCACCAGCACGTCGCACCTGGCGCCGGGCTGGAGCACCCGGGCGCGGGTGTAGCGCGAGATGTCGTGGTTGACCGTGAACGTCCCGTACGCGCCCCAGCCCTTGGCGTGCACCACCCGCTCGGGGATGCGCTCTCGGTTCTGGTGCGCCAGCTTTTCGATGAGGTGGTAATCTTGCAGCAGGATCGGGCCGCGCTCGCCGGCGGTGAGGGCGTTCTGGTTGTCGGCCACGGGCGCGCCCGCGCTGGTGGTCATGACAGGGCATTGTTTACGGGACATTGGAATCTCCTTTCGTCTGGATCAATCTTTATTCTGACTTCAGTATAGTGGAAAAATATGAGAAATAAATTTGATAATTATTAGGGTTGTGATAAATCAAATTTATCATGGATATCACGCTGCGCCAGCTTGAATACTTCGTGGCCGTGGCCGAGCGCCTGAGTTTCCGGGCCGCGGCCGAGGCGTGCTTCGTGACCCAGCCGGGCCTGAGCGTGCAGCTCAAGGACCTGGAGGGAATGCTGGACGTGCAGCTATTCGAGCGCAGCCGCCGCAAGGTCCTGCTCACGCCGGAGGGGGAGAGGCTGTTGCCTCTGGCCCGGAGCATCCTGACCCGGGCCGGCGAGCTGGTGGACACCGCGCGCAGCCTCACCCGGCCGCTCTCCGCCACGCTTCGGCTGGGGGTCATCCCCACAGTGGCGCCTTACCTGCTGCCCAAGGCGTTGCCGGCCATCCGCCGGCGGCACCCGGACCTGCGCATCCTGCTGCACGAGGACTTCACGCACCGGCTGCTGGCGCTCCTGGGGGAAGGAAAGCTGGACCTGTTGCTGCTGGCCCTGGAGGCGGACCTGGGCGACGTCGCCACCCTGCCGCTGGCGCCGGACCCCTTCGTGGCGGCGGTGCCCGCCGGCCACCGGTTCGCCGCGCGCAAGCGCCTCGCCCAGGCCGATCTCGCCGGCGAGCAGGTCTTGCTTCTGGACGACGGCCACTGCCTGCGCGACCAGGCCCTAGAGGTTTGCCGCAGCGGCGGCGCCGGCGAGGTGGGGGACTTCCGCGCCGGCAGCCTGAACACGCTGGTGCAGATGGTGGCGGGCGGCGTCGGCATCACCCTGCTGCCCCGGCTCGCCGTGGACGTGGAATGCCGCCCGCCCTCACCCGTCGTCATCCGCCCCTTCCGCAAGCCCCAGCCCGCCCGCACCCTCGGCCTCGCCTGGCGCCCGAGCTCGCCCCGGGAGCACGAATTCCGGTTGCTGGGGGAGTTGCTGGCGCCGTAGGGGCGCGTGGAACTATAATGCCAACGGAGGCGCAAACATGAAGTCCATCTCGATGAGCAAGCTCCGGGCAAGCATGTTTCGTGTCTTTCGCGAGATCGAAGAAAGCGGCGAGGAATTGATCGTCACCCACCACAAACGCCCCGTCTTGCGCATTCAGCCGATCAATAGAAAGAATGGTGTGGACGACGTGTTCGGCACGATTCAGGGCAAGGTGATCTATGGTGAAGACATCAACGTTCCCACTACTGACGAATGGCCGGAACCATGATTGAGCCGCCCGATACGTCCTCGAACGCCATCACCAGAGATCCCGTGTGCGGGATGGAGGTTTCCCTTTCGGCCGGGAAACCGTCTCTGGACCACCTCGGGCAGCAATACCATTTCTGCTGCGAGGGCTGCCTGAAGAAGTTCGCGGCGGCGCCCGACGACTACATCGAGGCCAAGGATCCTGTCTGCGGCATGACGGTCCAGCGCGTCACCGCGCGGTATCTGGTCCGGCACGACGGGGAACGGTTCTACTTCTGCTCGGGGCACTGTCAGGCTCGCTTCGAGGCCTCGCCGGAGGAATTTCTCGGTCCTCGCTCCGAACCGGAGCCGACGCCAGAGGGCGTCAAGTACACCTGCCCGATGGACCCGGAGATCGTGCGCGACGCTCCCGGGGACTGCCCCATCTGCGGCATGGCTCTCGAACCCATGATGCCGTCCGCGGATGCCGGTCCCAATCCGGAGTTGGCGGACTTCAAACGGCGTCTGTGGATCGGTGCGCCGCTCGGTCTCGCCACACTCGTCCTGGAGATGGGCGGACATCTCGGGCTGCCCATGGCGGAATGGCTCGGGCCGCTCCTGCACGTCTGGCTGCAGTTGCTGTTGTCGACTCCGGTGGTGGTGTGGGTCGCGCTGCCGTTCTTCAAGCGCGGCTGGGCTTCGGTGGTGAACCGCAGTCCCAACATGTGGACCCTGATCGCCCTCGGCGCGGGGGCATCCTACCTCTTCAGCGTGGCGGCGGTGCTGGCGCCGGGGCTGTTTCCCGAGTCGGTGCGCGGACAGCACGGGCTGCCGCCGGTCTACTTCGAGGCCGCGGCGATCATTCTCATCCTGGTGCTGGTGGGCCAGATCTTCGAGCTGTCGGCGCGCGAGCGCACGGGCGGCGCGATCCGGGCGCTGCTGGACCTTGCGCCCAAGACCGCGCGGCGAGTGACCGACGACGGGGACGAGGACGTGCCCCTCGAAGCGGTGAAGGTCGGCGACCGGTTGCTGGTGCGGCCGGGGGAGAGCGTCCCGGTGGACGGTGTCCTCCTGGACGGCCACTCGGCGGTGGACGAGCGGCTGCTCACGGGCGAGCCTGTCCCGGTGGAGAAGACGGCGGGCGACCCGGTAACCGGAGGCACCATCAACCAGGCGGGCTCGTTCACCATGCGCGCCGAGGGGGTCGGCGCCGATACGGTGCTGGCGCGGATCGTCGACATGGTCGCCGCGGCCCAGCGAAGCCGCGCTCCGGTCCAGGCCTTGGTGGACCGGGTTGCGAGCTGGTTCGTGCCCGCGGTTGTGGTGGTGTCGCTGATCTCGTTGGTCGTGTGGCTGGCCGTCGGTCCAGCGCCCGCCCTCGCCAATGCCGTGGTGGCGGCCGTGAGCGTCCTCGTCATCGCCTGCCCGTGCGCACTAGGCCTCGCCACGCCCATGTCCATCATGGTGGCCACAGGGCGGGGCGCCCAGGCGGGCGTGCTGGTGCGGGATGCCGCGGCGCTGGAGAGCCTCGCCAGGGTGGACGTGCTGGTAGTGGACAAGACCGGCACCCTGACCGAAGGGAAGCCGGAGCTGACCGACGTGATCGCGGTGGACGGCGGCATGGACGAGGACGACGTCCTGTCGTTGGCGGCCTCGCTCGAACGCGGATCGGAACACCCGCTGGCGGAGGCAATTCTCGCCGGCGCGCGGGCGCGGGGCGCCGTGCTCCATGACACCACCGACTTCGAGGCCGTGCCCGGAAAAGGTGTCCGTGGGCGGGTCGCCGGCCGCGCGGTTGCGCTCGGTAATCTGGCGTTGATGCGCGAGTTGGATGCCCACCTAGCCGCCGTCGAGAGCGCCGCCGAGCGGCTGCAGGAGGCGGGCAAGACCGCGATGTTCGTGGCCGTGGACGGGAAACCCCAGGGTCTGGTGGCGGCGGCTGACCAGGTCAAGCCCACCACCCGCGAGGCCATCGGCAGGCTCCGCCGCTCGGGCCTCCGCATCATGATGCTGACCGGAGACAGCCCCCGAACGGCACGGGCGGTGGCGGCCGACCTCGATATCGACGATTGGCGGGCGGAAGCGACCCCGGAGGACAAGCGGGACATCGTCGCCGAGTTGAAGGCCGAAGGCCGCTACGTGGCCATGGCCGGCGACGGCATCAACGACGCGCCCGCGCTGGCCCTGGCCGATACCGGCATCGCCATGGGGACCGGCGCGGACGTGGCCATCAAGAGCGCCGGAGTCACCCTGATGCGCGGCGACCTCAACGGCATCGTGCGCGCGCGGCTGCTGGGACGCGGGACCTTGAGCAACATCCGCCAGAACCTGTTCTTCGCCTTCGTCTACAACGCGGTGGGCGTCACCATCGCGGCCGGCGTCTTCTACCCGATGTTCGGCCTGCTGCTGTCACCCATGGTCGCCGCCGCCGCCATGAGCCTCTCGTCGGTGTCGGTGGTGGGAAACGCGCTGCGGCTGAGACGGGTGCGGCTGGGGTGAAGGGCCGGAGCAGCCGCGCGCCTGCGTCCACTGCTTTCGTCGTCAAACTCGATTCAGAAGACCAGCAGACCTCGATCCGGCACGATACCGCGCAGGAATTCCTGCAGCGGCAGACACCAGATGCCGTCGATGCGCAAGCGTTCGCGCCCGCGATAGAGCACCGCGGCCTCTGCCTCGGGGTAGTCTTCACGAAACGCTCGCAGTCCCCGCAGGTCGCTGGAGTGCATTCTCGCGGCGTTCTTGACCTCGAACGCCTGGAGCCCCAACTCGCCGTAGACCACGAAATCCACTTCCGTTCCCCCGGCCGTGCGCCAGAAGAACACCTCCATTTCATGCCTGGAATACGCCGCCCAGGCGCGCAGATGCTGCGCCACCAACCCTTCGAGCGCTTGGCCGTCGATTTCGTGGGGGCGGTCCAGCGGCCCCTTGGGGCGTAGCGAACGAAACACCCCGGCGTCGAACAGGTAAATCTTCTCGTGGATGACGGTGGCGCGCTTGGCCCGTTTGCGAAAGACCGGAAGACGGAAGACCAGCAGCAAATCCTCAAGGATGCCGACGTAGGCCGTCACGACCTTGCGTCCGACCTCGCATTCCCTGGCCACGGCCGACATGTTGAGTTGCCCGCCGTGGGAGAAACTCACGGCTTCCAGGAACCGGGTGAAGTTGCCGACGTTCCGTGTCAGCCCTTCCGCCTGTACCTCCTGCTGGAGATACAGGCTCGCGTAGGCCTCCAACACATCCGCCGGCTCCGGTGCGCTCAGCACCAGCGGCAACAGGCCGACTTGCAACGCGCTTTCGAGCTCGAAATCAGGCAGTTCCGCTGCCATGAAGGGATGCAGCGTGCGGTGAACGGCGCGCCCGCCCAAGAGGTCCACACCCCCGCGCCGGAGCTTTCGCGCGCTGGATCCCGTCAGGACGAAGCGGGGCGGCGAAGGCTCCTCCATGAGCGCGTGGACGACGGTCAGCAGTTCCGGAACCCGCTGGACCTCGTCGATGACCACGGTTCCGGTCCCGGGCGAGCCGGCGAGCAATTCGCGCAGGCGTTCGGGACGGGCGCTCAGGCTGCGGTGCAGCGCCGGGTCGAGCAGGTCCAGGAACAGGGCATCAGGGAGCCGGGCATGCAGCCACGTGGACTTGCCGGTGCCGCGGGGACCGAAGAGGAAGAAGCTCCGATCCGGGACATTGAAGAATCGACTTATAAATTCCATTTTCGGTCCAAAAATGGAAACTCAATGTCCGATATTGCTTCATTTGAGACTCAAGGTCAAGACGCAACGCCTATGGCGGCCCCGGCGCGCAATAGTTCGGGCTGTCTGTTGTCGGCCGGAACTCCTGCGCCGTCACACCTCGTAGTACCCGTTCATGATCGCGTCGTGCCAGACCTTGGTGATGACCGGGCAGACGCCCAGGGGCAGGCCGTCCTCGGTGCGCCAGTAGGAGTGGATGCCGGTGCCGATCTCGACCACGCGCACCTTGGGGGCCGGGTTCATGGCGGCGTACTCCGTTTTGACGATCTCGTTGTACTTGGGCGGCGTGTGGTCGCGGCTGAACTTGTTGATGCCGTAGAGGAGCGGCGGGATGGGCTTTCCCGGGACCGGCCGGCCGTAGCCCAGGTAGCGGTCCACCAGGGCCTGGGTTTCCTCCGCGTTCAACTTCATGCGCTCGGCGGTCACCTTGGCGGCCTCGGTGAGGCACGGATGGCTGTCGCTGTGGAGCCAGTTCTCGGCCTTGAACTGCGGGAAGCGCTTGGCCTGCTGCCACATGTCGAAGATCTCCTCCATCAGCCACGCCAGCCGGAAGAGCGGCTTGTCCCCCTCCTGCATGGCCACCTCGGCGCCCTTGTAGCGCGCCAGCTCGCGCCAGGTGCGGATGAGCACGTGGTCGAAGGGGGTGGGCCAGTCATGGCCGCTCATCTTGCGGAAGATGCAGGCGAACGGCGAGTTCTCGATGCCGATGAGCCCCTTGGCGTTCTCGATGCGCTGCAGCAGGTAGTGGCTGAAGGGGCCGCCGGTGGAGTGGCCGTGGGTGAACACCGAATACTCGCCCACCGGCAGGTGCCGGCGGCAGATGTCCAGCATCCCTTCCTCGAAGGCCACTGGCCAGGCGGCCATCCGGTAGTAGAAGTTGCTCCCCTCCTTGGCCCTGGCGTAGGTCCGGGAGCCGTAGATTTCGCGGAAGGAGGCGTCGTTGACCACTTCGTACTCGTCGCGGCCGATGAACTCGCCGTCCAGCCAGATGGGTGTGCGCACGCTGCCGTCCTCGTGGATGGTGTCGTCGGGCCAGTCGCGGCTTGGGTCCGGCAGATAGAAGCGGCCGGGGTAGGTCATGCTGCACACCTTGTAGCCGCGCTTCCCAGTAAAGCACTGCGCCAGCCGCTCGATGGAGCGCCAGTCGCTGGCGCCGCCGTGGGTCATGAAGATGCCGAGTTTGTTGCCGTCCGGTCCCGTGGGGATCTTCGCCGGGTCCTCGGGCTCGTACACCACGCAGCCGATGTCCCAGTCCATGCCGTTGGCGTGGATGCGGAAGACGTCCTCGGTCTCGGTGTAGGGGATGTCCGGCTCCGCGAGGATGCCGTCCGAGATCTTGACCAACTCCTCCTTGGACAGACTGGCGGGCGGTTCCCAGGAATCGGCGGTCTGCAACGTCTTGGCCATGGCGATGTTCTCCCTTTGTGCGTGATGGGTGGTGTTCGGATGCGTGGACTCTACCACGCCTTGCGGCAGCGAACCATATGCGGTGAAGTCCGCGCCCCGCTTGCGGCAGTGCGTGCCGTTCGCGTATCACGACACGATGCAACCGCGACTGACCCTGTCCTGTGGGGAATATAAACGCACGCGTCCGTTGCTGGACGGACGCGTGACGGTGGCCGGCTACGACATCGAGGTCATCCCCGACCCGTTCCCGCCTACGGGCATTTTAGGCGACTACCAGTACCCGCGCACCTTGCGGATGCTGGACGAGAAGGCCTTCGACATCTGCGAGATGGGCATGGCGCCGCTGGTGACCGCGCGGTCCCAGGGCGTACCGCTGGTCGCCATTCCGGTGTTCCACTACCGCCGCTTCCGGCATCGCTACATCTTCTGCCGCGGTGCCGCCGGCATCGAGTCCCCCGCCGACCTCGCCGGCCGGCGCGTGGGCGTGCGCCGGCTCAACCTGAGCGCCGGCCTGTGGGCACGGGCGCTTTTGCAGCACGATTACGGCATCGACCTTAAAGATATCACGTGGGTGGTAACGGTGGACGTGCCGTTGCGGGACGCTGTCCGCAACGACTTGAAGGTGGAGTTGGTCCGTTCCGGCGAGAGCCTGGAGGAACTGTTGGTGCGGGGTGACATCGACGCCATGATCGAGGCCTCCAGCCTGAGCCCGGAGGCGCGCGAGGCCGCCGGCGTGCGCCGTCTCCTGGGCGAGGACACGCGGCAACTCGAAGTGGACTACTACGCCCGCACCGGCTTCTTTCCCATCATGCACACCATCGCGTTGTGGCGGGATGTGGCCGAGCGGCACGAAAGCCTGTGCCATGCGCTCTACGACGCGTTCGTCGAGGCCAGGGCCGCGGGCAACCGCGGCGGCGAGCCGCGGTCACGGTACGTCCTGGCGACGGAGGAAGAGGAGTGGTGGGAGTCCCTGACTCCGGAGCAGGCAGAGGTCCTGTGCGGCGGCCCCGGGCGTCCACGCGATCCCTGGAGCTACTCCCTCGACGAGGACGGCAGGACCGTCGGAGCTTTCCTGGACTATGCCTACGAGCAGGGCCTTACGCCGGATCGCTACCGGACAGCCGATCTTTTTGCAATGTCCGCAAAAGGGTGACGGGCCAACCACGGAGAGGCAGCCGTGAATCAGACAGTCCGTGTAGTTGCCGGTGAGGGCTTGGTCCGCATCGCCGCCATCCATAGCGTCCGGGGCGTTGGTGGCAGCCATTCTGTCGTCGTGCCATAGTCCATGTGGCTGAAGCTACGGCTGATACATGGGGACAGGACCGATGGTGGAAATGAAGAATCCGGCGCGTCACGACAGCCCTTGGGACGAATTTGTTCATTGCGCAAGGGAGTATGTCCATACGGGTCGGCTCGACGACGAGGAAGTGAACTACAAGCTCCGAATCGGGGAAGCCTTGGCGGTGGCGCGGGAAGCGGTTCTTGCCGGCGAGGAAGATTGGGCGGACGCGCTAAAGAACAGTTTTTCTTCGAAGGGAGTCAACTTCAACGTGCTCCATTGGAGAGTGATAAACGCTTTCAATACATGGTGCGCCGACTATCCGAATGAGTCGCTCCGAGCCATGCAAGTGATATGGTCACCGGCAGACGAACCTCTATCCGATCGCATCCGCTCGTTCTGTAGCCAGCTTCCGAGAGATGCCGTCAAAAGGGGTGCGGGCGTTCGAGCAAATCTGATGTCAGCCTTGTTGATGGGCCTGGATGCCAAGCAATACCCACCGTTCAGAGTCCGTACGTTCCATAGGGCGTACGAACTGAC
>JAJDXX010000252.1 GCA_022823055.1 Candidatus Binatia bacterium | reverse complement strand
GTCCATGGCCTTGAGCCGCTCGGCGGGCGACCAGGCCGCGGTGGGCACTTCCTCCCAGCGCTCGGGCTCGCGGTTCCGGTCGGGCATGAGCGCGCCGGCGGACGCGACCTTGCCGCCCAGGAGCGGCTTGCCGTCCGCCACCCAGCGCTCGGTGCCGTCGGCGTCGCGTTCGATATGCGGGACGCGGTCGCCGAACCGGCTCCGGGAGAGCCGGCCGGTCCACAGGTCGGGGGGCTCCTGGACGTGGTCGTCGACGCTGACGAAATCGCGTGCCGGGCTCATGCGCGCGCTTCCACGGGCTGTGCCCCGCTTGCCGCCTCGCGCACTACCGCGTCCATGCGGTAGACGCGCACCGCGTTCTCGTAGAGCAGCTTGCGGCGGTCTTCCGCGGAGACTCCCTGGAGCACGTCTTCCATCGCCTCCCAGGAACGCGGGTAGAAGGCGGTCACGTGGGGGAAGTCCGATTCCCACATGAGGTTGTCGATGCCGATGTCGTGGCGCAGCTTGATGCCTTCGTTCTCGAACCAGAAGTTGGTGAACATCTGCCGGCGCACGACTTCGCTCGGACGCGTGCTCAACCCCTCGGTCCAAAGGTGGCGCGTTTCCCACTCGTGGTCGCAGGCGGCCAGCACGTAGTTGAGGCCGCCGATGCCCGCCTCGGCGAACACGAACTTGAGGCGCGGAAAGCGCTCGGTGACGCCGCTGAAGACCAGGTGCGGAATGATCTGCGCCGGCGTCGTCGCGGAGGTGGCGGTCATGGCCGAGTGGCCCTGCCGCGGGGAATAGCCGCTCCAGAAGCGCGTGGAGCGGCCCGCCGAGAGGCCGCAGGAGCCGTGGAAATGCACCGGCACGTCCAGGCTCTGGCACGCGTCCCACATGGGGTCCCAGTAGGGATCGGTGAGGTGGGGCAGCGGGCTCGGCGTCTCGCCCTGCAGGTTGATGCCCCGGTGCCCGGCCGTGGTGGCCCGTTCGATTTCGCGGCGGATGGTCTCGGGGTCGCTCAGGTACGGGATGATGGTCACCGGGAAGTAGCGGTCGCTCACCGCGGTCCATTGCGCCAGGGAGTCGTTGTAGGCGCGCACCACGTCAAGCTCGAATTCGGCGTCGCCGTGCTCGAAGAACGTACCTCCCGGCGGATTGGGGAACAGCACCTCTGCATCGACGCCGTCGGCGTCCAGCGCCTTGAGCCGCTCCGCCGGGTCGTACCCCATCACCGGCATCTCCTCCCAGCGCTGCGGGTAGGTGGGGAAAGGCTCGCCCATGAGCGCCGGGCAGTTGCCCACGTGGTCGCCCCGGGGCTTGCCGTAGACGCACCAGCGGTCCACCTTGCGGCCGTTTTCCTCTACCTCCCGCACTTGCGGGATGCGCTCGCCCCACTTGGCCGCGGACATGCGCGAGGTGAAGGCGTCACGGTCGAAGCCGCTGTGGGAATCCGCGCTGATCAGTCCGAACTTGATCTCCATGGTCTGCTCCGTCGTGTCGCGCCCGTCGCTGTTCCTTACTGCAGCTTGCCCACGTACTTGCGCTCGATGACGTGCTTGAGCCGCTTGGTGGTCTCGGGAGTGAGTTCCAGGAAGGGCTTGAGCGCCCTCTTGAGCTCGTCGGGACCGGTCCACTTCACCACGAGCTTCATCTTGCCGGCCTCCTCCTGCGCCTTCTTCAACGTCGTGATCTTCTTGAGCGCGGCGCTCAGGAATTGCCGTTTGGCCTCGGACACGCCGGGGGAGGTGACCACCGTGCCGAAGATGTCGGAGAACGATAGCGCGTAGCTGCGCCACGGCTCCTTGGCGTCCAGTTCCGCCAGCGACGGCACGTCGGGCGTGCGTGGGTCCTTGGCGTAGGAGAACGCGATGTTGACCCGGTCCTTGAACCTCAGGCCCGTGGACACGGCCGCGGTGGTGGCGTCCAGCTCTCCGCGCGCGATGGCCGCCATGCGTTCCGAGGAGCCGCCGTAGCCCGGCACGATGGTGATGGGCAGGCCGAACATCTCGGCGATCATGCCTTCGTTGAAGGGAGAGGAGGCGCCGATGCGGATGCGCTTGAGCTTGCGCAGTTCTGCGATGTCCGTCGGAAAATCCTTGCGCAACAACACGGCGGTGTTGGTGGGAATCACCCGTCCCAGGTAGCCGAACTTGTCGTAGTCGTACTTCACCCCCTTCTGCTTGAAGAGGTCGAAGGCCACCAGCTTGGTGTGCGCGGTGAGCAGCGTCAGGCCGTCCGGCGGATGCCGGAACAGCCGGTTGTAGCCCGCAACCCCGCCGCCGCCCGGCAGGTTCCGCACGATGGCCCCCCTGGCGCCGGTGACCGCCGGCAAGTGCCGCGCCATCCAGCGGGCGCGGATGTCGAAGGTGCCGCCGGGCGAGTACTGCACCAACATGGTGATGCGCTTGCCCTTGTAGAAGTCCGCGGCGCTGTCGGCGGCGCTTGCTTGGGCGGCCAGGAGCACGACGCAGGTCAAAGTCAAGGTCAGCCATGTCCAGGTCATTCTCGTCTTCATGGGAACCCTCCTGCTTTTCTTGGTTGGTTTCAGCCGTGTCACGATGTGATGCTATTTCCTATACGCGCGTCACCACAAATGTCAACGAAGGCCTCTACCACCCAAGCCTATTCAAGAGTCATTTCCAACTTTCCGTCATTGACCGGAAACTAAAGTCTTGTTCAGTGATTTCAGGTAGTTATGGAAGTCCGCTACACCCCGAATCGTCATTCCCGCGAAAGCGGGAATCCAGGGGCGGGGCAAAACCGG
>JAJDXX010000126.1 GCA_022823055.1 Candidatus Binatia bacterium | reverse complement strand
CGGGAATCCAGGAGGGGTAGAGCGGGGAAACGCCGCTGTAGCGCCCTGCCACCACCCCTGGATTCCCGCTTTCGCGGGAATGACGGATTGGGGTTTGGTCGCCACGAAGCAGAGTATTGACACAGCCTAGGAAGCGGGAATCCAGGGGTGGGGAAGGGCCGCATGGGGCTCAGTGCAGGTTGGCGCCGCCGTTCACCAGAATGGCTTGGCCGGTGACGAAGGCGCTCAGGTCGGACAACAGGTAGAGCGCGGTGCCCACCACGTCTTCCGGCTTCTCGATGCGCTGCAGGATTCGCTTGGACGCGGAGCGCTCGTAGTCCTCGAGAGCGGCTTCCGTGGGTTCGGGCTCGCTGGCGGTGGAGCCCGGCGCCAGCGTGTTCACGCGGATGTCGTCGGGGCCCAGCTCACGCGCCAGCACCCGGGTGAAACCCACCACCGCCGCCTTGGACACGACGTAGTGCATCATGCCGGCGCCGCCGTTGTAGGCCATGTTGGACGCGATGTTGACGATGCTTCCCTGGCGGCGCTCCTGCATGGCGGGCACCACCGCGCGGCTGCAGAGCCACAGTCCCTTGACGTTCACCGCCATCACCCGGTCCCACTCCTCCTCGCGGATCTCCTGGAACCCGGAACGCGTCACCGGCACGCTCATGAAGACCGCTGCGTTGTTGATGAGCCCGTCGATGCGCCCGAACTGTTCCAGGGTTGCCTGGGCCATGGCCTGGCAGCTTCCGAGGTCCGCCACGTCCGTCTGCACGCCGAGGGCCTGTCCGCCGTTTCCGGCCACCTCGCGGGCCACCGATCGGGCCGCGTCCCCATCGATGTCCGCGGCCACGGGTATCCCGCCCTCGCGGGCGATGCCCAGGCAATAGGCCCGGCCGATGCCGTTGCCGCCGCCCGTCACGATCACCACCTTTTGATCCAGCAGACCCATGATCGCTCCTCTCTTCCTGACCGCGTCCCGTCTGCGGCAGGTTGCAACCAACGGGAATCGTTGTCAAGGTTCGTCTCGAAATGGACCATCGCGCGAACCTGTTGGAACGAACCGGGGACATCCGGGACCTGATCGCCGCCACCCGGCGCATCGCCGTCCTCGGCATCAAGACCGAGCGGCAGGCTTCGCAGCCGGCGTTCTATGTCCCGCGGTACATGCACCGGGCGGGCTTCGACGTGGTGCCGGTGCCCGTGTACTACCCGGAAGTGACGGAGATCCTCGGGGAACCGGTGTACCGCCGGCTCGCGGACGTTCCCGGTCCGGTGGACCTGGTCAACGTGTTCCGGCGTTCGACCGACATCGAAGCCCACCTCGACGACATGCTGGCCGCCCGGCCCGCCGCCGTCTGGTTCCAGTCGGGCATCCGCCACGACGCCGTGGCTGAGACGTTGGCGCGCGCCGGCATCAAGGTCGTGCAGGACCGCTGCCTGATGGTGGAGCACCGTGCCTTGGCGCGCCGCTCCGGTACTTCCTGAAGGCAGTAGCGGCCTACGCCAGCGCCACGATCCAGCACAGCACCACCGCCGCGGCGGCCGCTACGCCGATCCTGAGCTGAACCGGCGCGGTTTCCGGCCGCTCCACGAAGAGGGCCGCGCAGATCCCCGCGCCCGCGCCGGCGCCGAAGCCCCAGAAGTGCGCCCACAGGTCCACGCGCGGTCCGCCGGTGCCGAGCATGGCGAGGATGGCCACTCCCGCGGCCAGCGGTATCCAGGCGCGGCGTCCCTGAATCCCCAGTCGCTGGCGCTCGACGACGCCGATGGCGCCAAGCAGGCCCAAGGCGCCGAACACCGCCGTGGACGCGCCCACGGAGTGGTGGTCGAAGCCGTGGAACCAGGCATTGAAGAGGTTTCCCAGTGCGCCTACCCCGAGCACCATCGCCGCGCCGAACCCGGGCCCAAGGGAACGGCACACCGCGGCCAGGAAGAAGACCAGAGCGACCGCGTTGGAGGCTACGTGAGGGAAATCGGCGTGCAGGGTGAGGGCCGTGACCGTGCGCCACAGTTGGCCGCGCAGGATCCAGTCGGCCGACGCGTTGCCGTGCTCGATCCAGCGCACGGATTCCTGAGTCCAGGCGGCGAAGAAAAAGAAAGCCAGGAGTCCCGCCGCGACGCCGAGCCCCGTGTAGAACGGAGCTCGACCGGGCCACGGGTGGTCTTCTTCCGCCTCCGTGGCGCGGTTCTCGCTCTCGTACGCCCACAGTTCCGTGGCGGCCCGCTCCAAATGCTGGGACGGCACCGAGATGATCCACCCGCTGGACGTGTGCAGCAGCCGCGGCGCCAGACCCTCCGCTTCCAACACCAGCGCCCACTCCTCGGCCCGGCGGTGGTCCCGCGTCCTGCGTACGATGATTTCCCTTCCTGCGAGCGTCATGGGCGGCGGTTACTCATGGAATCTACGATCCACATGGCCCGGTGCACGATGGCGCCCTTCGACTTCGCTTCGGGGCGCCGAACGATTGATCAGAGTCTGCTTTGTGTGCTGCGTCTACGTTCTCAAATATCGGAGACAGGTAACGGCTTCAACAGCCGGCCGCCTCAGCGATAGGTGATGAGTGCGATGCCGGTGACGATGAGCACGGCGCCGGCGGCGACGCGGGCGTTGATGGTCTCCAGGTCCCGAAGGAACAGGGCGCTGAAAAGCACGATGAAGAGGGGGTTCGTGTTGATCAGGGGCACCACCACGGACACGTCGCCCTTGGCCAGGGCGATGTAGCCCAGCAGTTGCGCGGTGGCCGAGACCACGGCGGCGGTGCCGTAGAACGGCAGGCATTTCCGGTCGCCCCGGAGCGTGTGCAACTGGCCCGTCGCCACCAGGCTCAACGAGAACACCACCAGAGACGTGGTAATGGTGACCGCGGTGGCCACGTAAGGGTTGGGCATGATCAGGAGGCCGGTCTTGCGGAAGTTCTGGGAGATGGCCGTGAGGAACGCCGCGCCCAGCGGGTACGCCAGGTGGATCGCCTTCCACTCGCTCTCTCCCTCCCGCCGGCTCGAGGTGAGCCAGACCCCGACGACGCTCAGGAACGACCCGAGGTAGACGCCGGCATCCGGCCGTTCGCCGAGAAAGGAGAAGGCGATGGCGATGGCGAACAGCGGTGTCACGCTGCGCACCGGGCCGGCGCGCGACGCGCCCAGGCGGACGATGCCGGTGTAGTGGAGGAAACGGACTATGGCGGGCTGGATCAGTCCGCTGATGACGAAGTACCAGGTGCCTCGCGTATAGAGCAGGCTCAGCGGGAAGAAGAGCCAGATGGCGCTCCACAGCACCACCGTGCTCAGTACGAAGCCCATGAGCGCGGCGAGCACGACGCTGGCGTAGCGCGAGCCCCGGCGCACAAGGATCGCCTCGGACCCCCAGGCCACCGCCGCGCTCAGGGCTAGAAGCTCGGCGCCCATGGCCGTTGGCCCCGCGCGTAGCCCGTCCTGAGCCTGTCGAAGGGCGCGCGAAGTCGAAGGGCGTCCCGGTCGATCCGAGCATCCCCGAGCCGCGACGCGGCAGGAGGGTCGATGCGGCAGCGGTGGCGCGTCTGACTTACTCCAGCACGAGCGGCGTGTCGTCGCGGTTGGCCCACTCGGCCATGGAGCCGTCGTAGTTGCGTGCCCGTTCGTAACCCAGCAGTGTCAGGACGAAGACTACGTGCGCCGCACGGATGCCGCCCTGTCAATAAGTGACCACTTCACGATCGGGTGGAACCCCCGCCCGCTCCAGCAGGCTGCGCAACTCGCCGGCCTCCTTGAAGGTCCGGTAAGGCCTGTCGTGGACGAAGTTGAGCCACTCCAGGTGCACGGCCCCGGGTATGCGGCCGGCGCGCTTGTTGCCGCGGTTGTTGGCCCCCGTCCACTCGCCGCCCGAGCGCACGTCTAGGAACACGACGTTCGGGTTGCCGACGTTGGCGGTGCCGTAGTCCACGGTGCACACCAGGTCCGGATTGGCTTTGGGGGTGAAGGTAGCCGCGTCCGGCTTGGGCACGTCCAGGGTCGCCGGACGGCCCTCGTCGAACCACTTCTGCCAGCCGCCGTTGAGCACCGTCACCTTGGTGTGGCCGTAGTAGTTCAGCACCCACCACAAGCGCGCCGCCCACAGCGAACCGTTGCTGTCGTAGGCCACGACATGCGTCTCGTCGCCGATGCCGAGGCTCTCCATGACCTCCCTGGCCGTGTCCGGAGGCGCTACCAGCGGGTACTTGCGCGGGTCCGTGGGGTATTCCGGCTGCTTGATGTAGTGGTGCACGCGGATGCCCGCCGCGCCCTTGACGTGCGCCCGGCGGTAGACGTCGTAGGGGTCGCAGTCGACGATGCGGATGTCGGGGTCGTCGAGATGCTGCTCCAGCCAGTCCGTCTCCGTCAACAGGTCCGGGCGCGCATAGCCTGTCTGTGCCATGATTCCACCTCCCGTTCTGCCGGTTCCGGCGCGGCGGCTTCTGTAACCAAGTCGCGAGCCGGCCGGACCAACGTGTCGAATCTGTACCAAATGAAGTGACGACGCGCGAGAGCCATCGGGTTGAACTTCCACGGCGTCCTGGGCGAGAATGATTCCGGGCGGCGAGCCGGGCCCGATGCCGAGCCCAATAAATCCGCGGGAGGAAACGACATGTCACTGTTCATCGACGCCGACGCGCACGTGATCGAGAACGAACAGACTTGGGAGTTCATGGCCGAGGAGGACCGCCACCTCGCTCCCGACCTGCTGGTGTCGCAGGGCACCGGGCTGCGCTACTGGCGCATCGACGAGCGGGTAGTGCCCAACACCAACATCGGCCTCAACACCTCCGCGGAATCCCGCGAGTTGGTCAACGTGGGGGCGCGCATCGCCCACATGGACGAGCTGTCCGTGGACATCCAGGTGATCTACCCGACCATGTTCCTGCGGCCCTTGACCGCTCGCGGCGACGTGGAGCGGGCGCTCTGCCGGGCCTACAACCGCTGGCTGGCGGAGATCTGGAAGCAGGGGGGCGGGCGCCTGCGCTGGGTGGTGGTGGCGCCGCTGCGGTCCATGGACCAAGCCATCGAGGAGATCCACTTCGGCAAGGAGCACGGCGCCTGCGGCGTGTTCATGCGCGGTATCGAGGGCGGGCGGCGGCTGCTCTCCGACGACACGCTCTTCCCCATTTACCGGGAGGCCAGCGACCTCGACATCCCCATCTGCGTGCATGCCGGCGGGGGCAGCTTC
Source organism: Candidatus Binatia bacterium (assembly GCA_022823055.1). Taxonomy (GTDB): domain Bacteria; phylum Desulfobacterota; class Binatia; order UBA9968; family JAJDTQ01; genus JAJDTQ01. The sequence continues at coordinate 9,255 of JAJDXX010000126.1, read as the reverse complement.
GACCACTACGACCTGTTCCTCCAGGACACGTTCGCGCGCTTCAAGCTGTCTACCGTGGGCGCGTTCAACAATCTCATCTACAAGGGTGTTCCGGACAAGTTCCCGGACCTGCGCTGGTGCTTCGTGGAATCCACTTCCCAATGGGTGCCCTACGCTTTGAACGACCTGATGATCCGCACCCAGGCGGAGCTGGCGTTCCGCCGCAAGCACGCGGACAACGCGCTGGCGGCGGTGCGCGGCGCGCCGCGGGAGTTGGCCAACGGCAACCTGCTCAAGGAGAACCGCATCTACGTGGCCTGCCAGACCACGGACGATCTGTCCTACGTGCTGGAATACGCGGGCGAGGACAACATCATCGTCGGCACCGACTACGGGCACGCGGACTACTCCAACGACATGGAAGCCATCGCCAAGCTGTCCAAGGACGGCGTGCTCGCCGGCGGCGTGGCGGACAAGATCCTGAGCGAGAACCCGGCACGGCTGTACGGCCTGCAGGATTGACGCATGGCGAAAGTTTCCTTCGGCGTCGAGATCCATCCCTACTACGACGTGCCCGAACTGATGCGGGAGATCACGCTCGCCGAGGATCTGGGCTACGACCAGGTGTGGGTGGGGGATTCCCAGCTCATCTGGCGCGAGATGTACGTGATCCTGGGCGCCGCGGCCCAGGCCACCTCCAGGATCCTTCTTGGAAGCGGCGTCACCAATCCCGTCACCCGGGTCTCCGCGGTCACCGCCAGTGCCGCGGCGACGTTGCAGGAGCTGTCCGGAGGACGCCTCACGCTGGGAATCGGCAGCGGCTTCACCTCGGTCAACACCATGGGCCAGCGGCCGGCCACGCGCGCGCGGCTGGAAGCCTGTATCGACGAAATCCGCGCGCTGTGCCGCGGCGCGCGCGTGCCCGCCGGTTCCGAGGACATGCACCTCATGTTCGCGGCGCCGGAGAAGTGCCCGCCCATCGCGGTGGCGGCCAGCGGACCCGGGATGCTGCGGCTCGCGGGGCGCATCGGCGACGGCGTGATCCTGGCCCGGGTCGCCATGGAGGGGGACATGCTGGAGCGGATGATGGCGTGCGTGAATGAAGGCCGTCGGGAGGGCGGCCGGGAGACGGAGCCGTTCCGGACATTCCTCTCGGTCTCCGCGGCCGTGGACGAGGACGGGTCCAAGGCGGTGTCGGTGGTGCGGCCGCACGTGGCCCGGTCCATCCTCAAGCCGTTCTGGGGGCTGAGCCCGGCGGCCGCCGCGGCGGCGGAACGGATGACGGGCCGCTACGACAACTACCAGCACCTGAACCCCAACGCCGCCCACGCCGACTCGGTGCCCGACGACGTGGTGCCGGAGTTCGCCTTGGCCGGCACCCCCGCCCGGTGCATCGAGACGGCCCAGCGCATGTTCGACAACGGTATCGACCAGATCACCATCCGTCCCTACGCCGTGGACGGCCGGCCCCGGGCCAGCATGATCCGCGCCTTCGCCGAGCAGGTGATGCAACCCATGCTGCGCGGCGACCGATGACCGACAACCAGGGGGCGACATGTCGCGCGACCGTGTGAACCTGGGCTTCCTCGCCGCCGCGCACTTCCTCGATCATCTCTTCATGCTGATCTTCGCGACGGTGGCGGCTTTGCGCCTTGCGCACGAATGGAACATGAGCTACGCGGCCCTCATCCCCTATGCCACGCCCGGTTTCGTGGCCTTCGGGATCGGCGCCATCGTGGCCGGGTGGATCGGCGACAAGTGGAGCCGGCCCGGCATGATCACCATCTTCTTCATCGGCATCGGCGTGAGCTCGATCCTCACCGCGCTGGCTGAGTCGCCGTTCGAGATCGCGCTGGGGCTGCTGGCCGTCGGCATTTTCGCCGCCATCTATCACCCCGTCGGCATCGCCATGGTCATACAGGGACGGCGGAAGACCGGCATCCCCATCGCCGTCAACGGCGTCTTCGGCAACCTCGGAGTCGCCGCCGCCGCGCTGCTCACCGGCTACCTCATCGACACCGGCGGTTGGCGCAGCGCCTTCGTCTTGCCCGGCGTGGTCTCCGTCGTTCTCGGGATCGCCTACGGAGTTCTGGTGTGGGCGCGGCAGGGGAGTGGGGGTGTTCCGGACGATGCCCGCGGCCCGGGCGGCACGTCCACGGTCGACGCGCCGTCCATCGCACGTTCGACGTTCATCCGCGTCCTCTGCATCATTGTGTTCACCACCGCCATCGGCGGCCTGGTCTTCCAGAGCACGACCTTCGCGCTGCCGAAAATCTTCGACGAGCGGCTCGGCGACCTCACCGGCTCCGCCACCGCCGTGGGCGGCTACGCATTTCTGGTGTTCGCCATCGCGGCCTTGGCCCAGCTCGTGGTGGGTTACCTCGTCGACCGCCACTCCGTGCGCACCGTGTTCGCCTTCGTCGGCGGTCTGCAGGCGCTGTTCTTCGCGCTGATGTACCAGCTCACCGGCGTCGCCGCGCTGGTGGTCTCCGTCGCCTTCATGCTCGTCGTCTTCGGCCAGATCCCCATCAACGACGTCCTCATCGGCCGCATCACCAAGAGCGAATGGCGCAGCCGCGTCTTTGCCCTGCGCTACATCGTGACCTTCTCCGTCATGGCCTCCACCTTGCCCGTGGTCGCCGGCATCCACGCGGGCTGGGGCTTCGGCGCTCTGTTCGTGGTGATGGCGGTGGCTGGGGGAGGCGTGCTCGCCGCCGCCCTGATGCTGCCGCGCGCGGGCGCCGTCGTCGCTCAACCCGCCGTCGCGTGAAGGAATCCGCGGGCTCGGGTCGCCTTGTCCGCTCACGGCGGCCCGGTACCCCCTTCGCTTCGAAGTCCCTTCCAGATCGCCCGAAGCAGGGCGAGAAACCGATAAGCTGAATACCCATGGCGGGCGATCCTGTGACGAGACTTGACAACGACCTTAAAATGATAAAGAAATATCACTATCGACTACGTTGTGTGAAAGGAGAACTCCTACAGATGAGAATCGAGAAACTGAAACCGCTCGCAACACTGGCTATTTCATTGGGTTTGTTGTTCGCCGTCGCCTCGGCCACGGCGGCAGAGAACTCAACTTCCGTTTCAGGCCGCCTGCTGGTGGGCGATGGCGAGACCAGCATGATGTCGATCATCGACCTGAAGAAGGGCACCGTTCAGCAGGACGCCTTTGACATGGGATCCCGGGCCGGCCGCATCTACGCCACGAAGAGCGGACGCTACGCCCTCGCGGTCTCCAGCGACGCCAACAATGTCCACGTCTTCGACGGCGGCATCTACCTGGAGAGCCACGGCGACCACTTCGACCGCGTGACCGGGCCGGTCAAGCAAATCGATGTAGACCTGACCGGCGAGCGCCCGGTGCACTTGTATGTCAGTGGCAAGTGGTCCGCCATATTCTACGACGGAACCGGCGACGTGGTGCTGCTCAACGAGGACGAACTTGAGAAGAAGCGAGCCAACTACAAGCCGCCCAAGCTCAACGCGGGTCCCCACCACGGCGGGGCGGTGCCATTGGCACATGACCTGTTCGCGGTTACCATCCAGCACCTCGACTTTGCCGCCAACCCCAAGGACTACCGTCTCCCCATTGGCGCCAAGATCGTGGACCTGTCGGGGAAGGTGCTGCATCGCCAGGAGGGCTGCAAGGATCTGCACGGCGACGCCGGAAACGGCCACGTGGCGGCCTTTGCCTGCAGGGGCGGCGTCCTCACCCTGGAAGCGGACCACGGCAAGTACAAGGGGAGGTTCATCCCGTTTCCGAAGGGTGTATCCAAGGATCTCCGCGTGACCGCAATCTGGGGTTACGCCGGTCTGGACCACTTCTTCCCTCTCGGTTCCGCGGCTGGCGTGTTCGCCGTGGATGCCAAGAAAGGCGTCATGAAGCAGTTGGTCCCCGCTTCGGACGCACTGAAGCCCATCAACGCCGGGATGAGCCACGACGGCAAGGCGCTGCTGGTGGTGATGAGCGACGGCGAGTTGCGCAAGTACGACACTCGCAAGCTTGATCGGTTGGCCTCGGCGCGCGATTTCCTGGCTACACCGGTAGAGACGGGCTTCTGGGCACGCCCCCACGTCACCACCATTCCCGGCGCGGTGTTCATCACCGATTCGGTGGGTGGCAAGGTGCTGCAACTGGACGACAAGAACCTGAAGGTCGTCAAAAGCTGGAAGATCGCCGGCAACCCCACCAAGGTGGCCTTCGTTGGCGTCATGGGGAAGACCAAGGGCCACTAGAGCCGGCGCCTCCCCTTAACCACCCCGGCCCCGACGCGACGCGCGCTTTCCCTGCGTGCGGCCCCGTCGGGGCCGGGTCCCCCCGCCTGTCTGCAATGCGGCGTTGACCTGCAGCACGATGATCCTCTCGGGCCGAATCTCGTTAACGATCTCGCGCAATTCCGCCCAAAACTCGCCCAGGACCCCGGCCGGAACAGAGCCACCCTTGACCTTCCAGTAACAGGAACCTTTATAATGACCACCAGGAACGGAGGTGGTCATGAACATCGGCGACGTTGCGGAGACGAGTGGTCTCCCCGCCAAGACGATCCGATACTACGAAGAAATCGGCTTCGTGCGGCCGGAGCGCGGCCCCAACGGGTATCGCGACTTCGGCGAGAACGAAGTTCACAAGTTGACCTTCCTCGCGCGCGCCCGTTCCCTGGGCTTTACCATTGACGACTGTCGCGCGCTTCTTTCTCTCTATGAAGACCGCGGCCGCGCCAGCTCGGACGTGAAGGCCGTTGCGGAACATCACCTGCGCCGGATCAACGCCAAGATCGCCGAACTCGAGGGACTGCGAAGCACGCTGGCGCGTTTGGTGGCGCGTTGTCATGGCGATGATCGACCGGACTGCCCGATCCTCGACGATCTGGCAGCCTCGGGTCGGCGGCGTGGGACGTGACCGTGAACAGGATGATCGCGCTACAGCGGGCGAAGGGCATCTATTGAGGAGAGGATACGGAGGACACCGTGAGCGGAACCAAACCGACGAAGTCCAGCCTGGTCGCGGTAGCCGTGCTGGCATGGGTACTAGCTCCCGCCGGGGCAACCGGCCACCGCGACGCCACCGGCATCGTCAAGCAGCGCATGGACGCCATGACTTCCATGGGCGGTGCGATGAAAGAGCTGGGAAGCCTGATTCGCGGAACGCAACACGATGAGGCTGAACGCTTCAAGGTGTACGCCCGAACCATCATCCAACACGCGGGCGATGAGCTGACGGCGCTGTTTCCCGAAGGGAGCTTGAATCACCCGACGCGGACGCTTCCTTCCGTGTGGGCGGATTGGGACCGTTTCGTCAAGTTGGCGCAGGAACTCGAACGGACGGCGGGGTCTTTGGCATCGGCGGCGCCCCGTGAACGGGAAGCCCTGTTCAAGCGGTTACGGCGCACCTGCGCGGATTGCCACCGGTCTTTCCGCACGAAGAAATGATATGCCGCGTCGCGGCTGAACACATGCGTGTCGCCGGTACGCGGCGCAGTCGCAGATTCGAGGCCGTCAGCTTCGATCTAGTGGTGTCTGGTTAATTCGCAGCATAATATGCGGAGGATTTTTCGTTGTCGGCAAGGCGCGATGACGAGCAGTGGCGGGTACCAGCTAGTTATGAGTGATTCCCGAGATCGATACCTGGTCGGCGTGGACGTCGGCGGCACCTTCATCGACCTGATGGTGTCCGGCAGCCGCCACCGCCTCCTTCGCAAGACCCTGTCCGATCCCACCGACCGTGCGGGTGCGCTGCTCGCCGGTCTCGAGCTCGTGGCGGAGGAACTGGGCCTGTCCTTGCGGGAGTTCCTGCAACGCACCGACAGGATCATCCACGGCAGCACCATCGCCACCAATGCCCTGCTGACGCGCGGCGGCGCGCGCACGGCGCTGCTCACCACCGCGGGTTTCCGGGACGTGCTCAACATGCGGCGCGGGGTGCGCTCGGACCTGTACGATCCCAAGCAGGCGCCGCCCGATCCGCTCATTCCCAGGCAGCGGATTCATCCCATCGCCGAGCGCGTGAACGGGGACGGCGCGGTGCTGGAGGCGGTGGACGAGGAGTCCGTCAAGCAGGCCGTGGCGGCGGTGCGTCGGAGCGGGGTCGAAAGCGTCGCCGTTGGGTTCCTGTTCTCCTTCGCCAACGATGCGCACGAGCGAGCGGTGGGCGAGCGGCTCCGGGCAGCCCTGCCGGACGTGCATGTCTCGCTCTCCAGCGAAGTGTTGCCGGAGGTTCGCCTTTATGAACGGCTCAGCACCACCGCGGTCAACGCCTACGTGACCCCGGTGTTGGCGGACTACCTCGAATCCCTCGAGCGGCGGTTGGCGGACAAAGGGTTCCGTGGCCGGCTGCTGGTCATGCAGTCGAGCGGCGGCGTCATGGGACTGGCTCCGGCCGCCCGGTTCGGCGTCCGGAGCATCCTGTCCGGGCCGGCCGCCGGGCCGGTGGCGGGCTTATGGTACGCTGGTCTCCACGGCATCACCGACGCCATTACCACGGACATGGGCGGCACGAGCTTCGACGTGTGTTTGGCCAACCGGGGCGAGGTGGAGGTGACCAAGGAGATGGAGATCGCAGGGCACCGGATCGCCCTGCCGATGGTGGCGGTGCACACCATCGGCGCCGGGGGCGGCAGCATCGTGTCCGTGGACGGCCGGGGACTGCTGCGGGTGGGACCCGAAAGCGCGGGAGCCACTCCGGGTCCGGTATGCTACGGCCGGGGCGGCACCCAGCCCACGGTGACGGACGCGGATCTCTTGATAGGTTACCTGAGCGCCGAGCGGTTCTGGGGCGGACGTCTCCGCCTCGACGAGGAGGCTGCCCAGGAAGCGTTTCGCCGTCAGGTAGCCGGGCCCTTGGGCATGGACGTGGTACGCGCGGCCTACGGCGCCTATCAGGTGGTGAACGCCAGCATGGTGGACGCCATCCGGGAGGTGTCCGTGCGGCGCGGACACGACCCGCGCCGGTTCGTGCTGGTGGCGGCCGGGGGCGCCGGCCCCATCCACGCCTGCGCCATCGCGCGCGAACTGGACATCGGGCTGATCCTGGTGCCGCGGGAAGCGTCGGTGATGTGCGCCGCGGGCCAGCTTCTGTCGGACCTGCGCCACGACTTCGTGAAGAGCTGCGTCATGTCGCTGGAACGGCTCGACCGACACACGGTGGAAGCACACTACCGCGACCTGCGTCAAGCGGCCGAGGACGCGTTGCTCGGGGAGGGTGTCCCGCGGGCTCGCATTGCGCTAAGCTGCGCCGCGGACGTGAGGTACGTGGGACAATTCAGCGAGGTGGAGGTCCCCGTGACGGGAACCGAGTTGACGGAGGACGCCGTGGCCGGTGTGGCGCGTGACTTTCACCGCATTCACGAGATGCTGAACGGCTACAGCATGCCCGAGGCGGCGGCGGAGATCGTGAATCTTCGAGTGGTGGGAAGGGGGCTTGCGGACGCCGCGCCCATGCCCGCCCGGAGCGGCGACGGCGGCGCCTCCCTGACGGGCCGCAGGAATGCCTTCTTCGACGACGGGTTCATCGAGGTGCCGGTCCACGACGGGCACCGGCTGGCCGCCGGCGAGAACGTGCGCGGCCCCGCCATCGTCGAGCAGGAGACCACGACGGTGGTGCTGCCGCCCGGGTTCCAGCTTGCCTGCGACGCCTGCGGCAACTATCTCGTGCACCCCGACACGCACAGCGTTCAGGAGAGCCTGGAACGGCTTCGGCCTGCCGCGAGCGCTTCACCCGGCTCGACATGATCGAACCCCGCACGACCTTGGACCCCATCCTCCTCACCGTCATCGCCAACCGTCTCGAGGGCGTGACCCGCGAGATGGGCGCGGGCATGCTGCGCAGCTCGCGCTCGCCCATCTTCGCCGAGAACAAGGACTTCGTCACCGCGGTGTTCGACCGGCGTCTGAGGCTCGTGGCGCAGACCGCTTACATCCCCGTGCTCATGGGGGCGAGTCCGTTCGCGGTGAAGGCCGTCAGCGACCACTTCGGCGACGACGTGGAGCCCGGCGACGTGATGATCCTCAACGATCCCTACCGCGGCAACAACCACGCGCCGGACATCTCGGTGTTGAAGCCGGTGTTCTTTCAGGGGCAGCTCCGGTTCTGGGTGCTCAGCCGGGGTCACCACGCGGACATCGGCGGGGGCGGGGCGGCCGGACGCAACCCGCACGCGGCCACCGCGTGGGAGGAAGGGCTGCGGATACCTCCGGCGAAGCTTTACCGGGGCGGCGTCTACAACCGGGACGTGTGGGAGATCATCCTGCTGAACGTGCGCCTGCGCGCGCTGGTGGAAGGCGATCTCCAGTGCCAGGTGGGCGCGTGCAACGTGGGCGACCGGGCGCTCGGGCAGATGCTCGAACGGTACGGCCGTGAGAGCGTGGACCGCGCCATCGACGAGGTGCTGGACCGGAGCGAGGCGCAGATGCGGGAGCGCATCGCCGTGGTGCCCGACGGCGTCTATCATGCGTCGCGGCAACTCGACCACCTGCTGGAGGACGGCGACGCCGGCCGGCGTCCGGCGATCCGGCTCCGGGTCCAGGTGGAAGGCGAGGGGCTGCACGTGGATTTCACCGGCTCCGACCCGCAGATCCCCGTCTACTACAACAGCTCCTACGCCAACACGGTTTCGTCCTGCTACATCGGGCTCTTCTCCACCATCGCGCCGGACGTGGCCGTGAACGAGGGCGCCATGCGCCCGGTGTCGGTGACGGCGCCGGAGGGAACGCTGGTGAATCCGCGCGAGGGCGCCCCCACCACCCAGTGCACCGTGGCCACCTGCGCCACCATCGTGGAGGCGGTGTGGATGGCCCTGTCCGAGGCCATGCCGCAGCGGGCACAGGCGGCCTGGGCGCGTACCAACGCCGGGGCCGGCACTGCTCTCAACCGCAGGACCGGCCGGCCGGGAGCCTTCATTCTCCATTTCGCCAAGGGCGGCGGCGGCGCTACCCACGGCTTCGACGGCTGGAGCCACATCAGCCCGGTGTCGTCCATGGGCGGCAGCCGGGTGCCGGACCCGGAGCTTTACGAGCTGACCTTCCCGCACCGTATCCTCCAGTACGAGTACCGCCCGGACAGCGCCGGCGCCGGCGAGTGGCGCGGCGGTTACGGGGCGGTGTTCGCCCTGCGATTCAACGAAGAGGGCACCGCGCTGTCCGTGCAAACGGCCATGGTTCCGAGGGGAGCCGCCCCGTGGGATGAAACAGAGGGGCATCTGTAAGGGGCTTACCGACGCAGTCGGCTTCGTGGCAGTGTGTGTGAAGGCGGCGGGGATGGGAGAGCGTGGATTTAACGGT
>JAJDXX010000118.1 GCA_022823055.1 Candidatus Binatia bacterium | reverse complement strand
CGGGAATCCAGGAGGGGTAGAGCGGGGAAACGCCGCTGTAGCGCCCTGCCACCACCCCTGGATTCCCGCTTTCGCGGGAATGACGGATTGGGGTTTGGTCGCCACGAAGCAGAGTATTGACACAGCCTAGGAAGCGGGAATGACTCATTGGGGTGTAGCGGGATTCCATAACTAACCGAAATCATTGAATAGTTGTTTATTTCATATCAATGACGATTAGGTGTGGCGGTGCCATTTCCTGTTTGAGCGGCGTTTAGACACGGTCTGGAAAGGGGAATCTAGGTGGCGTGGGGTGGGGAGCCGTGTCAGCCCAGGGTAGGGTCGAGCACGATCTTGCCAACGATCCCGCCCCCTTCCAGCAACTCGTGTGCCTCCTTCACGCGCTCCAGCGGCATGGTGCGGTCGATGATGGCGCGGACCTCGCCCTGGCCGGCCAGCGACAGGGCCAACTCCACGTCCTTGCGGGTGGCTCCGGGCTGCCCGGTGATGCGTATGCGCCTGAGGTAGAGCCGCTTCACGTCCAGCGGCACGGTGCCGCCGCCGTGGGCGCCCGCGGTCACCAGACGGCCGGCGAAGGCGAGGCTGTTGAAGGCCCCGGGCCAGAGCGTCGGGTCGGCGATGTTCTCGAACAGCACGTCGACGCCGTGGCCGCCGGTGATGTGCAGCACTTCCCGTTCCAGGTCCTGTCCCCGGTAGTTGACGGTGAACTCGGCGCCGTACTCGCGCGCGCCTTCGGCCCTGGAATCGGTCCCGGCGGCGGCGATGACCCGGGCGCCCTGGTGGCGAGCGATCTGAACGCCGCAACTGCCCAGCGCCCCCGCCGCCCCCATGATCAGCACCCACTCGCCCTGTTCGAGCCGCGCGTGGTTGAGCAGCAGGTTGATGGCCGTGGGGAAGTGGCGCGTGACCACCGAGGCTTCGCCGAAGGACAGGTTGTCCGGGATCGGGAAGACGTTCTCCGCCGGCACGGTCACGTACTCCGCGTACCCGCCCCAGCGGTCCAGGCCCAGGTGCTTGCTCCGGGGGCACGAGTCCTCCCGGCCCATGAGGCAGAAGCGGCACTCGCGGCAGCGGATGGAAGCCACCACCGCGACCCGTTCGCCGCGGCGAGTGGACGCCACTCCGTCGCCGGTGGCCGCCACCACACCCGCGGGATCGGTGCCGAGCACCACCGGGAACTGGAGGTCGGTGCGGTAACGGCCCTGACGCACCGCGATGTCCAGCGTCTGATTCACCGAAACCGAGTGCACCTGGATCAGCACCTCTCCCGCCCCGGGGGACGGGACGGGAAGCTGCTCCATCCGCATCACGTCAACGTCGCCGAACTCCCTTACGACGACGGCCTTCATGGTAGATTGCATCGTGATCCAGGAATCTATCCCAATGTTACTCAATGTTGTGAAGAGCGGTCCGAGACACGCCCTACGAATAGTCATTGATGATGAAAATAAACAATTGTTCAATGATTTCGGGTAGTGATGGAATCCCGCTACACCCCAATGAGTCATTCCCGCGGAAGCGGGAATCCAGGCGGGGTGGGGCCGAGCAATGAGGCCGCCACACCCACCACCCCTGGATTCCCGCTTGCGCGGGAATGACTATCAACATCGGGTCTACTATGAAACGCGCGCCGGTGGAAATCCGCGTTTCGTTGACCCCCGACGAGTTCCGTAGTATCCCCGCACCCCATGAACACGCGACGCGGCACCATTGAAGCGATATGTGCGGGCTTGGGAGCACCCGAGCTTCTCCTCGAGATGGACTGGGAAGGCTGGTTGGCCATGCCCGCGCCTTACCCGGAGACCGGGTTCACCAGCCGGGAGGTGACCGCGCGGTACGAGCGCAACGGGTACGAGTGGGACATCCACGGCACCCTCTACGCGCCCGAGAGGGAGACGGACTCCGGCCGCGCGGTGGTGGTGTTCCACGGCGGCGCCGGCAGCGAACGCATCATGGATACGACCCCGGACGGCCGCCCGGGACTGGCGCGGGTCCTGGCCTCGCAGGGATTCATGACCCTGGCCGTCACCTACCCGGGCCACTATCCGCCGGGCGGCGTGTGGACCGAACCCGTGCCGGAACGCATGCCGGTGTACCTGCTCGACCGGGAGCTTCCCGTGAAGGAGATCCTGGACCGCAACCTCAAGTGCACGTTCAACACCATCCTGCAGGGCGCCGGGCTGCTCACCGACACGCACCTGCCGGGGCGGGACGTCCTCGCCTTCGGCCATTCCACCGGCGGCCCCATGGCCGCGCACCTGCACCGTTTCGTGCGGAGCGCCCGTATCATCGGGCTCCTGGGCTTCGGCTCCGGCGGTCCCGACGGCTGGCGCAAGGAATGGCGCGAGCGCACCGGCGCCGAAGAGTACAGCGAGATCCCGGTGGAGCAGATCTCGCGGCGCTCGCCCGAGAGCTTTCGCGCAGCGCGGTACGAGGACCCGGAGGACCTCACTCCCTGGGGCGGCCCCGAGGAGTACATGGCGTGGGCGAATCCCATGCGCTCCCAGATGAAGACCAGCCTGTGCGACAACCAGCACAACGCCGCGATGGGGATTCTCGACCGCTACGTGGAGTTGACGGGCTTGCCGCGGGAGGAGTACTACGATCACCTGCAGGATCCGGACCCGGAGTGGCTGAAGAGCGCCGGCGTGCTGCTGGTGGTGGGCGAGAACGACCGGGGCCACTGGATCCGCGGAGAGCGCCTGGAGGACAAGCGCGAGATGTTCATGGGCGCGAAATACGCGGCCGCGGCCCGCGGGTGCCACGTGGTCCTGATCCCTCGCTACGGCCACGTGGGCTACGCCGAGCTTCACAACGAGAAGATCGCCCACCTGTGGCTATGGGCGGCGAGGGACGGGTTCTTTGACCGGTGACGTCAGCCGGTCAGCTTCCGGTGCAGCCACTGCGCCAGCACGTTCAGCGCCGGCTCGTTGGACTTGCCGGGCACCCGGCCCATATGGCCCCCATCCGGAATGATAAAGACGTCCTTGGGGTCGCCATGCTCCAGCAGCAGGTAGAAGTCGTCGATGGGATGCTGGTCGTCGAGCTTGCCGTTGATGAGCAGTAGCGGCGCGCACGGCTGGTCGATGAGGCCTTGCGTCACCAGCGAGAGCGTCGGCGCGCGCCGCAGGATCTCGTCGAGGTCGCGGGTGCGGAAGATGTAGCCGCGGGCGTCCAGCAGGCTGGCGGGTCCCATGAGATACTGTTCCGCGCGTGTCGTGAGCGCCGGCCGCAGCCACTCTTCCTGGAAGGTCAGGTGCACGCCGCCGCCCCAGTCCACCACGCCCTTGAGCCGTTCCGCTTCCACGTGGGCGACCTTGGCCGCCCAGTAGCCGCCGAAGCTCCCGCCCATGGCGCCCATGCGTGACCCGTCCACGTCCGCCCGCGTCTCCAGGTAGTCCAGGGCCGCGGAGAAGGTCCGTTCCGCCTTGAGGTCGGACGCGAGCAAGGGGCTCTCGCCGACCCCCGGCATGTCGATGGTCATGGTGGCGAGCCCCAGCCGGTGGAAAGCCTCGCTGGGCCGGCGCCGGTCTTCCTTCCAGCCGTCCACGCCGCCCCAGTGGAGCACTACCGGCGGCCGCTGCGCGCCGCGCGGTATCTGCAGGTAGCAGATGAGCGATTTCCCTTCGAAGGGAATTTCCACCCGCTCCAACGGCGGGTCCATGTGCGGCGCGGCCTTGAGGAAGTTTCGCAACGACGCCTCATAGCAGACCTGCTTGCCGGGCGTCGAGGCCACCGGGTAGCGGCCGATGCGGTAGTAGTCGTAGGCGAGATAGTAGGACTCGCCGCACGGCTCCCCGTTCTTTTCCTGTTCCTCGCCCAGCGCTTCGTAGCGCGAGCCCATGCGTCCCCAGGCTTCCGCCCAGTGGTCGTCCTCGGTGGATTCGAGCCATCCCACCACCTCCGCGGCATCCTCCGGCTTCACCCATTCGAAGGGATTGGCACGGCCCGCGCGCCGCAGGATTTCCGGTTTCAGCTCCTCCAGGGATCGCATTCTCGATTCCATCACGGCCTCCGTTTCGTGGGGCGTCTCGTGGCGCGCGACACGGGCGCGTCGTACGAACAGATAGCGAAGGCCGGGTCGAATGTCCAACCCGGTGCAGCTACGGGTTTCTTCCTTGGTGGGGATGGGTTAGGGTCGGCGGTCAACAGGCATTGTCAACCGCGGAGGTGCATGATGGCGGAACGAAGAGTCGGTGTCGAGATTCCAGGGGCCGATGTTCAGGGTGTACTCGACGACATTCGTGAGGCGGAGTCTCTGGGGATCCAGGCGGTATGGCTCACCACCGGCGGTCCCAGGACCGCGGACAACAACATCCGGCGAGACACGCCGAGCATCCTGGCGGCCGCGGCCACGTGCACCGAGACCATCCAACTGGGTACGGCCATCGTGCTGACTTGGCCGCGCCACCCGCTGTCCTTCGTGGAGTACTGCGAGGCCATGGCCCAGCTCGCGCCGGGCCGCTTCCGGCTCGGGTTGGGTCCGGGCAACAAGGCGCCCATCGAACGCACCTACGGGTTCTCGTTCGAGCGTCCCTTGGCGCACCTGACCGAGTACGTGCGGATCGTCCGCTCCGTGCTGCGGGAGGGGGCGGTGAACTTCAACGGACGTTTCTACCGCGCCCAGACCGCGGACAACGTGCCGGTGGACGTCCCCGTGCTGATCTCGGCGGTGCGCCCCAAGTCCTTCGAGCTTGCCGGGGCCGACACCGACGGCGCCATAAGCTGGCTGTGTCCCGGCGCCTATCTGCGCGACCACGCGCTGCCAGCCATGGCCGCGGGCGCGGAGAAGGCCGGGCAGCCTGCGCCACCGCTCATCGCCCACGTGGCCGTGAGCCTCCACGACGACTGGGATGAAGTCGAAGCGGTGGCGAGAGAGCGCTTTGACTCATACATGCGTCGGGACCCTTACGTGGAGATGTACCGCATCGCCGGCTTTGCGGAAGCGGAACAGCGGGCGTGGAGCACGCGCATGCTGAAGTCGCTGGTGGTCTCGGGTGACGAGGAGGAAGCCGGGCACCGGCTGCTGGAGCTGTTTTCGTTCGGCGCCGCGGAGATCATGGTTAGCGTGCTGCCCGTCGGCGGGGACCCCGAGTCCAGCCGCCGGCGCACCCTGAGGTTCCTCGGCGAGTTCGCACGCACCCTCTAACCCCCGCACGACGCGGTCACACGCCGGGGCAGGTGGCGGTGACGCCGCCGTCCACCGGCAGCATGACGCCGGTGATGTAGTCGGCGTCGTCCGAGGCCAGGAACAGCGCGGCTCGGGCCACGTCCCAGGCGGTGCCGCCGCGGCCCAGCGGGACGATGCCGTCACGGGCCTTGCGGTATTCCTCCGCCGAGGTGAAGCCCTTGTGCTCGTAGCTGGGTTTGCCGGCCACGATCCGGCGGGTGAACGGCGTGTCGATGTAGCCCGGCAGCACGCAGTTGGCGCGGATGTGCTTGTCGGCGTACTGCAGCGCCAGATTCTGCGTGAGCAGGTTCACCGCGCCCTTGGCCGCGGAGTAGGAGGCCGTGGGCACGTTGACGTGGCGCATGCTGGCGATGGACGATATGTTGACGATGGCGCCGCCGCCCTGGCGGATCATGATGGGGATCACGGCCTTGCAGGTGAGCAGGACCGAGGTCACGTTGCGCGCCAGCACGGCATCCCAGTCGTCGCGCTCGATGTCCAGGACCCAACGCCCCGGCCCCTGGCCGCCGACGTTGTTGTGCAGGATGTCGATGCGCCCGAAGGTATTCAGGCAGGCGTCCACCATGGCTTTGACGTCCGTTTCCGAGGTCACGTCCGCGGCGAACGTCGCGCAAGTGCCTCCCTCGGATTCGATGATGGTCCTGGTTTCCTCCGCCGCCTCCAGGCGGAAGTCCACCGCGAACACCTGCGCTCCCTCGCGCGCGTAGAGCACCGCCGCCGCCTTGCCGTTGCCCCATCCGGGCTCGATGGACCCGGCTCCCGCCACGAGCGCCACCTTGCCTTTCACGCGTTCGCCTCGTTTGATTGCTTCCATGCTTTGTCCCTCCGGCGCGTCATGCCACCCGCGTGTCGGGGTCACGGCGCGCCCGCGTGCCGTCAGGAGCCGCGCATGCAGGCCTCGATTTCGTCCAAGGCCTCCGGGTTCGCCAGCGCTTCCCGGTTGCGGACCGGCTCGTGGTTGAGTATGGCGGACACCGCATTCTCCACCTTCTTTCCGTTCCGTGTCACCGGTACCTGGCTGATTTGCTGCACAATAGCCGGGACGTGGCGCGGCGTGGCCTGGGCGCGGATGGCCGCGCGAATGGCGCCGGCCGTCTCCGGGTCCAGGGGCCGGTCCAGCACCACGAACAACGCGACCCTGGTTTCATACTCGTGCCGGTAGCCGGCGACGATGCTGTCCTGGACGAAGGGCAGCCGTTCGACGATGCGGTAGATCTCCGCGGTGCCGAACCGGATTCCGGCGGGATTGAGCGTCGTGTCGCTGCGGCCGTGGATCACGAATCCCTGCTCGGGTGTGGCCTCCACGTAGTCCCCGTGACGCCACACCCCGGGGTAGGTGTCGAAGTAGGTCTCACGGTATCGGGCATCGTCCGGATCGTTCCAGAAGCCCAGGGGCATGGAAGGGAATGGCTTCCGGCATACCAACTCCCCCTGCTCGCCCGCCAGCGGGTGTCCCTGCTCGTCGAAGACGGCGACGTCCACGCCCAGGGCGGGTCCCTGGATCTGCCCCGGGTAGACCGGCGAGATGGGGTTCCCGAGCACGAAGCAGCCGATGATGTCCGTGCCTCCCGAAATCGAACAGACCTGCGCGTCCGGCTTGACCGCGTCGTGGACGTAGTGGAACTGGGAGGCTTCCAGCGGCGACCCGGTGGAGAGCACGGCGCGCAAGCCGTCGAGCCGGTAGCTGCCCGCGGCGCGGAACCCGTTCTTCTCCAGGGTGGCCAGCAGCTTCGGGCTGGTGCCGAACACGGTGATACCGTGGTCCTCCGCGAGGCGGAACAGCCTGTCGTGATTCGGGTAGGCGGGGCTGCCGTCGTACAGGACCACCGTCGCTCCCTGCCGCAGTCCGCTCACGAGCCAGTGCCACATCATCCAGCCGCAAGTGGTGAAGAAGAAGACCGTGTCGTCACGGTCGACGTCCGTGTGGAGCTTGTGCTCCACGTGGTGCTTGAGCGCCGTGCCGCCCGCGCCGTGCACGATGCACTTGGGCAGCCCCGTGGTGCCCGACGTGTAGAGGATGTACACCGGGTGGTCGAAGGGAACATCGGCGAACGTCGGTTCGGTGGGCTCTGCCTCGAGAAACGACTCCCACGCCGTGGCGCCGCCGGGCAGCCGCGCGTCCGCGCCCGCGACCACCACCCAGCGTTCCAGGCCGGGGAGAGCGTCCACCAGCCGCCGGGTCTTCTCGATGCAGTCGTGGCGCCTGCCGTTGTAGGAGTAGCCGTCCGCCGACACCAGCACCTTCGGATGGATCTGGCTGAAACGGTCGAACACCCCCTGGAACCCGAAATCCGCGGAGGTGGCGGTCCACACCGCGCCCAGGGAGGCGGTGGCCAGCATGGCCACCACGGTCTCCAGCACGTTGGGGAGGTAGCCCGCGACCCGGTCCCCGGGTCCCACCCCGGCGCGCCGGAGGGCGGCTTGGCAGCGGCCGGTGAGGGCATGGAGCTCCCGGAACGTCACCGCGCGGCACTGTCCGAGCTCGTTCTCCTCGATGATGGCGACACGTTCGTCACGGTGCCGGAGAAGCTGCGCGGCGAAGTTGAACCGGGTGCCGGGGAACCACACCTCGCGTTCCATGCGCCCGGCCGGGGGCATGGCGCCGTCCGCCAGCACCGAACCCGCCGGCGCCTGTCCCGTGGCGTCCAGCCATGCCGCCGCCCAGAAGTCCTCCAGCCGCGACACGCTCCAGCGGTGCAGCGCGGCAAAGGAATCGTCCGGGATGTCATGGGCGGCGCGCAGCCGCTCACGGAAACGGTGCAGATGGGAATCCCGGACCCGCTGTTCCGAGGGTGTCCAGAGTGGCGTCACGGTCTCCGCTCCGCGACGGGTTCTCCGCCGGTCCGACCGGACAGGCCGCCGGCGAACGGGCACAGGCGGTTTCCCATGACGATGGCCCGGTTCGCCGCGTCGAATCCGCTCCTGAGATCGAAATCCGCGTGCATGATCGACTCGCGATCATCGGTGTGGACGGCGCCGAACAGGTGCCCCATCTCGTGGATGATCGCCGCAGCGTCATGGTTCAGTTCGCCGTTGTATGTAAAGTCCTCGCCCACGTGGCTCACGATGTAGTTGCCCAGCCCTTCGGTGCAGTTGCCGAAGCGGTCGGCGCGCGCGCGCCCGCCCCGGTAGAAGTTGAGGGGCTGCTGGGTCAGGCCGATGACGACGTCGTAGGGCAGCGCGCCGCCCGCCCGCGGATACGCGTGCTTGAGGCGGTGCATGAGCACCACCGAGGACGTGGTAGTGCCTTGCACGGGCCAGTCCTCGGCGGCCTGGAGCGCGAGCCGGATGCCGAACTCTCTCTCGTAGTAGTCGGAGGCCGCGCGCAGCAACTCCCGGGCGGTATGGCGCCACCCGGCGTCCGCCCGCCGCAACGCCGGGTCGGCGACGACCTTGACGCGCACCTCCCGTGCCGGCACGGCCCCGCGATCCGGTCGTGCGGCGGCACAGCCCGCCAGCAAGAGCGCGCTACAGGCGAACCCGATTATCCAGCGGCGCGTTCTCATCGGCGAGGGTATCCACGTCGTCCTGCTCCAGCGGACCCTTGTAATAACAGCGTCGGATCTTGCTGAGGGGCTCGGGGAACAGGTGCCGGCCGAGGTCGGCGGCCCGGCGCTCCATCTCCTTCACGCTCATGCGCTTCGGGGCCTTGCTGGCCAGCACCACCACGTTCTGGATCTCGCTCAGCACGTGGGCGCGGTTGCCGAAGGTGGGGAAGGTGTAGACCTGCGGGAAAATGCCCTCCAGCGTCTTGATGGCGGCCCGGACGAAACCGCTTTCGGGTCCGCGGAGCGCGCCGATGAGGTTGACCACCAGGGCGCCGCCGGCGCTCAGCCTGTCACGGGCGGTGTCCAGGAACTCCCGGGTGATCAGGTGGAACGGCATGTTGTCCGCGTAGTAGGCGTCCAGCAGGATCAGGTCGAAATGTTCCTCGGTGAAGGTGAGGAACGTGCGCCCGTCGCCGCTGTGGACGCGCTGGCGCCGGTCCTCGCGGAAATCGAAGAACTCCCGCGCCACCTCGATGACCTCCGGGTCGATCTCGACGCTGTCGATCTCCATCTCCGGACACGCCTGATGGAACGTCCTGGCCATGGAGCCGCCGCCGAGCCCGATGAACAGCACCTTGGCGGCGTCGGGCCGGAGCACCAGACCCAGGGAGGCGAAGCGCGAGTAGACCAGCTCCAGGGAGGTGGTGTCCTTGCGGTTCATGGAGCTCTGCAGGGTGCCGTCGAAGTAGAGGTAGCGCCGCTCCCGCGTCTCTTCTACGCGGATGTGGTGATAGCGGGTGTCTTTCTCGTAAAGAGTGGTGGACCAACCGCGCCCCAGTGGCGCCAGCATTGACATCAGGGCTCCCGGTGACACCGTCGACAAGGGCTTCGCGCACGCCGCGAGCCAAGCCAGAAGGCGCTGCATGGCGGTCAGGCGGCCGGCCGGGCGTCCCGGGCCACGGCGTCACAGTTGGCTGTACCAGGAGTCTTCATGGACCAGCGACATGGGTTCCAGCAGATCCTCGGGGATGCCGTCGATGAACTGGGACGGACGCGAGAACACCATTCCCAGGTTCCGGTCGTACACCCGCGCGGGGTAGGAGAAGAACAGGTTCTCCTTGGCGCGGGTGGCGGCCACGTACAGCAGCCGCCGCTCCTCCTCCAGCTCCTCCAGGCTGTTGGTGTTGTAGTAGGACGGGAAGCGCCCCTCCAGCGTCCAGATGATGAACACCGAATGCCACTCCAGCCCCTTGGCGGAATGCACGGTGGAAAGCACCAGCGGCCCTTCGTCCGGGTCCACCGGAAGGGCCTCGTCCACGCTCGCGGAGGGGGGCTCCAGGGCCATGTCGCTCAACAGCCGTTCGATGCTCTGGTAGCGCTCGGTGAGGCTCTGGAAGTGCTCCAGGTCGCGCAGCCGCTTGGGGTAGTCGTCGGCGTGCTTCCGCTTGAGGATGGGAAGATAGTACTGCATCAGGTACTGGGCCGCGTCCGCCGGGCGCGTGCGCTCGGCGCACTCGTCCAGGACCCTGGCCAGGGTCTTGATCCCCTGGGCGGCGCGCCCGCGGGACTCCACCTCCAGCAGGCCGCGGCCCGGGTCTTCCCGGGCCAGGATCTGCTCGATGAGCTTGCGGCTCATCTGCGGGCCGACGCCCTCCAGCAGCATCAGCACCCGGCCCCAGGACACCGCGTCGCGCGGGTTGCTCAGCACCCGGATGTGCGCCAGTACGTCCTTGATGTGGGCGGTCTCCATGAACTGGAAGCCGCCGCGCTTGACGAACGGGATGTCGTGCCGCGCCAGCTCGATCTCCAGGTCAAAGGAGTGGAAGCTCGAGCGGAACAGCACGGCCATGTCCCACAGCGGCACCCCTTCCTCCCGCAGCTCCAGGATGCGCTGGCACACGAAGCGCGACTGGGTGTGCTCGCTCTCCGCCTGCACCAGGAGCGGCACCTCGCCCTCGCTCTTGCGGCTGAAGAGCGTCTTGTCGTAGCGTTCGGCCGCGCGCGTGATGATCTCGTTGGTGACGCGCAGGATCGGCTGGGTGCTGCGGTAGTTCTCCTCCAGCGGGATGAGGGTGGCGCCCGGGAACTGGTTGGGGAAGTCCATGATGTTGCGGAAGTTGGCGCCGCGGAACGAGTAGATGCTCTGGGCGTCGTCGCCCACCGCCATGACGTTGTCGTGGGTGAACGCCAGCCGCCGGATGATGTCCGACTGGAGCCGGTTGGTGTCCTGGTACTCGTCCACCATGATGAAGCGGAAACGGTCGGACAACCGCCGGCGCAGGTCCTCGTGGGAGTCCAGCAAGTCCTTCAGGCAGGTGAGCAGGTCGTCGTAGTCCAGCAGCGACTTCTCGCGTTTGTAGACCTGGTAG
>JAJDXX010000204.1 GCA_022823055.1 Candidatus Binatia bacterium | reverse complement strand
TGGGCGCGCCGCCGGGAACGCCAGAGGACAGGCTTCAGGTCATCCGCAAGGCGATGCAGGAAATCGTGGCGGACGCCGCCTTCCAGGAGTGGGCCTTGAAGGGAGGCTTCTTCCTCAATCCTGAAGGCCCGGACGCAACCTGGAAGGTGCTCAAGGCCAACGCGGACATCATGGAAGGGCTCAAGCCTCTGCTGAAGAAGAAGTAGCCCACGGATAAGCTAGCGTCCTGTCTGGTTCAACGGACGCCATGCAGACGGCACTCGCAGAAGCCGCCCTGAGGGTGACCGATCCCGCCGCCGTGCTTATGCTCTTCATGGGGACGGTGCTGGGGGTCGTCTTCGGGGCGCTTCCCGGGCTCGGAACCATCACCGCCCTGGCGGTGGTGCTACCGTTTACCTTCGGCATGGACCCCATGCTGGCGATGTTCATGTATTCGGGCATCATCAGCAGCGGCACCTTCGGCGGGTCCGTGCCCGCCATCCTCCTCAACACGCCCGGAACCCCACCCAACGCCGCCACCTGCCTCGACGGCTATCCCATGACCCGCAGGGGCGAGGGCGCACGGGCGCTGGCCGTGTCGGCCACGGCCTGTTTCGTGGGCTCGCTGGGGGGCGCCGTCATCCTTCTCGCTCTCCTCCCCGTGGTCAAGCCCGTGGTGTACGCCTTCGGCCCGCCCGAGTTCTTCTGGCTCGTGGTGTTCGGACTCGTGACCATCGCCTTCGCCGCCAAGGGCAACATGGTCAAGGGCCTCGTGGGCGGGGGACTCGGAATCCTGCTCTCGCTCATCGGGTACACCGAGATGTACGGCGTCTACCGCTACACCCTGGACAGCGAGTACCTGTGGGACGGCCTTCCGCTGGTGCCGTTCGTGGTGGGGATGCTGGCCGTGAGCGAGCTGATCAGCTACTCGTCGAGCGGCGGCGTGACGGCGAGCGAAGCGGCCGGCGCCACCGGCCGGGACTGGCGGCGCCAGACCCTCCAGGGGATCCGCGACACCCTCTCAAGACCCCTCGCCGTGGGACGGGCCACGGCCATCGGCGCCGGCATCGGCGTGATCCCGGGAGTGGGAGCGGGCGTCGCTTCGTTTCTCTCTTACGTCGTGGCCATCCAGGGCTCGGACAAGCCCGAGACCTTCGGCTCGGGAAATCTCGAAGGGATCATCGCCAGCGAAACGGCCAACGACGCCAAGGATGGGGGATCGCTCCTGCCGACGGTGGCGTTCGGCATTCCCGGCAGCGCGGACATGGCCCTGCTCCTGGGCGCTTTCGTGCTGCACGGATTGCAGCCCGGCCCGCTGCTGCTCCGCGACCACATGGACCTGGTCTACGCGCTGCTCCTGGGCATCGTCATCAGCCAGGTCCTCACCAGCGGGCTGGGCCTCATGGCGGTGCCCTGGCTGGCGCGGCTCAGCACGCTCCCGTCGAGGGCCATCGCGCCGTTCGTCCTGGTGCTGGTGTTCGTCGGCATGTACATGCTGCGAAGCAGCATCTTCGACGTGGGCCTGGCGGTGGCGGCCGGCGTTTTCGGTTACTGCATGCGCCGTTTCGGCTTTCCGCTCATCACCGTGGTGATCGGTTTCATCCTCGGACCGCTGGCGGAACAGGCGTTCCTGCAATCGCTCATGATCTCCGACGGGCACTATGACATTTTCTACAACCAGCCCATCGTGGTGGTCCTGATGGTGTTGACGCTGGTCACGCTGACGCTGCCGGTCGCCAAGTCCCTGCGGCGGAAGGTGGCCGGGAAAGGGGCCGGCGTTCCGTGAGGGGCTCGCTGATTTTCACCGCGACGGTGAGCGCGTTCATCGCCCTACTCCTGTGGGCCGGGCTGGGCTATCCGCCCGAAGTGCAGATCCTGCCGCTGGTGGTGGGCATCCCTACCCTGTCCTTGACCTTCGTGCTCCTGGTTGGCGAGTTCCATCCCCCCGTCATGGAATGGCTTGACTCCGCGCTGGACGACCTCTGGGGCGGCCGGCAAGAGACCTCCGCCACCGGCAGGGAAGAGTCCTTGCCTTCCTGGGGTCCGGTCCTGCGCATGATGAGCTGGGCGGCCGGGTTCTTCGCGGCGGTGTTCCTGTTCGGGATGTTCGTGGTACCGCCACTGTTCATCGTCGCCTATCTGTTCGCGGAGGCACGGATGCGCCTTGCCGGCGCGCTGCTCGCAAGCTTCGTGGCCTCGACCTGCCTCTACACGGGCATGGCGCTTCTGCGCGTGGACCTGTGGACCGGCAGCATCGCCGAGGTGGTGCCGGGTGTTCTCGGGGGCGGCATCATCCCGCCACTTTGAGCCTCGTGATTGCGAGCCCCGCGCTTTCGAGTCTACAATATGCCGGATGGAACGGCATGGCCGCCGGGGCGCTGCCGCCGTCCCGTACCTTCGGCATCTTGATCCGGGTCCTTCAGGAGGAAAACATGGTTTGTAGAATTTTCTGGGGCAAGCTTCGACTCGGGAAGTGGGCCGAGTACGAACGCTACTACAACGAGGTGGTGGTTCCGGCCACGGCCAACATGCAGGGCTTTCGTGGACGCCAACTGCTGCGCAGTTCCGAAAATCCCGATGAGGGGGTCTCCCTCACTTTCTGGGAGACGCAGGAGGACATGCAGCGGTACGTCGCGAGCGAGGCCCGGGCCGACATCGCCAAAGGGGCCTCGAACATGTACACAGGCGAGTACTGGGTCAAGGACTTCGAGGTGAAGTCGCTCTCGCTCCTGTCATTGGGCAACGTGTAAGCCGAGGTCCCGTCGCCTGACGAGTGGGGCGGCCTTCGAACGCGGAGAGGCGCATGAAACGCATCGGCCTGATATCGCCGAACATGAGCGAAGAGGTACTCACGGACGTCTACCGGATCCTGCCGCCGGACATCACGGTGGAAGGGCGCGGGCTCCGGGTGCGCGAGTTCACCGACGAGGAGTTCGCCCGGGCCGAGAGCGAGTTCTTCGGTCTGGTACGGGAGTTGACCGAGTACTCCCTCGACTTCCTCATGGTCACCGGCGAGCTGTTCCTGTCCTACAAGGGGCCCGGCTCGGACCGACAGCTCCTGGCCGCCGTTGGCGAGGTCACGCCGGTGCCGGCATCGACGGTGCTGACATCGGTGGTGGACGCCTGCCGGGAACTGGGAATGAAACGCGTGGTGATGGCCTCGCCGTTCCCCGAGGACCAGGATGCCCGGCTGGTCCGCTTCCTCGAACACGACGACATCCACGTCGCCGCCTACCGGGGTCTGGCATACGAAAACTCCAGGGTCATCTGGGCGCTGCCGCCGGAGTCGGGTCTGGAAGTCGCGCGTTCGCTGCTGCGCGACCACCCGGACGTGGACGGCCTCTACATGCCCTGCAACAAGTGGCGCATCACGCCCATCATCGACCCGTTGGAGCAAGAGTTCGGCAAGCCCGTGGTCACCAACACCCAGGCGTGGATCTGGACGGCGCTCAAGGCGATGAAGTTGAACGAGCCGGTGGAGGGGTACGGCAGGCTGCTGGCACGGCGTTGAAGTGAGGCTCCTGTCCGCACCCGTCATGCCCGCTGTGTCCAACTCAGGAGGCAGAACCCGCTCGAATCGTCATTCCCGCGGAAGCGGGAATCCAGGGGTGGGGCGGTCCTGAAAAGGGATGTTTCCCCGCCTCACCCCCCTGGATTCCCGCTTTCGCGGGAATGACGGTCAGGGGGGCGGTGCCGAAAAGAGAGTTGCTACGCAAGCTTTTCCTTGAGCCAGCCGTCCAGGGCGTCGATCATGAACGCCTCGCAGCCGGCGTAGAAGTGGTCGGAGCCGGGGACGATGATGCAGGTGCAGTTGTCGGGTCCGGCCGCGTCGGCCAGTTCACCGGCGAGTTCGCGGAAATAGCCGGCCTCGATCTCGCCGGCGGTCACGAGCAGCGGGCAACCCAGCTTCGCGGCGTGCGGGCGCACGTCGTTGGTCTCGTGGCGGCCGTACTTGCTGACGTAGGTCCTGTAGGTGAACATCCCGAGGGCGCCGCTGGCTGGGGCCCACAGGTACTCCTCCCCTTCTCCGCTTGCCACCCGGCTCTCGGCGTCGGCCAAGCGCGCTTCGAACTCCGGGTCCTCCTCGCGACGGGCGGAGTAGAATTGCCTGGGGGCGGAGCAGGAGATCACCCCGGCCACGTCTTCGCGTTGACGCGTGCCCTGGTAGTAGATGGACTTGACTGAGCCCAGGCTGTGTCCCACCAGCACGAAGCGCGCGTAGCCCGCCTGCTTCAGCCGGTCGATGGCGGCATCGATGTCCAGCACGCAATCCTCGAAGTTCTCGTAGGTGGCGCCCCGGAAGGCCGTGAGGTCGCCGCCCCGGGCGATCCAGTCGTGACCGCGGCAGTTGACGGAGAAGGCGTGGTGGCCGCGTCCGGCCAAAGCCTCGGCGAACACGGGGAGCGGGCCCGTGTAAAAGCTCATGGCGACCCCGTGAATCAGGATCAGCGCGAGATCGGGACGCGACGACGTGTCCGCACGGAACAGGAGCCCATGCAGGGTCTCGCCGTCGGTGGTCGTGAACGAAAGAAGCTCCGCGTTTCCTGACATGAATGCTCTCCCTTTTACCTTCGGGCCGGTTCAAGCCCCGGCGGGACCGCGGCCTCGCTCAGATCACGACGGCGGTCGGTACGCGTCCAGCCACTTGGCGATGGCATCGCCGTCGCGCTCGAGCCACAACGCGTTGGAGCGGATCCGTTCCAGGGACTGGCGTATCGTGCGCGTGGCGGCCGGCGCCGGATGCGCCTCGAAGAACGCCTCCACCTCGGCGGCCTTCTCCAGGGTGGTGAAATCTTCGGTGGTGATGGACACGATGCGCGCGATGATGAACCCGCCCTGCCCGTAGCGGGCGTCGAACTCGCCCCACTTCTCCCGCAGGAAGTCCCATGCGAGGTCCCGCCCCAGCGGATTCGTGGCGACACCGGCCACGCACAACGGGGTGTCCTGCCCGCGCACCTCGTCCGACAGCGAGAACTCCAGCGTGCGCCGCAGCAGGTCCGGGTCGTTGCTGCTGCCCAATGCCCGCAGGCAGCGGTTCTTCTCTTCGTGAAGCTCGGCTTCGCGGTAGACCCGCAGAACCGTCTCGTACCCCTCGGCACCGAGTTGCTCCACCACGAGCCCGTAGACCGCCCCGCGCACGTCCGGCGCCACCGGCGTCCCGGCACGCGTCCCCTCGTCGAACCGGCGCAGGGCTTCGTCGGCGACCTCGGGGTCGGCGTAGCGAGCCAGGATGCCGATCACCAACGGCCTGAGCAGCCGCGTCAAGTGGCTCTCGCCGGACCGAACGTCCCACCCGAGACTCCCGTAGATCGTCTGGTAAAGGCTGCGCGCAAAGGAACGAAACGAGTCGTGACAAGACTCGCCGGAAAGGAGCACGTCGTAGGCCCGGAGATTCTCCGACAGGTCGGCCCACACCGTGTAGTCCGTCTCGTTGCGATAGGCCGGCGCCAGGGCCAAGGGCCGGGACGCGTCCAGGTAGCCGGCGCGGGCCAAAGCAAAGGCGTCGTTCTCAAGGCCCAGCCGGTCCCTTGCCGATGAGAGCTCTCCCGCCTCCACCGCCGCGCTCAGCCGGTCCCACAACCCCGCGCTGTAGTTGCTGCGATAGAAGCCGGTCTGGTCCGGGTTGACCTTGAGCCAGCCGCCGCGGCCGCTGCTCACCTCGATGTTCGCTCGCTCGCCCTCGAATACCTGGAAGGTGTCCCCGGTCTCCTCGGCGCGGATCCCCAATGGGACCGACCACCGGCTGGGATCGCTCCGATCCGGCACGCCGCTCAGGAAGAAGCGCGTCTGGCGCAGCGCCACCTCGCCCTCGCCGGCGTCCACGGACAGCAGCGGATAACCGGTCTGCTTGGTCCATGTGTCCATGATCCGCTTCACCGGTTGCCCGGACTCCTCCGCCAAGGCCTGCCACAGGTCCTCGGTGGTGGCGTTGCCGTATTGGTGCCGCTCAAAGTAACGCTGCAACCCACGCTGGAACGTTTCGGCACCGAGAAAGGCGGCGAGCATGCGGATCACCGACGCACCCTTGCTGTAGCTGATGCCGTCAAAGATCTCGCTGATCTGCTTAGGGCTGCGCACCTCCACCTCGATGGGATGCGAGCTCTTGAGCCCGTCCAGTGACAGGGCGCGGCCGAAGTCCGTGTAGACGAACTGCGTCCACATGTCCCATTCGGGAAACAGGTGGTCCACGGCCATGAACTCGATCCACGAGGCGAACCCCTCGTTGAGCCACAGATGCGTCCACCACTCCATGGTGACCAGGTTGCCGAACCACTGGTGTGCCAGCTCATGCGCGACGATGATGGCCACCCGCTGCCGCGTCCCAGCCGACGACTCCTCGGGATCCACGAGGATGGCGGTCTCGCGATAGGTCACCGCGCCCCAGTTCTCCATGGCCCCGGCGGCGAAGTCCGGAATGGCCAGCAGGTCCATCTTGGGCAGCGGATAGGCGATGCCGAAATACTCGTGGAAGAAGGACAGCGTCCGGGCGGCCACGTCCAGCGCGAACCGCCCCTGCTCTTGCCGGCCTAGCGGCGTGTACACCCGCACGGTGACGCCTTCGGGGGTCTCGGTCTCGACGTAATCGAACTCGCCGACGATGAACGCCAGCAGATACGTGGACATCACCGGGGTCTCGGCGAAGCGCACGGTCTTGAGACCGTTGTCGCCGGTCTCCACGCGGCTCGGCGGCATGTTCGACACCGCCACCCGGTCCTCCGGCACCACCAGCGTCACCGCGAACACCGCCTTGCGCGCGGGCTCGTCCCAGCACGGGAACGCGCGCCGCGCGTCCGTGGCCTCGAACTGTGTCACGGCCATGATCCGCTTCTCGCCGTCCACTTGATAGACGCCGCGGTAGAACCCGTGCATCTTGTCGTTAAGCTGTCCGGTGAACTCGATGCGCAGCCGGGCCGGTCCCGGATCGAGCGGGGCGTCGAATACGAACGCGACCGTCTCTTCCTCCTCGTCGGCTTCGATGCGCTCGGGCGCGCACGCCGCCCCGTTCCGCTCCAGCGCAACCGAGTGCAGCTCCAGCTCGGTGGCGTGCAGCACGATCCGGCGGGTAGCCGACTTCACGTCGATGTCGACGGTCTCGCTGCCGCCGAAGGTGAAACGTTCGAGGTCGGGCCTGAGGGTTATGTCGTAACGCCTGGGTTCAACGTCGTCGGGCAGCAGCACCCGTTCCTGTTCAGCCATGCACAAACGCTCCTGTTCTTCCGCCCATCGTAACCAATCCCCCTCACTCCCGCTTCCCAAGCCGTATCAAAACTCTTCAAGACGAAGACATTACGAATACGTCATTCCCGCGCAAGCTTGCCCTCGAC
>JAJDXX010000127.1 GCA_022823055.1 Candidatus Binatia bacterium | reverse complement strand
CGACGAGCAGCAGACCGGCGACCCGGCCATCTACGCCATCGGCGACGCCAACGGCGGCGCATTGCTGGCGCACCGCGCCACCAAGGAGGCGCGGGTGGCGGTGGAGGTCATCACCGGCGAATCGAGCACCATCGCGGACGTGGTCATCCCGGCGGTGGTCTTCACCGAGCCCGAGGTGGCCTGGTGCGGCCTGACCGAACAGGAAGCCAAGGCCGGGGACGTACCCGTGGACGTCGTCAAGTTTCCCTGGGGCGCTTCCGGGCGGGCGCTCACCCTGGACCGTCCCGAGGGCCTCACCAAGCTGGTGCTCGAACCCGAGACGGAGCGCATCCTCGGCGTGGGCATCACCGGTGCGGGCGCCGGCGAGTTGATCGGCGAAGGCGTGCTCGCCGTCGAGATGGGCGCCACCGCCAAGGACCTGGCGGAGTCCGTGCATCCCCATCCGACGCTTTCCGAGACCCTGATGGAATGCGCCGAAGCGTTCTACGGCACCGCTACCCACACGGTGCCGCGCAAGCGCCCCCGACCCGCCAAGACGGCCGCCCGGCAGGCTTCCTGACCGCCTCGCGCTTGACTTGAAAAAGGCGATTTGTTACCGAAAATCTCAGAGCCCGTCTGTTTTTGCGGCAGCCGCAAGGGACCGGAAGACGGTCGCGGAAACCTATTGGTCGCCAGTACCGGGTCCCTGCGGTCGGATGAGGCGGGGCCGGCATTCCCAGGAGGAAGTGAATGACCTACGTGATTGCAGAGCCCTGTGTCGACGTCAAGGACACGGCTTGCGTCGATGTCTGTCCCGTCGATTGCATCCACCCGACCAAGAACGATCCCGAGACATTCGAGAAAGAGAACATGCTCTACATCGATCCGGAGGAGTGCATCGACTGCGGCGCCTGCGAGCCGGTCTGCCCGGTGGAGGCGATCTTCGAGGAAGCGGCGCTCCCGGAAAAGTGGGAGGAGTACACCCAGATCAACGCCGACTGGTTCCAGAAGTAGCCGCGGCATCCGTTCCCGGTGCCTTGCGTGGGCCGGTATCCTCGTCCGGCCCGTCCGAATCCCCGCCCCGTATCCCGTCCCGCACCACCTCGTCATACCCGAAGTTCCGGCAGAAGCTCCGCACCAGCAGGGTCTTGACTTCATCCATGGAAACGGCCCGGCGCGCCTCCCGCTCGATGGAGGTCACTTCGGCCCAGTCCAGGCCGCAAGGGACGATCCTGCGGAAGTAGTCCAGGTCCGGCGCCACGTTGAGGGCGGCGCCGTGATACGTGACCCCCCGTTTGACGGCGATGCCGATGGCGCAGATCTTGCGCGTGTCGATCCACACGCCGGTCCACGGCGGTCGGCGACCGGCGTCCAGGCCGAAGGAGGCCAGGACCTCGATGATGGCCTGTTCCAGTGCGGCCAGGTAACGGTGGACGGCGCCGCGCAGCCTGGATTCGAGATCGATGATGGGATAGACGACGAGCTGTCCCGGCCCGTGGTAGGTGACGTCGCCGCCGCGGCTGGTGGCGAGCACGGGAACCCCGCCGGCATCGAGGACGTGCGCGCGCGCGTCGCGCCGGCCGGTGGTGAAGACGTGCGGATGCTCGACCAGGATGAGGCAGTCGTCCGCGGCCGCGCGGATCCTGCGCTCGAGGATACGGTGCTGAACCGCCAGCGCCGCCTCGTATTCGAGGCGCCGCAGGTCGACGACGTGAAGCGATTTGGACATCTTCCGCGGTTGGCCTGCGCCGTGCGTTCCCGACTTGTGCCGGCCCCTCCACCCATAGCACATCGGCCCGGGAATCAAACCCGCGGCGGGAGCGCTTTCGAGCCCCCGTGGCGCGGCGCGCGTTGTTGACTCACGGACGGCGCCGCATTATGAATCCAGGCTGAGTCACGACTCAGCTCGACTACGAAGTGGCACCGCCACCCCAGAACGTCATTCCCGCGGAAGCGGGAATCCAGGGGTGGAGAGGGGCCAAATAGCTTGTTTTGCCACCCCACGCCGCCTGGATTCCCGCTTCCGCGGGAATGACGTTCTGGGGTGGCGGTGCTGTTTTCCAGTTTGAGCAGAGTTTTGACACAGTCTGAATCGACACTATCCCTGCTTCTAGGCAAGCAGGCTCGGCCGGAACGGAGCGGACGCAGTGACGGGAACCATCAAGAAGATCCTCAGGGACAAGGGATTCGGCTTCATCGAGCCGGACGACGGCGGCGACGATGTCTTCTTTCATCGCGGCAGCAGCGCTCCACGAGTCCAGTTCGAGGATTTCGGCGAGGGCGACAGCGTGCAGTTCCAGACCCGGGCAGGCGACAAGGGGCCGGTCGCCTTCGGCATGAAGCTCCGCTGACGCCTCGTTTCCGTATCCCCGACGCCATCGTTCACGGGAAGGCGAGGGCAACCATCCAAGACATGACGTTCGCGGAACACTTCGAGCGCCTGGGGGAACGCTATCTTCCGGAGGTCCTCGTGCTTCTGGAGGACGTCGTTGGCGAGGCCGGCCTGACCGGTTCGGGGTTGGCGGAGATGTGCCGCTACCAGTTCGACACGGGCGGGAAGCGGTTGCGCGCGTTGCTCCCATTGCTGGTGGCGGACTGCCTGGACGAGGATCCCGCCAAGACGCTCGCCATGGGCGCCGCCTGCGAGATGGTGCACAACGCCACGCTGGTGCACGACGACGTGCAGGACGGGGACGAGGCGCGCCGGGGCCGGGAGACGGTGTGGCGGCGCTTCGGCGTGCCGCGCGCCATCGACCTCGGCGACGCGATGTTCTATCTGGCGGTGCTGCTGGCGCAGCGCGCGCCGGTGAGCGCCGGGTTGCGGGAGGCGCTGGCGCGGAGACTCCTGCTGGAGACCCTGAAGGTCATCGACGGACAGGAGCAGGAATTCGCCTTGCACGCCGATCCGCGGCCGACCATGGACCGGTACTTCGCCATGGTTGAAGCCAAGACCGCGCGCCTGTTCGTTCTGGCCATGGCGGGCGCCGCCGAGTTGCTCGGCCAGGGAGGCCGCGTCATCGCGGGCCTGACGGAGGGGGCGCGCCAGCTCGGCATCCTGTTCCAGGTGCAGGACGACGTGCTGGACCTCTACGGGGACAAGGGCCGGAGCGAGCGCGGCAGCGACATCGCCGAGGGCAAGCGCAGCGTCCTGGCCGTCCATGCCCTGGAGAACGCGGCGCCGGACGACGCCCGGTGGCTGCGCGAGGTGCTCGACAAGGACCGGAAGGCCACGTCCACCGCGGACGTGGACCGGGCCGCCGAACTGTTCGACCGCCTCGGGTCGCTGTCCTTCGCCGTTCGCGAATTGCGCGCGCGCCAGCATGCGGCGGTGGACGCGGTGGCGGCGCTGGGGCGGCCGCGGCTTTCGGCCATGGTGGAGGGAATGTCCGAAACGGTGCTGGAACCGATCCGCGGTCTCGTATGACACGCGGCGCGAGGAGTTCAAGGAGTCACGCTCATGAAGATGTTTCTTGCCGGAGAGTGGGTCGACCGCCCGAGGATGCAGGAGGTCGGCAACCCGTATGATGATTCCGTCATCGACAGCGTGCCCAAGGCCGGACGCGACGACGTGGACCGGGCGCTGGCCTTCGCCGAGCGCGGCGCCGCCGTCATGGCGCGCATGACCGCGTACGAGCGCTGGAAGGTGCTCACCCGGGCGGCGGCCCTGATGACGGAGCGGGTGGACGAGCTGGGTACGCTCATTTCCGCGGAGGAAGGCAAGATCCTGGCGGAAGGCAAGGGGGAGGTGCGCCGGGCGGTGGAGACCATGACGGCGTCGGCCGAGGAGGCCAAGCGGCTTCACGGCGAGACCGTGCCGCTGGACGCGGACCCCGCGGGAGCGGGCAAGCTGGCGTTCACGCTGCGCGTCCCGTGCGGCGTGGTGGTGGCCATCGGCCCCTTCAACTTCCCGCTCAACCTGTTGTGCCACAAGGTCGGCCCGGCCATCGCCGGGGGCAACGCGGTCATCATCAAGCCCGCCTCGGATACGCCGCTGTCGGGGCTCAAGCTGACGGAGATCCTGCTTGAGGCGGGGTTGCCGCCCGAGGGCGTCCAGTGCCTCACCGGCTCCGGCGGGGAGATCGGCGATCCGCTGGTGGCGGACCCGCGCGTGCGCAAGATCACGTTCACCGGCAGCCGCGAGGTGGGCGAGAACATCTGCCGCGTGGCGGGCATCAAGAAGGTCACCATGGAACTGGGCTCCAACTGCCCGCTCATCGTGATGCCGGACGCGGACCTGGACAAGGTGGCCGCGGCCGTGGCCGCCACCGGTTACGCCAACGCGGGCCAGGTGTGCATCTCCACCCAGCGCGTGCTCACCGACCGGCGCGTCTACGCGGACTTTCTCGGCGTGCTGGCGCCCAGGGTCGAGGCGCTGGCCGTCGGCAGCCAGCTAGACACGGCCACGCAGGTGGGTCCGATGATCAAGGAAGCCGAAGCGGTGAGGGTGGAGGAATGGGTCAACGAGGCCGTGGGCGCGGGCGCCCGCGTGCTGGCGGGGGGCTCGCGCAACGGCGCGGTCTACGCGCCCACCGTGGTGGCCGACGTTTCCCGCGACATGCGCGTCTCGCGCGACGAGCTTTTCGGGCCGGCCGTCGGGGTGACGCCTTTCGCGTCCATCGACGAAGCCATCGAGCTGGCCAACGATACGGTCTTCGGCCTTTCGGCGGGGATCTTCACCCAGAACATCGACTGGGCCATGCGCTTCGCCCGCGAGGTGGAGTCCGGCAACCTGCACGTCAACTGGGGGCCCCAGTGGCGCGCCGACGTGATGCCCTACGGGGGCCTCAAGGAGTCGGGTTTCGGCAAGGAGGGGCCGCGTTACGCCGTCGAGGAGATGACCGAGCTCAAGACGGTGGTCTTCCACCTGTAGGAGCGGAAATCGGACCGGGCCGTGGGGAGGCTGCCGTAGACATGCGAGCGGACGGACGCAGACAGGAAGAACTCCGCGCGATCAGCATCACGCCGGGCTTCATCAAGCACGCCGACGGCTCGGCGTTGATCGAGATGGGCGACACGCGGGTCATCTGCACCGCCGCGCTGGAGGATCGGGTGCCGCCGTTCCTGCGCAAGACCGGCAAGGGCTGGATCACGGCGGAGTACGGCATGCTGCCGTCGTCGTCACCCGTGCGCATTCCGCGGGAGGCTTCGCGCGTGGGCGGCCGCACTCACGAGATCCAGCGGCTCATCGGCCGCAGCCTGCGGTCCGTGGCGGATCTGGGCTGCCTGGGCGAGCGCACGGTGTGGCTCGACTGCGACGTCATCCAGGCCGACGGCGGCACGCGCACCGCCTCCGTCACCGGCGCCTACGTGGCCCTGGCCTGCGCCCTCCGGGGCTGGGCGGCGCGCAAGACCGTTCCCGAGGGTCTGCTCAGGGACAGCGTGGCCGCGGTCAGCGTCGGGGTGGTCGACGGGGAGGCGGTGCTGGATCTGAACGCTGCGGAAGACAACGGCGCCGAGGTGGACATGAACTTCGTGATGACCGGGTCGGGGAAGTTCGTGGAGGTGCAGGGGACGGCCGAGAAACAGCCCTTCAGCGCGGAGCAGCTCAGCCGCTTGATCGGCCTGGCACAGACCGGGATCGAACGCATCCTCGAAATTCAGCAGCGGGTGCTGCGGGAGTGGCGCGTGCCTTCCTAGAGCACGGTTGGCGCCCTCGCCCCGCCCCCAAATACGTCATTCCCGCGAAAGCGGGAATCCAGGCGGGGTGAGGGGGGACCGATGCTGGGACTGACCCCACTCCACCAC
>JAJDXX010000235.1 GCA_022823055.1 Candidatus Binatia bacterium | reverse complement strand
AATCCAGGAGGGGTAGAGCGGGGAAACGCCGCTGTAGCGCCCTGCCACCACCCCTGGATTCCCGCTTTCGCGGGAATGACGGATTGGGGTTTGGTCGCCACGAAGCAGAGTATTGACACAGCCTGTTGCGCGGGAATGACGGTTCGGGGGGCGTGATGCCATATTCGTGTCCGAGCCGAGTTTTGACACAGCCTGGGAAG
The DNA here is from genome assembly GCA_022823055.1 of Candidatus Binatia bacterium. Classification (GTDB taxonomy): domain Bacteria; phylum Desulfobacterota; class Binatia; order UBA9968; family JAJDTQ01; genus JAJDTQ01. The sequence continues at coordinate 65,913 of JAJDXX010000235.1, read as the reverse complement.
CGGGAATGGCTTATTCGGGGGCGGCGCGCGTTTGACACTCCTCCGCCTCTTCGGTTAGTCTGCGTCCCCTCGTGACCACGTACATTTCGAAAGGAGAACGGACCATGTCCCTATTATTCAGAGCCTTTATCAGCAGGCTGGCGGTCGTGGCGGTGGTCGGCGGCCTGCTCCTGGCAGCGGCCGCGTCGGTGCAAGCGGCGGAGCTCAAGCTCGCCCACTTCACGTCGCCCAAGCACCCCATGGACCGGCTGGTGATGCGGCCGTGGGGCGAAGAGGTAGCCAAGCGCAGCAACGGCTCACTGACCGTGCGGATCTATCCCGGCGGCGAGCTGGGCAAGGGGCCGGTGGCCCAGTACAAGCGGGCGGCGGACGGCGTCGCGGATATCACCTTCGGCCTGCAGGGGTACAGCTCGCCGCTGTTTCCGAGAACGCTGCTGGTGGAGCTGCCCGGTCTCGCGCCGGACGCGGTGGCGGCCACCAAGATGATGTGGAAGGCCATCGGCGCCATTCAGGGCGAGTACACGAGGACCAAGGTCCTGGCGCTGTGGACCAATGACAAGGCCGTCATCATGACCCGCAACAAGGCGGTGCGGACCCTGGACGACGTCAAGGGCATGAAGATCCGCACTCCGTCGAAGCTCCAGGGCGACATCATCAAGGCCCTGGGGGCCACCCCCGTGGCCATGCCGGTGACGCGCATGTACAACGCCCTCAAGACCGGCGTGGTGGACGGCCTCATGGTGGCGCCGAGCGTCATCCGGAGCTTCAAGATCGGCGAGGTGGCCAAGTACTACACCGTCGGACCGTTCGCCAACACGGCGTTCTTCCTGGTCATGAACAAGAAGGCCTACGACGGGCTTTCCGCCGAGCACAAGAAGATCGTCGACGAGACCTCGGGCGAGGCTCTGAGCGTCAAGGCGGCGGGCATCTACAAGAAGGCCGGCGCCGGCTCCCTGGCGGGCGAGAAGAAGAGCGGCCGCGGCGAGGTGATCACGCTTTCGGACGCCGAGGACAAGCGTTTCCGCAAGGCCCTGAGCGGGGTCCGGGCCGCGACCGTCAAGGCGCTGTCCGCCAAGGGCATCGACGCCGAGAAGATCCTCGCCGCCATGGGCGGATAGGGCGCCAGCCTGATCCCACGCACCCATGGGTGACGAATCGCGTGCCGCGTTGCCGGGGACCGCGGTGGCCGACCGGACCACCCGGTTCCTGGCCTACGCGGCCGGCGCCGCGTTGCTGTGGCTGATGCTGCTGACGGTGGTGGCGGTGGTGATGCGCTACGTCTTCAACGCGCCCATCCTGGGCGCGCAGGACATCTCCGAACTGAGTCTGGCCGTGGTGGTGTTTCTGGGGATCCCCTACTGCGGCTGGACCGGCGGCCACGTAGCCGTGGACCTCATCAGCACGGTGGTGGGGGAGGCGCGGCTCCGCTACACCGACACCCTCATGCGGCTGCTGGGCGCCGTGCTGTTCGCCATCGTCGCGTGGCAGGCCATGCACCAGGGGCTCGACGCACTGGAATACGGCGAGGCCAGCAACCTCGTGGAGATCGCCCACCATCCTTTCATGTTCCTGATGAGCTTCGGCTGGCTGCTGTTCGCCCTGGTGCTGCTGCTTCAGGCGGCGGCCGGCATCTTCCGGCCGCCACAGACTCCCCAAGAGAAGGCTGAATGAGTCCCACCTCCGCGGGTCTTCTGGGGTTGGCGGGGCTTTTCGTGCTCCTGGCGCTCAGGATGCCCGTGGGCATCGCCATGATGCTCATAGGGGTGCTGGGATTCGGCACCCTCCACGGCTGGGGTCCGGCCATGGCCGTGCTCGGCAGCGAGCCCTTCGTCATCTCCACCAACTACGAGCTCATCGTCATCCCGCTGTTCGTGCTCATGGGGAACTTCGCCACGGTTTCCGGCATGAGCCGCGACCTCTACGCCGCCGCCTATGCTTGGTTCGGGCACTGGCGCGGCGGGCTGGCATCGGCCACCATCGCCGCCTGCGCGGGTTTCGCGGCGCTCTCCGGCTCTTCGGTGGCCGCGGCCGTGACCATGGGCAAGGTAGCGCTACCCGAGATGCGCACCTACCGCTACGACTCGCGCCTCTCCACCGGCGCCATCGCCGCCGGCGGCACCTTGGGCATCCTGATACCGCCCAGCACGGGCTTCGTGATCTACGCCATCCTCACCGAGGAATCCATCGGCCGCCTGTTCCTGGCCGGGTTCTTCCCGGGGCTGCTGCTGACCGCGCTGTTCATCCTGTCGATCTTCATCCAGACCCGCATCAACCCGGACCTGGGGCCGCCGGGGCCGGCTTCCAGCGTGATGGACCGCATCCGCGCCTTCCGCCAGGCCAGCGCCATGATCGGCGTGGTGACGGTGACCATCGGCGGGATCTACGCCGGCCTCTTCACCCCCACCGAGGCCGCCGGCGTAGGCGCCTTCCTGGCGGCCCTGCTGGCGCTGATACGCGGCCGGCTGACGGTGTCCTCGCTGTCGTCGCTGGCGCTGGAGAGCACGCGCACTACCGCCCTGGTATTCCTCATCCTGGTGGGCGCCCACATCTTCAACCCGTTCCTGGCGCTGACCCACATCCCCAGCGACCTGGCCGAGCTGCTGGTGGGCATGGAGCTGCCCCGGCTGGCCGTGCTCGGCATCCTGCTGGCCGCCTACATCGTGCTGGGGATGTTCCTGGAGGGCTTCGCCATGCTGGTGCTGACCCTCCCCATCGTGCACCCCATCATCCTCACCCTGGGCTACGACCCCATCTGGTTCGGCGTGGTCATGGTCATCGTGCTGGAGATGGGCCTCATCAGCCCGCCGGTGGGAGTCAACGTCTTCGTGGTCAAGGGCATCGCCGAGGACGTGCCCATGAGCCGGATCTTCGCCGGCATCTTCCCGTTCTGGATCGCCATGGCCGTCTGCCTGGCCATCCTGGTGGCGTTCCCGGACATCGCGCTGTTCCTGCCGAACACGATGATCCGGTGATTCCGTCATCCCGGGCTCCGGGTCAAGCCCGGGACAAGCTTGACCCGGGATCCAGAAGCGGGATGTCCGGCAAATGCGCCCGACCCCGCAACCTACCTCACAATCCCCTCCGGCGGCACCGCGCCCTCATCCCCCTGCGAAGCAAGATGCACCGCCAGCGCACCGTCCGGCGTCCTCGCCTCCACGGTCGCCACCTCTTCGTATCCGAAGCCGCGCAGCCGTTTGGCCCGTAGTTCATTTCCTTTCGCGCCCATCGCGATGGAAATGATCAGGTTGCCGACCAGCCAGACCTCCGGGGACGGGATCGAGCTCAAGGCCATCACGAGCAACAGCACAAACCAGCCAATCAGGAATAGTCGCTTTACGAACGCCCAAATCCAGGTTAAGAGGAACGCCGGCCAGCTCCAGCCGTTCTTGACGGCTTCATGGCCTAGGTCAGGGTGTTGGAAAATGGAAAACTTCGTCATTCGGAATGCTCCTTTCCAATGGTGCGGCGAACGCGGCCGGCCGGCGCGAACTACCTGACGATGCCTTCCGGGGGGATGGGGTTCTCACCGCTCTGTGAAGCGAGATGCACCGACAGCGCGTGATCGGGTGTCCTTGCCTCCACGGTCGCCACCTGTTCGTATCCGGAATCGCTCAGTCGTTTGCACCGTAGTTCATTGCCCTTCACGCCCATCACGATCGAAATGATCAGCTCGCCGACCAGCCAGGCCTCCGGGATCGAGCTCGCGAGGATCCCGAACAGGAATACGATCACGCCGACCAGCCAGAGTCTTTTCACGAACGCCCAGATCCAGGTGAAGAAGAACGCGGGCCAGCTCCAGCCGTTCTTGACGGCCTCATAGCCGGACGTGGGGTGCTGGAACACCGTATACTGCTTCATTCGGGTACCTCCGTGTTGAGGCTTGACAACGTAATGGTCCGGAGGGGGTTGTTCGGACGCTGGAGACTTCTCCATCCGGGAACCTCCATGTCTGGTCGGACGTGAACGCCTTGATGCCCGCGGCCCGCGCGAGTGGCGGCTACCAACTCCTTCACACGTTGAACCTTATGTGCATGACGTCGCCGTCCTGGACCCGGTACTCTTTGCCTTCGAGCCGCAGCTTGCCGGCGGAGCGGCAGCCGGATTCGCCCTGGTGCTCGATGTAGTCGTCGTAGGAGATCACCTCGGCGCGGATGAAGCCGCGCTCGATGTCGGAGTGGATCTTGCCGGCGGCGTGGACCGCGGCAGTGTCGCGGGTAATGGTCCAGGCGCGCACTTCCACGGGGCCGGCGGTGAAGAAGCTCATGAGGCGGAGGTGGTCGTAGGCGTGGCGGATGAAGCGGTCCCGGGCGGTCTCGGAGAGCCCCAGCTCGGAGAGGAACTCCGTGCGCTCGCTGGTGTCGAGCTGGGCGATCTCCATCTCTAGCTTGCCGCACACCGGCACCACGGTCAGATTCTCCACCCGCGCGTATTCCGCCACGTCGTCGGGCAGCGGCTGCTGCAGCGCCTCCTCGCCGGAATTATAGACCACCAGCAAGGGCTTCTCGCTGAGGAAGGCGAAGCCCGAGAGCAGGGTCCGTTCCTCGGGCAGGAAGTCCAGGCCCCGTAGCGGACGTTCTTCCTCCAGCGTGCTCTGGCAGCGGGTCAGGAGGTCCTTCTCCATCTCCCGCTCCCGGGCCTTCACGGCTTCCTTGCGGATCCGCTCCAGGCGTTTCTCGATGACGGCGAGGTCGGCCAGTATCAGCTCGGCCTGGAAGGCGTCGAGGTCCCGCACCGGCGCGGGCGGCTCGTCGGCCAGCGGGTCGTCGAAGGCCCGGACCACCTGGACCAGGGCGTCCACCTCGCGCAGTTGCACCAGGGACTGGTTTTCCAGCGCGGCCTTCCGTTCCTGTGACGGCGGGAAGTCCAGGAAGGTGACCTCCGCGTACTTCTTTTCCTTGGGATGGACGATCTCGCTCAGCGCGTCCACGCGGGGGTCCGGTACCTTGACCACCGCCATGGCCGCCTCGTGGCGGGCCTCGAAGCCGCCCACCGCGGCGCTGAGGCCGGTGAGAGCGTTGTACAAGGTAGTCTTGCCTGCGCGAGAGAATCCGGTGAGTCCGACTTTCATGGACTCCAATTTAACACCGGGCCGGATTATTCATAGTGGCGTTTGGTCTGGTAAACGCTTGAAATCTGAGCGGTAGCCGCTGACATTTCAACGTTTTGCGCCCTTCTTCTCATAAACCTCGTCATGGGCCAGATCCCCTCCGCTCGCCGCTGCCACCGCCAGCTCGTCGCATCGCTCGTTCTCCGGGTCGCCCGCGTGGCCTTTGACCCAGCGAAACTCGACCTGGTGGCGCTCCGACAGGTCCAGCATCTCCTCCCAGAGATCGGGATTCAGGGCGGGGGTCTTGTCGCGCTTCCTCCACCCCTTGTCGCGCCAACTCTCTGCCCAGCCCTTGGACATGGCGTCCACGACGTACCGGGAGTCGCTGAACACGGTCACCCGGCACGGTTCTTTCAGGGACCGGAGCCCGGCCAGCACGGCCCTGATCTCCATGCGGTTGTTGGTGGTCCGGCGGTACCCTCCGCTCAGTTCCTGGCGGTTGCCTTCATAGAGGAGCACGGCACCGTAACCCCCTGGCCCTGGGTTCCCGATGCAGGCTCCGTCGGTATAGATGGTGACGTGCTTCATGGTTGCCCGTTCAAGAGTATAGAGGGCGCCTGCCCGGCGCCGCAAATGCCCGGAACGCTTGACACGGAACCCCATGTCTTTTTTAATCCGACACACGTCCAACGCCGGTGTCTTGCGCCGCAAGACCCCTCCGCGACCCACGACACGGCCCCCAAGGAGACACAACCCATGCAAACCGGTTCCTACATCAACGGAGAATGGTACCAGCCCAACTCCGAAAGACAGATCCGCAACGTCAACCCCGCCGACACCCGCGACGTCATCGCCGAGTTCCCCATGGCCACGGCGGCGGACACGGAACGGGCCATCGACGCGGCAGCGGAGGCGTTCCAGGGTTGGCGCAAGACGCCGGGACCGGAGCGCGGCCGGGCGATCTGGCGCGCCGCGGACATCGCGCGCCGGCGCGTGGACGAGATTGCCGAGATGATGACCCGGGAGGAAGGGAAGATCTTCAAGGAGGCACGGGGCGAGGTGCTCAAGGGGATCTCGCTCATGGAGTACAACGCCGGCGCCGGCTACCGGCTGGGCGGCAAGACGCTCCCGTCCGAGGCCCGGGACACCTTCACCTACACCATCCGCCAGCCCATGGGCGTCGTGGGGCTCATCGCGCCGTGGAACTTCCCCTGGGCGATACCGGTGTGGAAGTCGGCGCCGGCGCTGGTGGCGGGCAACGCGGTGCTGCTCAAGCCGGCGTCCCTGACCCCGTCCACGGCGGGCCTCCTGGCGGAGGTCTACGAGGAAGCCGGCATTCCCAAGGGCGTCTTCAACGTGGTGGTGGGCTCCGGCGGCGACGTGGGCGAAACCATCGTCAACTCCCGGCGCATCCCGGTGGTGTCGTTCACCGGCTCCAACGAGATCGGCAGCGACCTCTACGTCAAGGCCGCCTCCCGGGGCGCCAAGGTCACCTGCGAGATGGGCGGCAAGAACGCGGTCATCGTCATGCCCGATTGCGACCTCGACAAGGCGGCGGTGGCGATACGGGACGGCGCCTTCGGCTCCACCGGCCAGCGCTGCACCGCCACCTCCCGGGTCATCGCCATCGGCGACACCCGGAGCGAGCTGGTGGCCCGGCTGGAAGAACACGCGAAGAAGATCCGCGTGGGCCCGGGCCTGGACGCGGAGGTGGACATGGGGCCGGCGGTGGACGAGGGCCAGTGGAAGACCGACCTGGAGTACATCGAGATCGGCAAGCAGGAGGGCGCCCGGCTGGTGGTGGGCGGCAATACCCCCAAGGGGCTGGACCACGGCTACTACGTCGAGCCCACGGTGTTCGACGACGTCACCCCGGACATGCGCATCTTCCGGGAGGAGATCTTCGGTCCGGTGCTTTCGGTGGCGGCGGCCTCGGACCTCGATGAAGCCATCCAGTTCGCCAACTCGGTGGACTTCGGCCTCACCACCTCCATCTTCACCCAGGACGTGGACAAGGTCATGCGCTTCGTGGAGGAGGTGGAGACGGGCATGGTGCACGTGAACGAGCCCACCATCGGCGGCGAGGCACAGCTCCCGTTCGGCGGCATCAAGGCCACCGGCGTGGGCGAGCGGGAGATGTCCGAGGAGGGCGTCAACTTCTTCACCGAGCTCAAGACCGTCTTCATCAACTACTCCGGCCAGTCCGGCCGGCTGATGATCCGCTGAAGCACGCGGCGCGCCTCGGATCCGGCAGGGGAGACCGATCATGGAATGTGAACACGCTATCATCGACGCCGACGGCCACGTGGTGGACCAGGACAAGGACCTGCGCAACTACCTGCCGGCTCCGTGGAACGAGAAGGACTGGACCCGCGAGTACTACCTCTTCCCGCTTACCGACGGCTGGATGCGCGGCATGTCGTCCCGCCACAAGGCCGAGGTGCCGGACGCGGCCAACTGGCTGAGCTTCCTGGACGAGTCGAAGATCGAGCAGACCATCCTCTATCCCAGCAACGCGCTGTTCCACGGCCAGATCCGCAACAAGGGCTGGGCGGTGGCCGTGGCCCAGGCCTACAACGACTGGCTGTACGACTGTTTCGGCCGCCAGTCGGACCGGCTCAAGGGGGTGGCGCTGCTGCCGGTCCAGGACATCGACGCCGCGGTGGCGGAGCTGCGCCGGTGCGTGGAGGAGCTGGGCATGGTGGCCGGGGTGATCCCGTCGGTGATGGCGCCGCTGGTGGGGCTGGGCGGCCGCCAGTTCGACCCGATCTACGCGGAAGCCGAGCGGCTCGACTGCGCCCTGGCGGTCCACGGCGGTCCGGTGGCGGGCCTTGGCCTGGACATCTTCGAGAGTCTGGCCGAGGCGAGGCCGCTGGAGCACGCCATGCCGCAGATGGTGCAGATGATGAGCATGATCAACGCCGGCGTGTACGACCGCTTCCCCAACCTGCGCGTGGCCTACCTGGAGTGCGGCACCGGCTGGGTGCCGTTCATGATGGACGCGCTGGACGAGAACTGGGAGCGGCGCGGCCACGCGCTGGCGGTGAAGCAGCGCCCCAGCGACATCATCCGCGGCGGCAACATCTTCTTCACCTGCGAGGTGGACGAACGGAGCCTGCCGTACGTGCTGGAGCAGCTCGGCGGGGACCAGGTGCTGTGGGCCTCGGACTATCCCCACGAGCGGGCGCGCGCGGACTTCTTCCACGATCTGCCGGACTTCTTCGCACGGGAGGACATCAACCCCGATGTGCGCAAGAAGATCCTGTGCGACAACCCGAAGCGCTACTACGGACTCTAAGGCGCCGGCGGCCGATGACGCGAGGCCGGAGACACCGACCTTCCGCGGCGTCCGGCGTACATCGGACCCATGACGAAAGCTCAAGAAAACGTTGACCTCGAACGCACCGCGGCCATGAGCCGCGCCGACCGGGACCATCTCGTCCATGGCTTCGTGCCGCTGTCGAAGCATCAAAAGGACGGGTTGCCGGTGTTCGTCCGGGCCGAAGGGGTCTATTTCTGGGACTCCTTGGGCAAGCGCTACATCGACGGCCTCTCCACCCTGTGGAACGTCCACGTGGGCCACGGCCGGAAGGAGATCACCCGGGCGGTGGCGGACCAGATGGACCGGCTCGCCTACGCGCCCACGCTCATCGGGCCCACCTCGGAGCCCACCGTCCGGCTGGCGTCCCGGCTCGCCGAGATGGCGCCGGAGGGGTTGACCCGGGTCGTGTTCACGTCGGGGGGCTCGGAGACCAACGAGAGCATGATCCGGCTGGTGCGGGCCTACTGGAAGGCCATGGGGCAGCCCCAACGGACGCGGTTCGTCACCCTGAACCAGGGCTATCACGGCTCGTCGAGCGGTGCCGCCATGCTGACCGGCATCCCGCTGTTCAACGAGCAGATGGCGCCCGGCCTCCCGGACGTGCATCACATGGCGCGGCCCCACTGCTACCGCTGCGAGCTGGGGAAGACCTGGCCGGACTGTAAGCTTGCCTGCGCCGACGAGCTGGAGCGGTTGGTGGAGCGGGAGGGCGCGGATGCCATAGCGGCCTTCGTGGCCGAGCCCGTGCAGGGCGTGGGCGGGGTCATCGTGCCGCCCGAAGGGTGGCTCGCAAGGATCCGGGAGATCTGCGACCGGCATGGCATCCTGATGGTCTGTGACGAGGTGATCACCGGTTTCGGACGCACCGGCAGCCTGTTCGCGTGCGCGGGCGAGGGCGTCACGCCCGACGTGCTGGTGACCGCCAAGGGCATCACCAGCGGCTACCTGCCCATGGGCGCCATGCTGTTCCGGGAAGAAATCTTCCAGACGCTGCTGGCCAGGGCCGACGACGCGTTCTACCACGGCTACACCTACACCGGGCATCCGGTGGTGTGCGCCGCGGCGCTGGCCAACCTCGACATCATCGAGCGGGAACGGCTGGTGGAGCGGGCCGCGGAGGTGGGGGCGTACATGCAGGAACGGCTCGGGGCGCTTTCGGAGCTGCCCATGGTGGGGCAGGTGCGTGGCCGGGGGCTCATCGCCGCGGTGGAGCTGGTGAAGGACAAGGAGACCCGGGAGTCCTTCGCGGTGGAGCAGCAGGTGCCCCGGCAGGTCTACGACGAGTGCCTCGCCAACGGCCTGTTGCTGCGGGTATGCGGCACCCACGCCCTGGCGGTGTGCCCGCCGCTGGTGGTCACGAAAGAGCAGATCGACGAGATCGTCGCGATCCTGCGGAACGCCATCACCACGGTCGCCAAGGCCGTGCTGTCGTAAGACAACCCGCGATCCGCCGAAGGTCGTATCCGAAGGCCGTATCGTTCGACGCTGGTATCGTCCAGCGCTCGCATCGCGGTATCGTCCAGCGCTCGTGTCGTCGGACGGCGGTATCATCGGACGGCCGTCAATTCCGCCTCTCCTCCGTCATTCCCGCGAAAGCGGGAATCCAGGCGGGGTGGTGGCGGGAAGTGCCGCCGCAACCTGCTCCGCCCCTGGATTCCCGCCCCCGATCGGGGTCGAGGGCATGCTTTCGCGGGAATGACGGAGGGAGGCCGGGAATGACGGAGAAGCGCTGGCAATGACGGAGAGGCGCCGCAAGGAATGACGGAGGGGCGCCGTCGCGAATGTGGAGGGAGGCCGCTGGAAATGACGCGAGCGGGCGCAACTGGAAATGACGAACCAGGCGAACGACGTGCTTCAATGGATCCGTTTGATTAGGGAGGTATCCGCCGATGGTTGAGTGTCCGGTTTGCGGAGCGGAATTTGAACTGGAGGACGACGCGGTGGAAGGCGAGTTGATCGCCTGCGCCGACTGCGGCACCGAGCTGGAGGTCACCAGCCTCGATCCGCCCACGGTGGAAGAGGCGCCCTCGGAAGAGGAAGACTGGGGGGAATGAGCTTGAAGATCGGTTTGCTGCATTCACTGGTCCGGCCCGAGGAGAAGCTCCTCATCAAGGAGTTCCGGAAGCATCCCGGCGTGGAGCTCCAAATGATCGACGACCGGAAGCTCTCGTTCAACCTGGGCCGGGACGAGTTCGACCTGGACGTGCTGCTGGAGCGGTGCATCAACCACTCCCGGGCGCTGCACGGCCTGCGGCTGTTCGAGAGCGCCGGCGTGCGCTGCGTGAACGCGTCGTCGGTGGCCACCGTGTGCGGCGACAAGATCCTCACTTCGGTGCACCTCCAGGAGCACGACGTGCCCCAGCCCGAGGTGCGCATCGCCTTCACCGAGGAATCCACCCTGGAGGCCATCGAGGAGATGGGCTATCCCGTGGTGCTGAAACCCGCGGTGGGTTCCTGGGGCCGGCTGCTGGCCAAGGTGAACGACCGGGACGCCGCGGAGACCATCCTGGAGCACAAGGCGATCCTGGGCAGCTACCACCACTCCATCTTCTACATCCAGCAGTACGTCGAGAAGACCGGGCGCGACATCCGGAGCTTCGTCATCGGCGACGACTGCGTGGCCGCCATCTACCGCTACAGCGACCACTGGATCACCAACACGGCCCGGGGCGGGCGCGCCGAGAACTGCCCGGTGACGGACGAGCTGCGGGACCTCTCGGTTGGCGCGTGCCGCGCGGTGGGAGGCGGCATCGTCGCCGTGGATCTCTTCGAGACCCCGGACGGACTGCTTGTCAACGAAGTGAACTACACCATGGAGTTCCGGAACAGCATCGACACCACCGGGGTGAACATCCCCGGCCTCGTCGTCGAGCATGTGCTCAAGGTGGGCCGTGAGGAGCAGGAACGCAGGGGCGCAGCCTGATTCGGCTGCGCGGGAATCGATGAGCGGGACGGACCGGAAGGAAACGGGGCAGTCGTGGCCGACAAGCTGAAGGTCTCCATCGTCGGAGCGTCCGGCTACACCGGGGGGGAGCTTCTGCGGCTGCTGCTCGGGCACCCGCGGGTGGAGGTGTGCGAGGTCACCTCGGAGCGCTTCGCCGGCAAGTTCGTGTTCAAGGCCCACCCCAACCTGCGCAAGCGGACGCAGCTTCGCTTCTGCAAGATGGACGAGCTGAACCCGTGCGACCTGCTGTTCCTCTGCCTGCCCCACGGTCAGGCCCAGGAGCGTATCGATTCGTTCCGGGAGCTGGCCCCGAAGCTGGTGGACCTGAGCGCCGACTTCAGGCTGAACGGCGCCGACGAGTACCAGCGCTGGTACGGCAAGCCGCACCAGCGCCCGGAGCTCATGAAGGAGTTCGTCTACGGGGTCCCGGAGCTGCACCGCGACGAGATTCGGGGAGCGAACTTCGTCACCGGCGCCGGCTGCAACGCCACCGCCACGATCCTCGGCGTCTACCCGTTCTTCAGGAAGGGGTTGGTGGACCGCGAACGCACGGTGGTGGAGGTCAAGGTGGGCTCCAGCGAGGGCGGCAACGCCGCCAGCGACGCGTCCCACCACCCGGAACGGAGCGGCGCGGTGCGTTCGTTCATGCCCACCCTGCACCGCCACAGCGCCGAGATCTACCAGGAGCTGGGTTTCGGCGAGCCGATCCGGTTCTACTTCTCCGCCACCTCCATCGAGATGGTGCGGGGTGTGCTGGCGACGGCGCACCTCTTCCTCCGCGAGCCGCTGGAAGAGAAGGACGTGTGGAAGATCTACCGCGAGGCCTACGGCAAGGAGCCTTTCATCCGCATTGTCAAGGAGGCCGACGGCATCTACCGCTACCCGGAGCCCAAGCTCTTGAGCGGCACCAACTACTGCGACATCGGCTTCCAGAAGGAGAAGGGCTCGGACCGCCTGGTGGTGCTGAGCGCCCTCGACAACCTGATGAAGGGCGCCGCCGGCCAGGCGGTCCAGGCCTTCAACCTCATGAACGGCTTCGAGGAAACGGAGGGCCTCGAGTTCCCGGGGCTCCACCCCTAGCAGGCAAGCGCCATGTGCCGCCTCATGTGCGTCAAGAACCGTGAGTCGTTCGACATCGGCGAACGCCTGGCGGATCTCGCCGGTATCGCCCGCAACAGCCCCGAGTACCAGGGGCACGGCTGGGGCTGCGCCTACATCGTCGACGGGGAGTGGAGGGTCTACCACAACATCAAGCCCATCTGGGAGGACGACCTGGACCAGTTCGGCGCTACCACGCTGCTGGTGGGCCACGCTCGCAGCGCGTTCCGGGACGAGAACATCGTGGTGGAGAACAACATGCCGTTCTCGGACGACCGTTACGTGTTCGCGTTCAACGGCGAGTTGCGGGGCGTCCGGATCGCGGCGGAGGGCCGCATCGGCGCGGAGAAGGTGTTCAACTTCGTCAAGCGCTTCGACAAGGGCGACATAGCGGCGGCCATGCGGAAAGGGATGGACGTCATCGTCCGCAGAACCCGTTACGTGCGCGCCATGAACATGGTCATCGCCGACCGGGAGAACGTCTACGTGGGATCGGTCTACAATGAGCAACCGGAGTATTTCAGGCTTCGCGCCCGGGACGACGAGGGCGGCTTCGTGGTGAGCTCGGAGACCGTGCCCAAAAACGGATCGTGGCGCATCATCCCCAACGACACGGTGGAGCAACTTCGATGATACTCGTGAAGATCGGCGGCGGCAGCGACATCAACCTGCCCGGCATCGCCGAAGACCTGGCCGAGGTGTCCGCCCCTTTCATCGTGGTGCACGGCGCCAACGCGGTGCGGGACGCCATCGCGGCCAAGCTCGGCAACCCGACCCAGGTGGTGACGTCGGTGTCGGGCTACACCAGCGTGCTGTCCGACAAGGCGGCGCTGGACGCCATCCTGATGGGCTACGCGGGCGTGCAGAACAAGCGCATCGTCGAGCTGCTGCAGCAGAACGGCGTGAACGCCGTGGGCCTCTCCGGCATCGACGGGCGGGCCATCCAGGGACAGCGCAACAAGGGCATCCGGGTGCGGAAGAACGGCAAGACCCTTATCGTGCGGGACTTCTCGGGCAAGCCCCGGAGCGCCAACAAGGAGCTGTTCCAATTGCTGCTCGACGGCGGCTACGCGCCGGTGCTGTCGATTCCCATCATCGACGAACGCCACACCGCCATCAACTCGGAGAACGACGACATCATCAACGTGCTCCAGGCCGCCTTCCACGCCGAGGTGGTGCTGCAGCTCATCGAGGCGCCGGGCTTTCTCGCCGACAAGGACGACGAGAGCACGGTGGTGCCCGAGATCCGCGCGCCCGAGCTGGAGCAGCGGGAAGCCCAGGTGGAGGGGCGCATGAAGCGCAAGATGCTGGCGCTCCGGAAGCTGTTCGAGGAAGGCGCGGAAAAGGTCATCATGAGCGACGGCCGCACGGAACATCCAGTGCGGGACGCCCTGGCCGGGAAAGGAACGGTGATCCAGTGACTGATTTCAAGGAGTTGCAGCAACGGCACGAGTTCGACGTCTATCCCAAGCGCGACATCGTGCTGGTGCGCGGCGAGGGCGCCAGGGTCTGGGACCACGAGGGCCGGGAGTACATCGACTGCGTCGCCGGCCACGGCGTTGCCAACCTGGGACACTGCCACCCCAAGGTGGTGCAGGCGGTGTCCGAGCAGGCCCAGAGGCTCCTGAGCTGCTCCGGGGTCTTCTACAACGACGTCAAGGCGCGCCTGCTGGAGCGACTGGCCGGCATCGCCCCCGGCAACCTGAACCGCGCCTTCCTGTGCAACTCGGGCACCGAGACCATCGAGGCGGCCATCAAGTTCGCCCGCTTCGCCACCGGCAAGCAGGAGTTCGTGTGCGCCATGCGCGGCTTCCACGGCCGCACCATGGGGGCGCTGAGCGCCACCTTCACCAAGGAATACCGCGAGCCCTTCGTGCCCATCGTGGAAGGCTTCCAGTACACCCCCTTCAACAACTTCGCCAAGCTGGAAGAGAAGGTGAACGACAACACCGCCGCCGTGATGTTGGAGATCGTCCAGGGCGAAGGCGGCGTGAACCTCGGCAAGGCCGAGTTCTTCGAGCAGGTGGGCGAGCTCTGCCGGGAGCGGGGCGTCCTCCTCATCATCGACGAGGTCCAGACCGGCTTCTGCCGCACCGGCAAGATGTTCGCCTGCGAGCACTTCGGCTTGGAGCCCGACATCCTGTGTCTCGCCAAGGCTATGGCCGGCGGCATCCCCATGGGCGCGGTGCTCTGCTCCGACAAGCTCGAGGTCCCCGTCGGCCGCCACGGCAGCACCTTCGGCGGCAACCCGCTCGCGTGCGCCGCGTCGCTGGCCGCCATCGACGCCATGGAGGAGGAAGGGCTGGCCGCGGCCGCAACGGAGAAGGGCGCCTACCTGCTGGAACGGCTTCAGGCCGCGGACCTGCCGAAGGTGAGAGAGATCCGCCAACTCGGTCTCATGATCGGCATCGAGCTCAAGGAAAAGTCCCAGCCCCACCTCGTGCGCCTCATGGAAAAAGGCGTCCTGGCGCTGCCCGCGGGAGCGACCGTGGTAAGGTTGTTGCCGCCCCTGGTCATCACCCACGCCGAGCTGGACACGGTGGCGGAGAAACTCATCGAGGTGCTGTCGTAAGGCTCGCAGCGCGCCCGTCCCATCGACCCTGCACCGCTGCCGTCAACCCCATACCGCTGCCGTCAACCCCATACCGCTGCCACCAACCCCAAACCCTTTCCGTCGACCCGGCCCCTTTCCGTCAACCCGGTCCCTCTCGGGCATTCCCGCGTCCCCCTTCCTTCATTCCCGTACCCCCTCCCGTCATTCCCGCGAAAGCGGGAATCCAGGCGGGGTGGAGCGGGGGAACACCGCTGTAGCGCCCCGCCAGGACCCATGGATTCCCGCTTTCGCGGGAATGACGGGGAACTAGGAATGACCGGGAAACAGGACAAATGACGGAGGGGTTCGACGCGTGGTCAACGCGTCACTTCACGGACCAACCCCTGCCAGGTCCAGATCTCTCGCTCCGGGTTCACCAGCGGTGCCGCCTCGGCGCAGTGCCGTGCCAAGCTCTCGTAGAACGCCGGGTCGGTCTCGGCGCGGAGCAGCAGGCGTTTGAGCCCCGCGGTGTCGCCGAGCTCGTAGTAGCCCGGATAGTCGTCGCCCAGGGTTCCCATCAATCCCGAGATCCGGGAGGCTGCCACGGGCACCCCCGAGGCCAGCGCCTCGCACAGGACGTTGGAACTGCCTTCCATGCGTGAGGTGATGGACAGGATGTGGCTGCGGGCCATGAACCGGCGCGTCTTCCAGTGAGGCCACTCGCCGACCCAGCGGTAGCGCGGGTTGCGCTCGGCCTCCTGCTCGGCGCGGCGCAGAAAGTTGTCGCCGAACGCGGCGCCGATGTGAACGACGCGGATCCGCGACGCGCGCGGCAACGAGCGTACTGCCATGGCTGTCCGGAACGGGTCCTTCTCGGGGCGCATGTGGCCCACCACCGCCACGGTGAACTGTTTTACGGGATTGCCGGGCTGCCCGGGGCTGGCCGGCGCGGATTGGTAGATGACCCAAGTCTTCTCGTGCAGCGCCGGCTCGAGCTCGTCAAGCCCCTTGCGTTGCAGCACTACCAGGCGGTCGGCCAGCCGGAGGGACTCCCGTGAATCTTCGTCCTCATGGATGTCGCGGTACAGGTCGGTTCCGGTCAGGACCACCACTATCGGCTTGCCGGGGTTCAGATCGCGGAACCGCCGGACGGAGTCATGACTGCGCCGGGCGTGGAGCGCGATCAACACGTCGCAACGCTCGCGCTCGTAGCGATCCAGGGGGATGACCCGGTGTCCCGACGCCCGCAGGATTCGCGCCCACCTGTTGCCCGAGATACGGTTGCCCGTGCGGCGGGTGGGGCCGGCCGGCGTTACGAGGGCGATTCGGGTCGTTTGGGTGTTCTTCCGTGCCAAGTCGTTTTCCAATCCAACGGACGTGTTCGGCTGGAACCCGGCGGGGCCTTCGCCGAAACTAAGTCCCCGGTCAGTCCCGCGCGCACGTCCGGAACCCCGCCAGCACGTCGCGCCGGTCCGGCGTGAAGAAGTTCCGCCAAGTGTTGCGGATCAGGTGGGAGCGGGTGGCCCAGCAGCCTCCGCGCAGCACCTTGCGGTCGCCGAACCAGGGCTCGGAGTATTCCTTGTAGGGGTCCCGGACGAAGCCGGGATAGGGGTGGAAGGCGTCGGCCGTCCACTCCCAGACGTTGCCGATCATCTGCCGGCAGCCGGCGGCGCTGTCGCCGGCCGAAAGCGCGTCCACCGGCAGCCGGCCTCCGGCGGCCCAGTCGAGGTTGCCGCAGGACGGGTCGGGCGGCGCTTCGCCCCAGGGATAGCCCCGCTTGGCTGCTCCCGGCTCCTTTTTGCCGGCCGGGTCCACGGCCGCCGCCATCTCCCACTCCGTCTCCGTCGCCAGCCTCCGCCCGGCCCACCGGCAGTACGCCTCGGCCTCGTACCAGTTGACGTGGATCACCGGCAACTCCGCCTGGAGCGACCCCCACCGGTTGAATATCCGCTCTTGCCAACGTCCCGGCGCCTCCCGTCGCCAGTAGACGGGGTACGTCGCGCCCTCGGCCTGCCGCCAACTCCAGCCGTCTTCGCTCCACCAGCGCGGGTCCCCGTACCCTCCGTCGTCGGCGAACGCTGCGAACTCCTGGTTGGTCACCGGGGCGCGGGCGATGCGGAAGGGCACCACGGTTATCGGGTGGCCCCACTTCTCGTTGTCGAAGACGAAGGGAAGGTCCGGAGTGCCGCCGAGAACGAACTCGCCGCCCGGCACCTCCACGTCGCCGGGGCAGGAGCCGCCGGACACGGCCCTGGGCTCGCCCATGAACGGAGGCGGCGGATACCCCAGGGTCTGGCGCGTGTAGGTCATGGCCTCCGCGTGCATGTCCTCGTGGAAGATGACCAGCTTGTGGAAGTAGGTTTCCTCCGGGCTCAGCCGCTCGGCGGGCAACTCCTCGCTGATCTGCCGCAGCACGCGCTCCTTGTAGGCGAGGGTTTCCGCCAGGGGCGGCAGCGCCAGCACCCAGCGGGTGTCGTGGCGCACCGCCGCGGAGTCGTAGAGCTCGTCGCCGTTGGAGATGATGGGGTCGCGGCCGCGCAGATGCCGAAGCGCCCACCGCTCGTGAAACCAGGACACGTGCCCGATCTCCCAGAGCGGGGGATTGACGATGTTCAGCATGGGCACGGTGAGTTGCTCGCCCGACAGATCTTCCACCAAGCCCAGGGTCCGGGAACGCACCTCGTTCAGGGTGTCCAGTATCTCACGGGTGGATACGGTCTTGTCTTCCATGATTTCGGTGTGCTGTCCGGTCAGTTCACGCGATCATCTGCCGGTCTTTCGCAGGACAGGACACTACCGGAGCGCGTGCTCCAGTCTCTCCCGCCACGGCTCGAACTCCCGGCACCACCCTTCGCGACGGTGGGCCAGCAGGTAGCCGTTGGCGGCTTCCAGCGCGGCGCGCTCCGGTTCCGGCAACGTCGCCGGCGCGCCGGTCTGCGCTTCCTTCTCACAGAATCGCCGGAGCGCCCGCCAGTGCTCCACGCTGGCCGCGCCGAACCGCTCCGTCACCGCGGCCTCCCAGCTCGTCTCCGGATCGTAGCCCGATGGATCCCGCGCGTAGTCGAAGCAGGTGGCCAGGGGAACGAAGCTCAGCTCCTCCTGCAAGAGCGGGTTGGCCAGGTGCGCGTGCACTCGCTCCGGCAGGCGCGGGTCCCGGCCGGTCAGCGGTCCGATGTGCATCTCGTCGGCCATGGTGAGGTCGTTGACCGGGTAGTTGTCCCAGAACAGCAGCCTGTGCCCCATCCTCTCGTCCATCTCCGCCATGTGGTCCAGGGTGACGCTCTCCGGCACCACCTTGGGCCCGGTCCAGAAGCAGGCTACCTGTGGCGGCAGGTAGCGCCTCACGGTCTCGGGGAACCCGGGCTCGAACTCGCCGAAGACCCGGGCCAGCAGCGGGTCGGGGGTGTAGTATGAGGGACAGAACCACCACTCCGCGTCCCAGTCCGCGGGCTGCCGCTCCAGCACCGCCTCCAGCCACAGGGATTCGGCCTTGGCCAGGCTGCCGTCGAACCTCTTGATGTCGCCGGCGTCCGTCAGGTGGGACGGGATGTCGTCGAACAGCACGGCGAAGGTGCGCACGCCCCGGTCGTAAAGCCGCGCCGCCTTGTCGAGCAGGATGCGCACCGGTTCCGCCGCGGTGAAGCACAGGTCCTTGCCCGGGTGAAAGCCGTAAACGAAGTCGATGCCGTGGGACTGGGCCGTTTCGATGAGCCGGCACAGCTCCCGCCACTCCGGCTCGGGATAGGCCAGTTGCCAGCGCTCGCGGTGGTAAGGGTCGTCCTTGGGCGCGTAGAGGTAGGTGTTCATGCCGCGCGCGGCGCCGAACGCGAACATCGCCGCCCGGTGCGCCATGCTCCACGGGGGACCGAAGAAGCCTTCAACGATCCCCCGCCGCTCGAATGTGGTTGGTGAACCCGGGATGTTACTGACCCATGTTGTAGAGCCGGGCGCAGTTGTCCCAGAGGTACTTCCGCTTGGACTCGTCGGAGAACGGCATCTCCAGGAAGGTATCCAGCGAGTGGGGATACTTGACGTCCAGGTGCGGATAGTCGGTGGAGAACACCACGTTGTCCTCCAGGCCGAAGTCCGGGATGTTCCTGGCGGTGATCTCGTCGCATTCGACGGCGCCGAAGCACTGGCGCTGGAAGTACTCCAGCGGCTCGAGCTTCAGGTCCGGGTACTCGGCCTTGCCCACCGATTCCATGTAGTCCCCCATGCGGTACAGGAGCCACGGGAGCCAGGAGCAGTTGCCTTCCAGGAAGGCCACGCGGAGCTTGGGGAAGCGCTCCATGACGCCGCCGTAGATCATGTCCGCGCACGCGAACATGTTGGCCAGCGGGAAGCTCAGGGTGTTGAACATGGAGAAGGACGGGATGAACTGCGAGATGGCCGGCTGGGGCTGATAGACGCGCCCGGCCTCGTGGAAGCCCACCGGCACGTTCAGGCTCTGGCATACCTCCCACAGGGGATCGTAGTAGGGATCGCTCCAGCACAGTCCGTTGGTCTGGTTGGGACGCATGAAGATGCCCCGGAAGCCCTTCTCGTTCACCGTGCGCTTGGTCTCGGCCACCGCCGCCTCGACGTTCTGGGGCGGCACCATGGCGACGCAGACCATGCGGTCGGGGGCGGTCTGGGCGAAGTCGTAGAGCCAGTCGTTGTAGGCCCGGGAGATGGCCGCGGCCAGCTCCGGGTCGAGGCCGTCGATACCGAGGACGAAGAGGCCGCGGGTGGGGAAAAGGAACGCCACGTCAAGCCCTTCCTTGTCCATGGCCATGACCTGGCTGACTCCGTCGAAGTTGCGCGCGGCCACGTCGGAGTACTTCTCCTTCAGGGTGCTCAGGCGGTAGTCCCTGAGACCCGGGTTCTCCGGCCGTCTCGGGATCGGGAGGATCTTCCCTTCGACCTCGACGCCGAGGTCCCGGAAATCGCGCTGCAGGCCCTTGGGCGCGCGGTCCTTGAACTCCGGGTCGATGTAGCGGTCCCACAGGTCGTGGGGCTCGAACACGTGCATGTCGGAGTCCATCGCCTTGAAGCCTTGTTTCGCCATGTCTGCCTCCTCCGCGAACGAAAATTGCCCCCGAGGGCGGGACGGCTTGCGGTGCCGGAATGCCCGAATCGTAGGCCGTTGCCGGTGGGCTGTCAAGCGGGCACGCGGCTCCCCGGCCGCGTCACGGGCGGGGTCGAAGCCGGGCGCCGGGACTTGCGCTAGCGCCACCGCAATATGCTCTTCTCCGCCTTGCCGATGAGCCAGCTCACGGTCAGGCCCATGATAGACAGCAGCGCGGCCCCGGCGATGAGCTGGTCGGTGGCCATGAGGTTGCCGGCCAGCAGGATGTAGGCGCCCACGCCGAACTCGGCGCCGATCATCTCGGCCGCTACCAGCAGGATGATGGCGATGGACGTGGATATGCGGAAGCCGGAAAGAATCGCCGGCATGGCGCCGGGCAGGATGATCTTGCGCACGATGGAGGACCACGTGAGGTCGAACGACCGGCCCATGCGGATCAGGGTGCGGTCGACGTTGTCGACGCCGCCCGTAGACCGAGATGACGGTGGGGAAGAACGTGCCGAAGAAGATGGCGGCCACGAACGGGACGATGCCCGCGCGGGCGAGGGAGAACAGGCCGGCGGCGAAGCCCACCAGCAGTCCGGCGGCGGTGCCCAGGGTCCAGCCCAGGACCAGCCGCTGAAGGGAAGCCGCAAGATGCAGCCAGAGCTGGCCGGTCTTCACCAGGTCGAGCAGAGCGGCCATGGCCAGACTGGGCGCCGGGATGAAGATCGGGCTGATCCACCCCGCCCGGGAGGCGATCTCCCACAGGCCGATGAACGCCGCGAACACCAGCGGGCCCACCACCCCCACGGGCCTGGGCTGGAAATCCGCCGCCCCGATAGGGTACCGGCGCCGCCGATGACCTTGAGCGCGCCCTTGTCCGCGAGGTTGTAGAAGCCGCCGGTGAGAGCGGTGACGCCGAAGTCGATGTCACCCGAGGCAATGGCCACGGCGATGGGCTGGGCCGCCTGGAAGAACTTGAGCTCGACGTCGAGCCCCTCGTCCAGCGTGTACAGGCCGCAATAGGTGAGGACGTTCCGCATGGTCGACGCCCCGCCGAGGCAGTAGTAGCGTTCGGTCAATAGCGTCCGCGCGCCGCATCTCGCGCTGCCCACCGCGGCGCCCACTCCCGCGCTGCCGCCTCCGGCGACGATCACGTCGAACTGCTCTCCAACCTTGCTCATACGGTCCCGGTGAACCTCTCACCGACGTTGCTACCCGACCGCCCGCGAAACAGGCGGGGCCAACGAGACGGGGCCAAAGCATCTCGAACGCATGTGCGGGGTTACCACAAGCGGGGCGGGATCGGGGGTACGTTTCGAGGAGAAACGTACTGGTTCGGGGCCGGGAAGTCCAGGGTTTGTGAGCGTCGGGATGCTGGTGGAACGGGGGTCCGTGCGGGTCCCCAATGCTCCGAAGGCAGTTGCCCCGTCCCTCAAAAAGCCCTATTCTCGGCCATGCCCGCGTCGTCCGCACCGAATGGCAAGGGAACCCCGAGTCGTCTAAACTAGGGTCCTGTTTCAAACCGACCGCCCGAACCAGAAACAAGATGTCAACGTATTTCCCCCATCCTCGATCCGCCACCCGGCCGTTGCTCCTGGTCGCCTGCCTGCTGACGGCATTCATGCTGGTCGCAGATCAGGCGTGGCCTCAGCGCTGGGGGCCGCGCCCGGTAGCCGTCAAGACGGCGCCGGTACAGTCGAAGGCGATCCCGCAGGAGGTTTCCTTCATCGGCACCATCGAGCCCAACGTCGCCACCACGGTGGCCGCGGTGGTGGCGGGCCGGGTGTCGGCTGCCGGCTTCCGGGAAGGCGACGCCGTCACCGCGGGCAGGACCGTCCTGCTGCAACTGGACCGCGGACGGCGCGAGATCGCGCTGCGCGAACGCGCGGCCGCGGTGGCGCGGGCGAAGAAGCAATGGGAGAAGGTGCGGGAGGGTTCCCGCTCCGAGGAAGTGGAGCAGCGGCTCGCCGCGGCCAAGGAACAGGAGGCGCTGCTGGAACGCGCTCGCCGCGACTTCGAACGGGCCAAGCAGCTCTATGACGATCAGCTCGTGAGCCTGGCGGAGTTGCAGAAGGCCGAGAGCGACTACCTGGCCGCGCGGGAGAAGTATGGCAGCGCCCGCGCCGCCTTGAAGCTCACCCGCTCGGGCGCAAGGGCCGAGGACATCGCCATGGCCGAGGCCGAGCACGACGAGGCCCGCGCGCGCATGGACGCGGTGTCCTACGAGATCGAGAAGAGCACGCTGCTCGCCCCCATCTCGGGTTTCATCGTCAGGAAGCACGTGGATGTGGGCGACTGGGTGAACGCGGGCGAGCCGGTGGCGGACCTGGTGGACCTGGATCCGGTCTTTGCCGCCGGGCCGGTAGGGGAGCGGAAGATCGCGCTGCTGCGCCCCGGCCAGTCCGCCACGGTGGCCCTGGACGCGTTTCCCGGAGAGGCCTTTTCCGGGGAGGTGGCGCACATCGTTCCCCAGGCGGATACGCGCAGCCGCAGCTTCCCGGTGAAGATCCGGCTTTCCAACGCACAAGGGCGGCTCAAGGCCGGGATGCTGGCGCGGATCGCGGTGGTCGTCTCGAGCGGCGAGCCGAGCGTGCTGGTGCCCAAGGACGCGGTGGTGCGCCGCGGCCCGGACGAGATGGTTTTCGTCGTGTCCGACGGTCAGGCGAAGGCGGTGAAGGTCAGCACGGGGCGCGGCTGGCGGGCGTTCCTGGAGATCTCCAACGGGGCTCTCAAGCCCGGCCAGCAGGTGGTGACGCTGGGCAACGAAGTGCTGCGGGACGGCGCCAAGGTCCTGCTGGGCGGCGGGCGCGGGCCGGGCGGGCGGCCTGGGGGAGGAAAACCCGGAGCGAAACCGGGAGCATGGGCCGGCCGGCCCGGAGCCAAACCCGGACCAGGCGCTGGACCGGGACCCGGCGCCAAACCCGATTCGAGGCGCGATGGGAATCGTTGACTTCTGCGTCCGCAACCCGGTCTCGGTGACCGTCGGCATCATCCTGGCGGTGCTGTTCGGGACCATCGCGTTGCTGCGCCTGCCGGTCCAGATGATCCCCACCGTGGACCGGCCCGAGATCACGGTCGAGACGGAGTACTCCGGGGCTGGGCCCCTGGAGGTGGAACGCGAGGTGACGGACCGGCTGGAGGACCGGCTCAACGCGGTGGAGGGCCTCAAGCAGGTCTCTTCCAGCTCCATCGAGGGCCGCTCCCGCGTCGTCCTCAAGTTCGACTGGGGCACCAACAAGGACATCGCCCGCCTGGGCGTGTCCGAGAAGCTCGACACGGTCCGGGACCTGCCGCCGGACGTGGGCGAGTCGCGCATCCGCGCGGTCAACACCGACGAGGAGAGCCCGATCTCGTGGATCATGGTGGACACGGAGCGCGACCTCAACGAGGTGTGGGAGGAGCTGAAGGACGTCATCGTGCCGCAGATGGAACGGGTCCCCGGGGTCGGCGCGGTGTGGCGTTTCGGCGGGCGCGACCGGCAGGTGCACGTGACCCTGGACCCGCGCGCCATGGCCGCCCGCGGCATCACCGTGGCCGAGGTGCGGCAGGCCATCACCCGCGAGAACCGCAACGTCAAGGGCGGCGACTTGAGCGAGGGCAAGCGCCGCCACGTGGTGCGCACCCTGGGCGAGTTCGAGGAGCTCCGTCACATCGCCGACGTGGTGGTGCGGCACGACGCCCAGGGACCGGTCTACGTGCGCGACGTGGCCGCCGTCTCCTTCGGGCACGAGGACCGGGACTTCGCCGTGCGCATCGACGGCAAGCCTGCCCTCGGCATGGGCGTGCTGCGCCGTTCCGGGGCCAACACCATGGAGGTCATGGAGGGCGTCCGGCAGACCCTGACCCGCCTGGACGAGCGCTACCGCGACAAGGGCATCCGCCTGAAGATGGCCTATGACGAGACCGACTACATCCACGACTCCATCGACCTGGTGACCCGCAACGTCTACTTCGCGGTGACCCTGGCGGTGCTGGTGCTGCTGCTGTTCCTGCGCAGCCCGGCCAGCATCGTCGTGGTGGCGGTGGCGATTCCCGTGTCCATCGTCACCACCTTCGTGGTCCTCAACATCGCGGGCTCCTCCCTCAACGTCGTCATGCTGGCCGGCCTGGCCTTCGCCACCGGCATGGTGGTGGACAACGCCGTGGTGGTGCTGGAGAACGTGTTCCGGCACCGCGACATGGGCAAGGGCCGCGTGCGCGCCGCCGTGGACGGCGCCCGCGAGGTGGGTGGCGCCATTCTGGCCTCGACGCTCACCACCGTGGCCGTGTTCGTTCCGGTGCTGTTCGTCCGGCAGGAGGCCGGGCAGCTCTTCCGGGACATCGCCTTGGCGGTGTCCGTGGCGGTGGCGTTGTCGCTGGTGGTGGCTCTCACCGTGGTCCCCATGCTCTCCGCGCACATCCTTCCGGAACAGGCGAAGGAGCGGTTCCGGCGCCTGCGCGCGGCCATGTCCGTGCTGGACCGGGCTGGAGCGGGGTTCTCCGCGATGGTGCTGGGCCTGCTGGCGTGGCTTCAGCGCGGAGCCGTCCGGCGGGTGGCGGTGGTGCTCTTCATCGTCGGCGGATCGGTGGCCTTGGCCTGGTGGTTCGCGCCGCCGCTGGACTACCTCCCGCGGGGCAACCGCAACTTCATCTTCGGCGTGGTGAGGATGCCGCCGGGGTTCAACACGGACCAGAAGGAATCGATCATCAAGGAGATCGAGTCGCGCGTCCGGGCCATTCCCGAGATCGACCGCATGTTCGCCGTCATACGCCTGGACACCCCCATCATGGGCGCCATCGTGAAAGAGCCGCATACCAGCCTCGACGGCATGCGCCGGGTGGTCGGGACCATGCGCCGCGCCCTCGGCGGCATTCCCGGGACCCGGGCGGTATTCGTCACCCAGGCCTCGCTCTTCCGCCAGCGGGGAGGCTTCATCGGCGGCAACAACGTGGCCCTCGACGTCAAGGGAGACGACCTGCAGGCCATCCGGAACATCGCCAGCGGCCTCGAAGGGCGCATCCGTGGGGTGGAGGGGGTCAACTTCGTCAACTCGTCCTTCGAGTGGGGCAATCCCGAGATCCGCGTGCTGCTGGACCGGGACCGGGTGTCGGCACTGGGCCTGCGGGCCTCCGACGTGGGCGACGTCATCGAGACCGCGGTGGAGGGCACCCGCGCCGGCCGTTTCCGCGAGCGCGGCAAGGAGATCGACATCATCCTCAAGGGGCCGCGGGGCGAGATGGCGCACACCCAGGACCTGGGCGCACTCATGCTCTCCGACGGCGCCGGCAGGCTGGTGCAGCTCTCGGACATCGCGGAGATCCGGCCGGGCGACGGTCCCACCAAGGTCGAGCACGTGGATCTCGACCGCGCCATCAAGCTGAACGCCAACATGCACCACGCGCTGCCGCTGGAGGAGGCCGTGCGCCTCGTGCAGAAAGGCGCGGTGGAGGAGGTGCGGCGCAACCTGCCGCTGGGCTACTCGATAGGGGTCAGCGGCCAGGCCCAGAAGCTGGCGGAAACCTGGGACGCCTTCAAATGGACGTTCCTGCTGGCCGTCGTGGTGGTCTACCTGGTGATGTGCTCGCTCTTCGAATCCTGGAGCTATCCGCTGATCATCATGTTCAGCGTGCCGCTGGCGGCCACCGGCGGCATCCTCGCCGTGAGCCTCGGCCACGCCACCGAGCCCACCATCAAGATGGACACCGTCACCATGCTGGGGTTCATCATCCTCACCGGCATCGTGGTGAACAACGCCATCCTCATCGTGCACCAGACCCTCAACTTCATCCGCGCCGGGGAAGAACCCCAGGCCGCCCTGCTCGCCAGCGTCCGCACCCGCATCCGCCCCATCTTCATGACCACCGCCACCACCGTGTTCGGCATGTTGCCCCTGGTACTGTCCCGCGGCGCCGGCTCCGAACTCTACCGCGGCCTCGGCTCCGCCGTGCTGGGCGGACTGGCCGTCTCCACCCTGTTCACGCTGGTGCTCACGCCAACACTCTACTCCCTGTGGCTGGATGTGCTGGCGAAGGTCCGGCGCCGGCGGGCGCCCGAGGCCGTCCCCACGCCGTCAGTGCCCGCACCGGAAGCGGCGCCCGGAGTCGATTGAACCCGCCGCCCCACCTTCCGTCATTCCCGCGAAAGCGGGAATCCAGGCGGGGTGAGGCGGGGACGCCGCCCGGCCCTCTGCACTCCTGGATTCCCGCTTTCGCGGGAATGACGGCGGGGTGCGGGAATGACGTTTGGGCGTAGACTGAGGTGGTCCTGGTTTCTTGGACAGGCAGGCGGCGGAGTTAAGGTGTACAGATAGGGTATTCGCCTGACACCGGGTTTACCGGAGTCGGATTGGCGTGATTCACGCCACCATGGTCGACTCTTCGCACTACCGGTGAAACGCCTCTTCGAGTTCAGCCGGCGGGCACATACCGATCCCTTCGAGGAGTCGGCGGTGATTGAACCAGTTGACTACTCTGAGTCCACCGGCTGTGCCAAAATCGCGCGTGGGTGCTGGGAGTTTCACGGGAGGCAGTGCTGCTTCAGGACGCTAGCGCGCATGGATTGATAACCATCACACTTGGTGCTATAGGTTAGACGATGATGAAATGCGACGGCGAGGTCCGGATTGCGTACCTTCAAGACCAAGGTGTTCGCCCGCTTCGCTGACCGTGAGGGGATGGATGATGCGGCCTTGCGCGACGCGGTTCGGCGCGCCGGAGAGGGCCTGATCGATGCTGATCTCGGTGGAGGAGTCATCAAGCAGCGTATTGCCCGGAAGGGTCAAGGCAGGTCCGGCGGGTTCCGTTCGATCGTGCTGTTCCGAAGGGGCGAACTCGCGTTTTTTGTCTATGGGTTCGCCAAGAGTGATCGGCAGAATCTCCGCCGGGACGAACTGGGGGCTTTCCGACTGCTGGCGGACGAGATGCTCAAGCTGGACGAGGTGGACCTTCAGGCAGCGCTGGCGAATGGAACGATCATCGAGGTGACGGAAGATGGCTAAGCAGTACAAGAGTGAGGCCCTGGCCGCCGTGCACGAGACAGCGGTGGGTTTGGCAGAAGCCGGGGTCATGCCCAAGCGGACCATGAAGGTCTTCGACGAGATGTGTCTCACGCCGATTGAGGAGATGACGGCGGAGAAGATCCGCGAACTCCGGATTCGCGAGAACGCGAGTCAGGCGGTCTTCGCCCGGCACCTCAACGTGACCACGAGTTTGGTGAGCCAATGGGAGCGGGGAGAGAAGCGGCCCAGGGGCGCCTCGTTGAAGCTGTTGACGCTGGTCGCGAAGAACGGCCTCGGAGCTGTCGCCTGACGTAAGTCACCAACGAACACGGAACAGGAGCGCATCGTGCCCAACGCTGAAATCGTCGCCATCGGATCGGAGCTGCTGCTGGGGCAGATCGTGGACACCAACTCCGCGTGGATGGCCCAGCGCCTGTCGGACTTGGGCGTCAACCTTTTCTTCAAGACTATCGTCGGCGACAACCCCGGACGCATGAAGGACGTCATCGGCCGGGCGTTGGACCGGGCGGACTTCGTCATCACCAGCGGCGGGCTCGGGCCCACCCAGGACGACCTCACCCGGGAGATCATCGCCGAGGTGTGCGGCCGCAAGCTGGTGCGTGACCCGGGCCTGCTGGATCAGATCGACCGCCGCTTCCGCCGCCGCGGCATGATCATGACCCCCAACAACGAGCGCCAGGCCGACATCCCCGAGGGCGCCATCCCGGTGGAGAACCCCAACGGCACCGCGCCGTCGTTCATCGTCGAGCACGAGAAGGGCGTGGTCTTCGCGCTGCCGGGCGTGCCCCACGAGATGAAGTGGCTCTTCGAGAACGAGGTCACCCCGTACGCGCGGCGCAAGTGGGACCTCTCGGAGACCATCACCTACCGGGTGCTCAAGGTAACCGACATGGGCGAGAGCTCCGTGGACCACGAGATCGGCGACCTCATCGCCAACTCAAGCAACCCCACGGTGGGGGTGCTCGCCCATCCCGGACAGGTGGACGTGCGCATCACCGCCAAGGCGTCGAGCCGCGAGGAAGCCATGAAGCTCATCGCGCCGGTGGAGGCGCAGGTCCGCGAGCTCCTCACCACCCACATCTTCGCCGTGGATGACGAGACCATGGAGGACGCGGTGGGCCGGCTGCTCCAGGAAAAGGACTGCAGCGTGGCCGTGTTCGAGGACATGACGGCCGGCCTCGTGGCCGACCGCCTGCAGCGCGCCAGCAAGGAGCACTTCGTGGAGGGCATGGTGGCGCCGGGAGAGCGGGGGACGCGCAGGTTGCTGGCGAACTCACGCCGGCCGGACGACGCCGAAGCGTTGCTGGAGCAGCCCGAGGCGCTCACCGAGGAACTGGCCTGGACCATCCGGCGGCAGGCCGGCAGCGACCTGGGCCTGGCGCTCCACGCGGTGGAGAACCCGGGCGACACCGCCGTGAACCTCGCCAGGGGCCAGACCTACA
This sequence comes from Candidatus Binatia bacterium, assembly GCA_022823055.1. Taxonomy (GTDB): domain Bacteria; phylum Desulfobacterota; class Binatia; order UBA9968; family JAJDTQ01; genus JAJDTQ01. Next base: position 37,476 of record JAJDXX010000235.1, on the reverse strand, counting down.
TCTCGGTGACCGACGGCGAGAAGTTCCAGACCCGCACCTACAACCTCGGCGGCCGCGGCGGCCCAGACCGCACCCGCATGAGCCTCAACGCCATCTCGATGATCCGCACCGTGCTGCTGGAGGGGATGTAAGGCGGCCTCCGCCAATCGGGGAACAAGTGCCGTTTCGGACATGTGGGTAAAATAGCGGCTATTTTACCCACGTACAGGAATTCCGGCGGGGGCTAGTCGTCCGATGCCAAGCGCGCCCAGTCCCTGCGGTCCTTCTTGGTGGGGCGCCCGCCGCGTTCCCGGAAGGGAGTTGCTTCGGCCTGGATCCGGGCGCGCGCCGCATCCCGGTTGCGCACGCTTTCCTCGGTCTCTTCGTAGAGCAGTGCGGCCTCCTTGGCGGGACCTCGCCTTGTCGACAGGCCCTTGACCGTCACCGCCCACTCGTAGGGGCCGCGCCGGATCTGCAGTTCGTCCCCGACGCGAACGGCCCGGGCCGGCTTGGCGCGGTCACCACCGATCTGGACCTTGCCGCCTTGGGCAGCCGCGGCCGCGAGCGAGCGTGTCTTGAAGAAACGCGCGGCCCACAGCCACTTGTCCAGGCGGACGTTCTCGTTGTCCGGCATGCCGCTTCTATAGCATGGTTTGTTTGCAGTGCGGCTGTTTTCGTGGTTGGAACGACCCAACCGCGCTGCTGGGGCTGGACCATCCGGAGAGGTTCCGGGCCGTGATCCTGGTGGGTGGAAGCAGCGGCGGGGGAGGGCGCACCGGCGACCGCATCGAGGGTTACACGGACGACGTGACAACGTATCACGAGAAGCACATCAAGGAGCTGGTGGCGCCGGGTTTGGAGAGCACCCGGCTGGGAAAATACCTGCTGGACATCTTCCTGGAGCGCAACCCGTGTTCGACGCCCTGGTCATGGAGTTCCCTGCGGGACAATGGGTTGATGCAATAGAATGGGCGTCCTCGAAACCCTGCGATCGGAAGCCCGCGAGCCCTATAGCGGGACGAAGCTCTGGGCCGATTCAAAGGCCGGCATGATCGGTTTCGCTGCTGCCCTGCCGGTCACCATGGCCCTGGGTGTCGTGTCCGGCATGGGCCCGGTCGCGGGCGTTCACTGCTTCATCATCGTCGGTCTCGTGGCCGCGGTGTTCGGTGGTGCGAGGATACTGGTCTGCGGTCCGAGCGTCGCCATAGCCGTCATTGTCGCCACCATCCTCGCCGACAACGGCGGGGACCTGGGCGAACTCGCCCTCATCGCCGTCCTGGCCGGCGTCATGCAGGTCCTGTTGGGCCTCTTCGGGATCGGACGCTTCGCCTCCTACTTGCCGCATATCGTGATGGCCGGATTCCTGTCCGGCATAGGAGTGCGTATCCTGTGGACGCAGGTCGCCAAGATAGTCCCTCTCGGCATGGACGACGCCGCCATCGTCGGCGTTTCCCTCGCGGTGATGCTGCTCTGGCCGAGGAAGATCGAAAAGTACTTTCCCGGCCCGCTGGCCGGCGTCGGGTCCGGTATCCTTCTCTCCCTCTTCCTCCCGGGAGCCGCGCTGCTCGGCGAATTGCCGACGGGGCTGCCCGTGCCCGTCATATCGATGCCGTCCGCCGGCTCCCTGGGCAGTGCGCTCCATTCGGCCATCGTGTTGGCCCTGATCAGTACCGCCTACACCCTCCTGCTCGCCATTACGGCCGATACCTTCACCGGCGGCCAGCATAATTCAAACCGGCAACTGGTTTCCCTCGGGGTCGCCAACATCACCGCCGGTTTCGTCGGCACGATGCCCGGCTCCGGCAATCTCAACACGCTGACGGTCATCCGCTTCGGCGGCCGCACGGTCATGGCCGGGGTCATCACGGCGCTTCTTCTGGCGGCCGCCTTGGCATTCTTCGGCCCCTATGTCTCATGGGTTCCCATTGCCGCGCTCTCCGCCATCATTCTCCGTGTCGGAATGGGCCTGATCGAATGGCGGTTCCTGCGCAGGATCTTCACGATCCGGACCGACTTCGTTGTCGTCATGCTCATCACCATGGGGTTGGCGTGCTTCGTGGATCCGCTCATCGCCGTCATCTTCGGCGTGATCGCGGCCAGTGTCATCAACACGGACCGCCTGGAGCAGCTCGAGCTGGATAGCGTGATCTCGGTCCCTCTGCTCGACAGCGTCTTCTTCGGGAAGGAGACCGAAGGCGATCCCTTCAGGGCACGCGCCGGGTTGCTGGAGTTCCGCGGCGCTTTCACGGTCGCATCGTCCAGGAAGCTCGTGCGCATGATCGGAGACGACATCAGGGAACACGAGCTCGTGATCTTCGACCTGTCGAACCTGACGCACATGGACGACAGCGCGGCGCACCTCATGGCCCTCCTCATCGGCCGCGCGAGACAGTCCGGAACCGAGATCGTATTCGCGGGAATCCGGCAGAAGGTACGTGAAGTGTTCTACGCCTTCGACGTGCTCCAGCACGTAGCCGCCGAGCGGATCGTCGACACCCGCGACGAAGCCCGGGAACTGGCGCGCCGGATCCTGAATTGACCTTCACGGGCGTGCGCAGCGTGGAGAGCGAGTCTCCTTCCCGCGACGCTGACTCCTGGTGTTAGTTGAACTCCGTTCCTCCCTTTCGCAGGAGATAACCCTCGGAAACGCTCTTGAGGATCCGCCGCCCGATCTCGTAATCCCGCCCTTCGGCGCAATCCCGAATCACGACCCCCTCTCGCATCTGGTCGACCCTGTCCCCCCACAGGGTCTTGCCGGTGGTCCAACCGGGGACAAGTCCTTCATCGAACGGACCCCGATACAGGGCCGGAACCATCGGGAAGTCCTCGCCCGCGAACTCCAGCACCTCGGACCAGGTTAGATACCTGCCGGAACCGGGGTCTCCGACGTACACGTCGAAGACGGCGAACGCCTGCGCCTTCTCGCCGTATCGAAGGTCCTGGACCGAACGGCCGAAGATCTCCCCCAGGACGTACACCGACCGGCCCAGGTCCTCTGCCCGCCGCCTTACGACGTCCCCGTACTCCTTCCACGTCCGGACGTACAGGTTGTCCGCGTTGTCCGGGTCCTCGACCTTGAAGGACAACCCTTGGGAGGACAACCCCTTCGACGCCACGATCGGCCCGCGCTCCCGATTCCAGCCGAGACAGCACCAGGTCCCGTGGATCTTCTCCGTGACTCCCACCTCTTCCCCGGCCTTGAAGACCTCCGGATGCTTCTTGATGTCCTCGATGTCGTAGTGAAGCGTTGCCCCATGAGAATTCTGCACCTTGCCGGACAAGTGGACCGGGATCGGGGGCTCCCACTTCTCCACGCCGAGAGCCTCCATCACGTCGTCGCCCTCGCTCACGGGAACCCCGTGGAGGCGGTTCCCCGTCACGGGGTAGACCAGGCCCTGGGACAGGACGCCGCGAAGCTTGATTGCCTTGACCCGGTTCTTCGCCTTCCCGGCCAGGCGGCCCTCGAGCCCGAGTTCCTGAATCACGTCCTCGGGAACGATGGACGCCTCGGGAATGTAAACCGCCAGGTCTCCGGTCGAGAATGAGTCCTTCTTGACAAGGCTCACGTACCCGCCCACGCGGGCCAGCTCCAGGGCATCCGCGTTCGGATGTTCCTCGACCTGAATCCGGTAAACCTTCACCTCGAAAGAAGCCATGCTGTTTCCTCCCGCTGACAGGATCCGATTTCGGGAAAGCGCCGGCGGAGAAGCGCGTTCGGCAGAGGGATGGGCGTCAATCCTCACGTGCGAAGCGCATCCGGTCCCGGCGGTCCTTCTTGCTGGGCCGGTCGCCGCGCTCCCGGAAGGGGCGGCCTGGATCCAGGCGCGGCCTCGACTGCGAGCGAGCGCGTCTTGAAGAAGCGCGCCGCCCACAGCCACTTGTCGAGCTGGACGCTTTCGGCAGTCGTCATGGGACCATTATAGCATGATTTGGATGGATCGGTCCGGATCACTGCTCCGTTTGCAGTGTGCCGGGTTTCGTGGTTGGAACGAATTGAGGTTTTCCATGCCTTATGCCGATTCCGACAGCGTCCGCATCTACTACGAGGTGTCCGGAGAGGGGTTGCCCTTCATCTGGGTGCACGCCAACCCGTTCGACCACAACCTCCTCATGTACCAGGTGGCCCATTTCTCGACGTACTTCCGGGTGATCTCGCTGGACATCCGGGGCTACGGCCGGTCGGACAAGCCGGAGACGCCGTTCTCGCTGGGCGACATGGCGGGCGACGTGCTTGCGGTGTGCCGGGCGGAAGGCGTCACGGAAGCGATCATCGGCGGCGTCAGCGTGGGGTCGGGCATCGCGCTGCTCCTGGGCCTCGACCATCCGGAGATGTTCCGGGCCGTGATCCTGGTGGGCGGAAGCAGCGGCGGGGGCGGGCGCATCGGCGACCGCATCGCGGGCTACACGGACGATGTGAGCACCTATCACGGGAAGCACATCAAGGAACTGGTGGCGCCGGGCTTCGAGAGCACCCGGCTCGGCAAGTACCTTCTGGACGTCTTCCTTGAGCGCAACCCGTGGCTTTCGGGCAAGTCCATCGCCCAGATCTTCCATGCCCGTGGCGGCACCGACATGACCCCGCGCCTCTCGGAGATGAAGGTGCCCACCCTGGTCATCAACGGCGAGCACGACATGTCCCTGGAAGGCGGCCGGAAGACCGCGGCACTGACGCCGGGGGCGGTGCACCGGGTGCTGCCCGGAACGGGTCACGCCTGCTGCATCGAGGATCCCGCGGGATTCGACGCCTTCGTCATCGAGTTCCTGCGGGACAACGGCCTGATGGAATGAGTTAACCGGGAGTCCGTCCGGGAAAGCAGGTTGTCCCTCGACTTCGCTTCGCGAGGCCTGTCCTGAGCCTTGTCGAAGGGCTCAGGACGAACGGGGAGGATCTATGCGTTCCCGGACCCGTTTCCCCGCCGCGCGTCCCAGCGTTTGCCCGCCAGCGCTACGCAGCGCTCCACGTCCTCGGCCAGCAACAGGCGCCGCTCCCTGAGTTCCTCGGCGGCGGCGCGCACCTCGCCCAGATAAGCCCCCCGCGAGGGATAGCGCGCCTCGATGGAAGGGCGCGGGTCCTTTTGCGCGGCACGCGCCCGCTCGGTCACGGCGAAGGGCAGGGCGCTGCCGACGATGCCCGCCATCACTTCCGAGTCCTTGCGCAGGTTCCAGCCCACGTAGGTGGCCAGGGGTGCGGTCACCTCCGGCACCCGGACTCCCGCGGTCTCGTTGCCGTCTGCGTCCACCGCGGGCACCAGGACCGGATACTCGCGGGTCAAGTCTTCCCGCGGCGGCTCGCTCGCGATGACCCCGTTGGCGAAATCCGCCCCGCGGTCCACGGGGTGCATCGCGTGGGGTTCGGGACAGGCGCTCCCCGGCACCGCCGGGAAGCCGTTTCGGAAAGCCTTGCCGTTGACGAGCCCGCCGTCGGACCGCCGCGGAACGCGGCTGTCGGGGGGCGCCACGCCGTCCGTCACCCACTCGTCCAGGTCGCTCAGGAGGGCCCGGAGCACCGGGTTGGCGGGCAGCGGGTTCAGCGGATATCGCGGCACTCCGCCTTCCAGGGCGGCGGCCGCGTCGTTGTGCTGCAGGGACGAGAGCAGGTAGACCCGGGCGTTCTCGTGCTCCGGGAGGTCGTTGCCGCTGGGGTCCGTGTGCACCAGAGAGCCACGCCGCTGCCAGTACTCTGTGGCGGTCTGCGTGTGGATGACCCGGGGGTCCGTCTCCGGCCGTTTCAGGACGGCGTCCTGTTTTCCGGTAAACGGGTCTTGGGTGCTGCCGTAGGCGAAGGGGAACTCCTCCGACGGATAGAGGTGGTCCTCGTGCTGGCGCGGATAGCGGTCGGGCTGTGCGAAGCGGTAGTTGAGCTGCAGCCGTCCGCCTCCCGCCACGTGGGAGAAGATGCCGTCGAAGATGCGCCGGTCGCCGTCCGAGACGTTGAAACCCTCGTAGACGAAACCGCGCAGGAAACGGCCGCTCTGGGAGCGTCCCCAGCCATAGGCTTTCTCGATGCCCGGCGACCCTTCGCGCAACGGATTGGCCTGTCCGGCAGCGTCCTCGTCGGCATGGCGCAGGAAGTCGATGAGGTCGCGCACGGCGGCAAAGCCGAGCCCCAGGACCAGCGGATCCTTGGCGGTGTAGATCAGTTCATAGATCCAGCCGGGCCGGAACCCCCCGGGCAGGTGGCAGCTCGTGTCCGACGGCCAGACGTTGCCGGCCGCGTCCGCGGCGGCGAACCGCCAGTCGCCTGGAGGTACGGGCTCGCGCGGGTCCTGCTGCAACCGCCGGCACGTGAGGCTGGCCCGCTCCGTGTCCAGGTCCACGGCCGGACAGGGCCGGATATAGTCGTGCCCGCCCAGGGATACGGTCGTCACCCCGGGCTGCTCGACGATGTACTCGGCCCGGAGAGGTCCGGTGACCGGCCCGTCGGGTCCGGCGGCGACGGGCAGGTCCATGGTCAGGCGCCCGTCTCCCGGGAGCAGGTCGCCCTGCCAGCCGCACCACACCACCGTGTAGCCCCGGCGCATCAGGAATCCGTGGCCGGCGTCTTCCGCCGTGCGCGGATCGTTGTTGGGAGGGGCGTCGTTGAAGAACTGAAGCGCGCGCTTGTTGCCGCGGTTGTTGACGTCGTAGAGCAGCCGCCGGTTGCCGCGGCTCATGTCCACGGGCTTGACGATGAAGAACTCCGTCGAGTACTCCACCAGGCCGCCGTCGCCGGCGGGCGCCAGCGACAGGTCCACGATCTTCCGGTTGGCGGCATGGCGCGGGTCGATGGCGAAACACGCCCGTCCCTTGATCCGTTCGTATGCGCCCACCGGGCCGGAGTCAGCTCCTTCGGCAAAGGGCGTGCGTTCCTCGATGACCAGGGTGATGTTCATGGGGCATCCTCGCAGATTCCATCGGTCGCCGGTGCGGGCGGGTTTCAAACCTAGCCGCGTAGCGTATGTCCTGCAACTATAACACTCTGCCGAGCAATCTGCCTGTGCTCCTCGTTATCCCCAACCAGCCACCTCCTCGACCAACCAGCGAAGCCGGCACCGGTTGACGAGAAGCTCGATTGTAGCTATCATACTGTAGTTACAGTCTGGACCTGACCGTTGCACTGGACATGGGACGAAGACAAGAGCCAAGCCAACAGGCGAAAGCACGGGCTCGGCTTCGACACTGCCAAGCTGGTGTTCGAAGATCCTTTGGCAGCCCACCGGCCGGATCCGAATACAGACGAGGAACGCTGGCACACCATCGGCATGGTAGGCAACGTGGTCGTGATCGTGGCACACACCTGGCCCAGGGCGGAACGTGGGACCGGCATCGAAGTGGGTCGCATCATCAGTGCCCGGAAAGCGACCGCCCACGAAAGGGGAGCCTATGAAGAAGGCGACTTCTAGAGCACCTGAAAAGGAGCAGAAGGCGGAGATCAAAGCACTTGCGAACCTTCCGGAGGAGAAGATCGATACAACCGACATACCCGAGATTCTCGACTGGTCCGGAGCCAGGCGCGGCATGCTCTACCGGCCGGTGAAACAACAGATCACCCTGAGATTGGATGCCGACGTGTTGGCATGGTTCAGGGCAAACGCCCCAGGAGGGCGCGGGTACCAGACCGAGATCAACCGCGTGCTTCGGGAGCATGCTCAGCGAGCCGTGAACTACTCATAGGCGCTCGGTTCCGTCTCTCGAACATGCTCCTTAGGCCACCGGTACTGGCCATCTGGCCACGCTGGTAGAATTCATTCGTCCTGACCTGCTGTCGAAAGAAGAACGGCTAGAAATGACCCTATCCGACCTCCCTGCGGATCTAAGACTCTTCGAACTGGTTGGACGTGTAGTGCACGAGGACATTAGCTCTTGTACGTTACCGACCTGCTTGACCAACAAGGCAATGTTGACCAGCACATCGAGCATGACGTGGCCCGTTATGCACGGACGCCGGACGGGATATCCGCTTGCCGGCTGGGCGGAATGGTTGTAAGGTTATCGCAATTACCCGCCGGCAGCGTGCTGTCGGCTCAAGGGCTGCTCCAAGAGAGCGGCCCTTGCTTTTTTGGGGACGGACATGAGGACGAGGGTCTATGTCGATGGCTTCAACCTGTACTACGGAGCCCTCAAGGGGACACCCTTCAGGTGGCTCGATCCGGTCAAGCTAACCGCCCTCCTGCTTCCCCGCGAGTGCACGATCGACCGGCTCTGCTACTTCACGGCGCGTGTTTCCGGGAAACTCGATCCACAGGCGCCGGCTCGTCAGCAGCTCTACCTCAAGGCGCTTGTCACCCTGCCTGAAGTTGAAATTCACTACGGGCGTTTCCTGGCCAAGACCGCGTGGCGTCCCCTCGCCAACCTCCCGGTCGCCGGCAGACGGATTGATGCGCCTCGGCCGGTCACGCTGCCCGAAGGCGACCACCGGGTGCTCGGGGATCGACTCCAGACACTACCGGTGGGCGTCTATCCCGACAGACGTGGGGGACGCGAGGGCAGCGGTCGCGGGATAAAGATACCCATCCCGGACGCCGTGATCGCGGAGTTCCACACCATGGAGGAGAAGGGCTCGGACGTGAATCTTGCGGCCCACCTGCTAAACGACGCGTGGAAGGACCTGTCGATGCAGCAGTGGTCGTGTCGAATGACACGGACTTGGTGGTGCCGATCCGTATGGTCACCGGGGAGTTGAAACGCCCGATCTTCGTCGCCTGTCCGGGCCGGTGGCAGATCGCTTCACAGTTGCGGAACGCCGCGAGCCATGTACGCCACATCCGTCCAGCGATGCTGCGGGCGGCGCAGTTTCCCGATTCGCTGCCGGGAACAGAGATAGTCAAACCGGCGGATTGGTAGGCGCCCACCGGCTGAACAGAATGGCCTTGGGTGACGCGTTACCGCTGCGGAAGACCGGCCTTCTGCCGGAGGGTTTGGAACTGAGGTGATCCTGGTTTCTTGGACAGGCTGGCTGCGGAGTTAAGGTGTATTCCGGGGTCATGGATCATGTCGCCAGGGTCCTGTTTAAGCCACACCCGCCCCCTGTTCTACTCTACTTGCTGTTGTGCCTTGATCGCGGCCATCGTGATGCAGGACATGGCCCCAGCGCGGGATGGGTGCCGGGACCACGGTTACCAGTCGTCTTCCCCGCGGTAGCTCTTGGCCAGGATCTGCATGGGGTTGAGCGGGTGCTTGCCGGTGGCCTGCTCGATCTGGATGGCGGCCAGCGGGCAGTCGGAGCATGCCACCGCGGCGTCGGCCTCGTCGATGCCGCGGAACGCCTGCCGCCCCCAGCGCATAGAGGCTTCGAAGTTCTCCCGCTTCATGGCCCAGGTGCCGTCGTGTCCCGAGCAGGCCTGGACGGTCCGGACCTCGGTATCGGGCAGCAGGGACAGCAGCGTGGCTGTGCGGTTGCCCAGCCGCTGTGCCCGCAGGTGGCAGGGCATGTGGTAGGCCACCTTGCCGGGGCCGGTCTTGAAGTCGCGGTTGAGCTTGCCCTCGGCGTGGAGGGAGGCGAGGAACGCCGTGGGGTCAGTGGTGTGCGCGGCCACGTCCCGGGCTTCCTGGGTGTCCAGCAGGCGCGGGTACTCGTCGCTCATGGTCAGCGAGCACGTGGGGTTGGTGGCGATGACGGTCCGCCCCTCGGCCACGAAGGGCGCCAGCAGATCCACGTTCCGTTGCGCCTGGGCTTTGGCCTCGTCCAGGTCGCCGTTGTGCCACGCCGGCATGCCGCAGCATTCCCGGTAGGCGAGCACCACGTCCACCCCGTTCCGTGCCATGACTTCCAGCAGGTCCGTGCCGATGCCCGGTTCGTTGTAGTTGACGAAGCAGGTGGCGAAATAGGCCACCTTGGCCACGGGCTCGCCCGCCGGCGGCTTGTACGCCGAACGGTACCGGGAGGCGAAGGTCTTCCACGCGAACGGCGGCAGCTTCTTGTCCTTGTGCACGCCCAGGGCGCCCTGCATGAACAGCCGGTGCACGCGGTTCTCGTTGGCCCAGTTGGCCATGGGCGCGGTGGCGGAGCCCAGCTTGCCCACGAGGTCCGGTTTCGCGAGCATGCGGTCCGTGAACGGCACCCCGTGCTTCTTCACGTGCTGGGCCTTGGCCCGCGCCATCAGCCGTGGGAAGTCGATGGCCCAGTCGTGGTCGCCGGGCGTGTAGGGGCAGTTGATGTTGCACAGCTTGCACTGGAAACACAGGTCTACGACCTCGTCCACGTCCTCGGCCTTGAGCTTGGTGGAGTCCACTTCCGCGAACTCCTCTTCGGTGCAGTAGGAGTCGATGGCGTCGAAGAGCTTGGGGAAGCTGCCGCAGAACTTCACGCACAGCCGGCACTCGGCGCACAGGTGGAAGACGCGCTCCACCTCCGAGCGCAGGTCCTGCTCGTCCCAGAAGCCCGCGTCCCTGAGATCGTAGGCCGGCGTCTTGTCCGGGACTTTCTTCATCATGGCGACTCTGCGGAGGGCGCGTTGCGCCGGAACAGGAGCAACGAGAACCATTGTTCCGGGTCGGTCCAGTGGCCCAGGGTTTCGAGCCCGAAGCAGCGGAGCTGCACCTGCAGGTCCTCCGGGTCGAACTTGCGGCTGGTCTCCATCAGGATCGCTTCGTCCTTCTCCCAGACGAACGACGCGGACTGGCGCGGAAACTCCACCTTGTGGGTTTCCCGTGCGATGCCGCACATCTCCACTTGGGCGCGCTTGTGGTTGTAGCGGCTCCGGAAGGCGATCTTTTCCAACCGGAAGTTGGCGCCGGTGACGCGGTTGACGTTGTGGAATCCGTTGAGGATGAAGGCGGCGGTGGTGCCGCGGGAGTCGTCGTAGGCGGGCTCGATGATGGCCGGGTCCTTGATCCGGTCCACCCCCAGCAGGAGATAATCTTCAGGCCCCATGTTTTCGGTGAGGTGGCTGAAGAAGTGCAGCATGTCCGTGGGGGTGAAGTTGCCGATGGTGCTGCCCAGGAACACCACGAGCTTGGGGATCTCACGGGTGATGCTGGTGATGGCGTCCTCGAAGCGCGCCTCGATTCCGGTGAAGGCCAACTCCGGGAACAGCTCCTCGGCCATGCGCTTGGACGCCATGAGCGCGGTGTTGCTCACGTCCACCGGGGCGAAGGTGCCGCGGCCGCGCGCGTTGGTGAGCGCCTTCAGGATATGGACGGTCTTCTTGGAGAAGCCGGCGCCCAGCTCCACGATGCACTCCACCGGCGCCAGGCTCATGAGCGCGCCGGCCTCGCGTTCGAGGATCGCGGCTTCGGTGCGGGTCGGATAGTACTCCGGCAGCTCGCAGATGTCCTCGAACAGGAGCGAGCCCTTTTCGTCGTAGAGGTGGCAGGGTTCGAGCCAGCGCGGGCGGTCGAACAGGGTGCGCACCATGCTGGCGGCCGCTTGGTCCGACCCGCGCTCCCGCGGGGTCAGGATCGCCGGACCGGTGACGGCCCAGGTGGTGCGGTCCTCCGCGGAGATGATCTCCTTGTGTTCGCGTTGCATCGGCCCAATATAGAGAACCGCCGGGATTTGTCCAACGCGGGCCGCACGAGCGCCCCGTCGGCATCAGCCAGACACCCTGCTAGGAACGGTCTGCAGGCGGCGTGTCGCCGTAAAGGGTGCGGTACGCATGGTAGTTGCGCAGCACGGCCTTCACGTAACGGCGCGTTTCCCGGTAGGAGATGCGCTCGATGAACTCCACGTCGTCGGCGTCTTCCAGATCCCGCGCCCAGCGTTCCACCGCTTCCTTGCCGGCATTGTAGGCCGCCAGCGCCTTGGCGTGGCTCTGGTCGTAGTCTTCCAGCAACCCCTTGAGGTGGTGGGCGCCGAGCCGGATGTTCAGTTCCGGATCGAAAAGGTCGCGGGCGTCGGGTTCCGAAAGCCCCATCTTCGACGCCTCGGCGCGCGCGGTTTCGTGAAGCATTTGCATGAGCCCCAACGCGTTGGCGGGGGACACGGCCCGCGGCCTGAACAGGCTCTCCTGCCGCATCAGCGACAACACCAGGTAAGGGTCGAGCCCGTTCTCGGTCGCGTGCCGCCGCACCGCATCCCAGTGGGCCAGCGGATACCGGAGCCGCAGCACCTCGGGGGATGATGGCGACTGCACCGCCAGCGAGAGGCTTCGATGATGAGCGTGGGTACGTGCGTACTCGCGCATGAGCAGAAGCCTGAGGCCCTTCGTGCGCTTCGAATGCCGGCGGACCCGGTCGATCTCGGCGTGCGCAAGCTGGTTCAGGCCGATGCGCGCCAGCGCGCGTGCGCGCGCAAGGTGAAACCTGGCGCGCTCGCCCAGGGTGGGAGCGCGCTCCGCCGGCCCGCGCCGTGCGGCGGAGGATGGCTCGGGCAGGGCTTCGCCGAGCTCCGCGAGCCGCCGGGACGCCAGGATCGCGTAGTAGGACCCGGCGTCTCTCTTGACGACCTGGCGGTACAGCCGCCGGGCGCCGGCGCCGTCCTTGAGCCGCTCGGTGGTGCGCGCCTCCCAGAAGACGGCGGCTAGCCGGAAGTTGCCGCGCCTGCCGGCGATGTCGCGGAAGGTTTCCCGGGCCGCGCGGTAGTCGGCGCGAAGGTACTGCATCCATGCCAGGCGCCACGCCGCGTCGCCTCGGAACCGGCTGTAGCGGTGCTCCTTGGCGAAGAGTTGCCGGTAGGTGCGGGCCGCCGCCTGCCACCGGCCCATGGACTCGCGGATGCGCCCGGTCACGTAGATTGCGTAACGTCGATGAAGATGGCCGGGATACTTCTTCATGAATTTCCGGAGCGTCTTCAACGCTTCCGTGTCGTCGTTGCGGTTCCACTGGATGGTGGCGATGCGCGTCAGCGCCGCCCCCGCGCGATCGCGTTTCGGATAGTGCCGCACGTACCGGCGCAGGACCTCTTCTTCCTCCGCCCGCAGACGCAGTTTCCGGTACACGTCGGACAAGCCTTCGAGGGACAGCCGGCGGTAGTTGGTTTCGCGCAGGATGCGCCGGTAGAGGTCGGCCGCCGCTTCGTAGTCCCGTTCGCGTTCGAGCTGCCGGGCTTCCCGCAGCATCTCCTGGCCGTTCTTCAACCCGAGTTGACGCGGGTGCTTGCGGCGGAGCTCCCGGACCCGCTGCTTCGCGCGGCTGCTCCAGGGAGTGCGCGGCGCGCGCCGGCGCGCCTCCTGGTAGAGGGCGTACGCCGCGGAATCCCGGCCTGCGGCTTCGCGCGCGCGCGCAAGGCTGTGGGCGGCCCTGGCCCGAGTCTCCTTTCCGCGCGCGGTTTTCCTGATCGCACCGGCCCGTTGCGCGGCTGCCTTGTGCCCTCCCTGGGCCAGATCGAGGTCGATCAGTTCGAAGGATGCCTCGATGGCCCAGACGCTGTGGGGATGCGCCTGCCTCAACTCGGTGAAACGGCGCCGGGCTTCCCCGTGCCGGTGGGCGTCGGCGGCGATGCGTCCGAGGAAGTAGAGGGCGTAGTCCCCGAGCACGAATGCGTCATCGGACAGTGCCTTCCGGAAGAGCGGTTCCGCGGCGGCGTGCTCGCCGCCCGCGTAGTGTCGGTAGGCCCGGGCGAACTCCGTTTCCGTGCCCGTCCGGCCGTGTACCGAAGACCCCCAGAGGCCGAACAGGAGGAACCAGGCGGCGGCGCAAGTGCGGATTTTCATTTTCATGCCACGATGTTTCGCAAATTATAGCAATACGTTCGCCCTGGGGTAAGCAGACCATCCGCCAAGGACCGGTTCGACCGGTCTCGATTCATTCCCTCCGACGCTGTGGTATACTCGACTGGGGTCTGCGCCAACGACGGAGGGCTCTTCGGGGAACGGTCTCCAGGGAAACCGGCCAATGGTGGACATCGCCGGCAACTGCAAACGGGTCATGGAGGGCATCGCGGCCGCGGCGGAGCGGAGCGGCAGGGACCCTAGCGAAGTCAGGCTACTCGCCGCCGCCAAGACCCAGAGCGCCGCCGCGGTGCGCGCCGCGGTGGAAGCGGGCGTACGCCTCGTGGGCGAGAACTACGTCCAGGAAGCCCAGGCCAAGAAGGAGATCCTCGGGGACGCCGCCGAGTGGCACCTGATCGGACACCTTCAGCGCAACAAGGCACGCGCCGCCGCGGGCCTGTTCGCGGTGATTGAAACTCTGGACAAGCTCCGGCTCGCGCAGGCGCTCGACCGGGTGGGGCGCGAGCGGGACCGGGACATCGACGTGATGGTGGAGGTGAACCTTGCCGGAGAGGTCACCAAGTCTGGGGTATCCGAGGAGGGCCTGGTTCCCTTGCTGCGCGAGGTGTCGCGCCTTGAACGCGTCCGCGTCAAGGGGCTGATGACGGTGCCGCCCTTGGCGGAGGACCCGGAGGCGAGCCGGCCCCATTTTCGCCGGCTGCGGGAGTTGCGCGACGCGGTCACGGACCTGGGACTGCCCCATGTGCTCCCGAACGAGCTTTCCATGGGGATGACGCACGACTACGAGGTGGCGGTGGCGGAGGGGTCGACGCTGGTACGGGTCGGGACCGCGCTGTTCGGACCGCGCGGCCGAAACCGAGCCGACAACAACAACGAACGAGGCTGATGGAAGATGTTCGTCGCGGGTAATTTCATCGAGGCCATCGCGGGCCTCCTCAACCTGGTGATCACCCTCTACGTGTGGGTGATCATCGCGCGCGCGGTGATTTCCTGGGTCAACGCCGATCCCTACAACCCCATCGTGCGCATGCTCTGCAACCTCACCGATCCGGTGCTGTACCGGCTGAGGCAAACCCTCCCCATGGCCTTCGGCGGCATCGACATGTCGCCTGTCGTGGCCCTGCTGATCCTGTGGTTCCTGCGCGCCTTCCTCGTGCAATCGCTCTACGACATCGCCCGGGCCATGCAGTAACGGCGATGGACGCCGTGACGCAGGGCCACCAGGGAGCCCGGCGGCGGGGTTGGAACGGGAAGAGGGAAGGAGTGTGGTGCGAGGAGGGGGACTTGAACCCCCACGCCATTGCTGGCACTAGCCCCTCAAGCTAGCGCGTCTGCCTATTCCGCCATCCTCGCACATCTGGGCAGGCCGGTCTTCAGGGAGAAGCCGGCGTCTCCGCGCCCGGCCCGGGCTGCGGACTGGTTTGCGTTTGCGGCGTGACGCTGTCGAAGACGCTCGAGCTCGTGCCCTGTTCGGAGAAATAGCCCAGCGTCAGGCAGGTCAGCATGAACACCACCGCCATGCCCGTGGTCAACCGCGTGAGAAAGTTGCCGGCGCCGCTGCTGCCGAAGACCGTCGTGCTCGAGCCGCCGCCGAAGGCGGCGCCCATGTCGGTGCCCTTGCCGGTCTGCAGCAGCACCACGACGATGAGCCCCAGGCTAACGAGAATATGAACGGTGGTCACCAGGAGGATCATTTGTCCGTTGTCCGAGTCTTGCCGGTCGCTGTCGAGAACTCTGTCGAAAATACCTTGACGATGGCGGCGAAGCTCTGGTGATCCAGGCTTGCCCCTCCCACCAGCACGCCGTCCACCTCCGTGACCCGCGCCAGTTCAGCGGCGTTGTCCGGGTTGACGCTGCCGCCGTAGACGATCGGAATCGCCCGCCCAGACGCGGTTCCAAAGCGGCGCGCCAGAGCGCGCCGTATCCACCCGTGGGTCTCGGCCACCTGCGCCGGTGTCGCGTGCCGGCCGGTCCCGATGGCCCAGACCGGCTCATAAGCCACCGTCAGAGACTCAATAACACTTTTCGGCACCCCCTTCAACGCGCCCGTGAGCTGGGCCGAGAGGGTCCGGTGCGTGTCGCCGCGGCGGCGCTCCTCCAGCGTCTCGCCGACGCAGAGGATGGGCTTCAGGGAGGCTTCCAGGGCGGCGCCCAGCTTGCGCCCGACGTCGCGGTTGGTCTCACCGAACAGCCGGCGCCTCTCGGAGTGGCCGACGATGACGTGGCTGCACCCCGCGTCCCGCAGCATGTCGGCCGAAACCTCTCCAGTGAACGCACCGTGAGGCTGCCAGTAGAGGTTCTGGGCGGCCAGGCGCAACCGGCTTCCCGCGAGCGCCCGCCGCACCGTCTCGAGGGAGGTGAAGGGGGGCGCCAGGACGACTTCAGCGGCGCGGAAACGGTTTCCCACCAGCCGCCGGACGGCGCGCGCGAGGTCCCGCGCCTGGGTCTGGGTCCCGTGCATCTTCCAGTTGGCGATGACCGTGCACCGTGGCATGGGCGGAGACGGGTTCAGGCGGAGTCTCCGGCTTCCAGCGCCCGCACCCCGGGAAGAGTCTTCCCCTCGAGGAACTCCAGCGCGGCGCCGCCTCCGGTGGAGAGATGGGTCATGGCGCCGGCGGTCTCCGCGAGCCCCACCGCCGCCACGGTGTCGCCGCCGGCGATGACGGTGGTGGCGGCGGAGGCCGCCAATGCCTTGGCCACCGCCACGGTCCCGTGGCGGTACGGTTCCCGTTCGAACAAGCCGAGGGGCCCGTTCCACAGCGTCACGGCCGCGTCCTTGAGCCGCTCGGCGAAGAGCGCCGCGGTCCTCGGCCCGATGTCCAGCGCCATACGCCCTTCGGGAACGCTCTCATCGCCGGTAACGGCCGGTTCCTCGACCGCCGTGTCCTCGGCGACCACGTGGTCGATGGGGAGGAGGAACGGCACGCCGGCGGCCGCCGCCGCGTCCAGGATCTCCCGCGCCACGTCGAGGAAGTCCTCCTCCAGCAGGGAGCGCCCGACCGCGACGCTGCGGGCAGCAAGGAACGTGTAGGCCATGGCCCCGCCCACCAGGATCAGGTCCACCCGTGGGATCAGGTTCTTGAGGATGCCGATCTTGTCGGAGACCTTGGCGCCCCCCAGGACGGCCGCCACCGGCCGCTCGGGCGCCTCGATGACGCGCGAGAGGTAGTCGACCTCCCGCCGGAACAGGAACCCCGCGCCCTTTTCCCGGAAGTGTGCCGCCATCCCCGCGGTGGAGGCGTGGGCTCGATGCGCCGCGCCGAACGCATCGTTGACGTACACGTCGGCCAGTCCGGCGAGGGCGGCGGCGAAGGCAGGGTCGTTGGCCTCCTCGCCGGCGTGAAAGCGGAGGTTCTCCAGCAGCACGACGCCGGCCGCGCGCGGGTCCGCCAGGGACGGGGCCACCGCGGGTCCTACGCAGTCGGGCGCGAGCGGCACCGGCCGGCCGAGCCTGTCTTCCAGGCAGCGCGCCACCGGGGCAAGGCTCCACCGGGGATCGGCGGTCCCGCCGGGACGGCCCAGGTGCGACGCGACGAGCACCCGCGCGCCTCGTTCCATCAGGAACTCGATGGTCGGCAGCGTGCTGTCGATGCGATGTGTTTCGGTGATGGTCCCGCGCGATAGAGGAACGTTGAAGTCCGCACGGAGGAACACGGTCTTCCCGGCCACTTCCAGTTGTGAAACGCTCCGGAGCATGGGCGAATTTGACTACGTACTTCGATTATAATAACTTTTCAAGACAGCAGGATGCTGATGCCGTACTTCTCGATTTACCAGCTTGCGGTCCAGCCGGACACTTTGGGAATGCAGCAACACGGCATCCTCGACCTGGTCACCGGGTCCGGGCCGGTCGTCCAGTCGGTCCTATATGTCCTGATTCTGTTCTCGGTGGTGAGCTGGGGGATCATCCTTTACAAGTTCAGGCGCGTACGCACAGCCAAGCGGCAGTCGGCCAGTTTCATCGAGATCTTCTGGGAAAGCCGCAACCTGGCGTCGATCCACGAGGCGAGTCGGGAGCTGGCCGACAGTCCGGTGGCGCAGGTGTTCATCGCCGGCTACGAGGAGTTGTTGCGGGTGTCGCGCCGCAACGCAACGGAATCGGACAACCTGACCACCGACTTGAGCGGCGTGGACAACGTGGCCCGGGCCATGAAGCGCGCCACCACGGTCGAGTTGACGAAGCTGGAGCAGGCGCTGACCTTTCTCGCGACGACCTCCGGCACCACGCCGTTCATCGGCCTCTTCGGCACCGTATGGGGCATCATGAATGCGTTCCTCGGCTTGAGCGTAAGCCGGTCGTCCACCATTCAGGCGGTGGCGCCGGGCATCGCCGAGGCATTGATCGCCACCGCCGCGGGTCTGCTGGCGGCGATTCCCGCGCTCATCGCCTACAACCACTTCCTCCAGGAGATCCGGGTGCTCACCGCCGACATGGAAAATTTCACCCAGGAGTTCCTGAATATCGCGGAACGGCATTTTACGAAGAAGGCGTAGGCAGGGGTTTCACGAAGGAAGGCTGAGCCATGGCGGCCGAGGTCACCCAGGGACGAGAAAAGTTGCCGATGTCCAACATCAACGTGACTCCGTTCGTGGACGTCATGCTGGTGCTGCTGGTGATTTTCATGGTGACGGCGCCCATCATCCAGCAGGGAGTGGAGGTGAATCTGCCCCAGGCCAAGGCCGTCCCGGTGGATGGGCCGGAGGATCCCCTGATCGTCACCATCTCCGGGGACGGCCGCGTCTACCTGAACGACAACGAGGTCACCGCTACAGAGTTGCGGACGAAGCTGGAAGCCATCCGGCGTCTGGACGCGGAAAAGGCCGTCTACCTGAGGGCGGACCGGGACGTGCGCTACGGCTTGGTGATCGCCGCCATCGGCGAGATCAAGGACGCCGGCATCGAAAGGCTCGGCATGATGGCGTTGCCTTTGGACGGTCAGTGAGGGCCGTCCTCGCGGGATGGTCGCCGGACGATGTGGAAAGCCTTGTTTCGAAGACGTAACACCCGATGGATGAGCGGCGGCTCCGGGTCCCACCGATTGAGGTGGTGGGTCTGCTTCTCCGGCGTCCTTCACTTGGTCCTGCTGGCGATGCTGCTGTTGGTGCCGCCGAGCACGGCGCTCCGCGATGCGCCCCCTCCGGTGTACACGGTGGATCTCGTGGCCCCCGGCCCCGCGCCGGCGGCGAAGGCGGCCCCTGCATTGGCTCCGGCGGCGCCGGAGCCGCCGGAACCCGCCGCGGCGCCGCGGGATGCCGAGGCTCCGCCCAAGGAACAGGTGAAGGAGGCGCCGGAACCCAAGGAGGAGCCGCCGGCGCTGACCGAGCCCGTGCCTCCGGAAAAGCCGAAGAAGAAGGTCGTCGAGCCCGCGAAACCGCCGCGGCCCAAGAAGGTCGCCAAACCCAAGAAGAAACCCGCGCCCAAGCCCAAGGTGGTGAAGCGCGAGAAGCCCGCGCCGAAGAAGACCGCCGCCAAGAAGGCGTCCAAGAAGAAGTTATCCAAGAAGCGGCCCGCCAAGAAAACCCCGAAGCTCGCGAAGAAGGCGCCGAAACGGAAGAGCGTCGCGAATCCGGATTCCAAGCTGGTGGAGCGCCTTCGGAAACGGCGCATTGACGACGCGGTGGCCGTCGCCCGGGAACGTGCCCGGCTGCGGCGGGCCGAGCGCCGGGCAGGTGGGGGCGCGGTCGGCGCCGGGACCGGGGCGTCGGGCAACGGCGACGTCGTGAGAGGAATGGCTTTCCTGTCCTACCGGCAGGAGATGCTCAACCGCATCAAGGATCGCTGGACGTGGATCGGCAAACGCGGCAAACTCGAGGTTACCGTCGGGTTCGGCGTCGGCGTCGACGGGGAAATCTTCGGTCTCAAGCTGCTCAGGTTCTCGGGGGATTCTTCCTTCGACGAGTCGGTGGTTCGCGCGGTGCGTCGTTCCAGCCCCTTGCCGCCGCCGCCTGCGAGTCACGTGCGTGACTTCGCACAGGTCGAGATCACTTTCCGGCCCACCGACCTCGATGGTTAGTGGCCCGCAAGCGAAGAAGGACCGTCCAATCATGGGAGGCATGACCGCGCCGCCGTCGTTGCGGCGAAGACCAAGCCGGGCCGAAGACGCCGCCCGTGCGTTTGTGCGGGTGACAGCGTGGATGGTCGCGGGCCTGATGCTGTGGGGGCTGTCGGCGGGGGCGGCGCGCGCTCAGGTGACAGGCCTGATCGTCGGACCGGGGGCCGAGCGATTCCGGCTGGCGGTCTCGCCGCTCAAGAACCTGGGGAGCCGGCCGGACACCGAGAAGATCTCGGAACGGATCGCCGACGTCATGGCCGACGACCTCGATCGCTCCGGCTGGTTCGAGATAGTCGATCGATCGGCCTACATCGAAGACCCGCAGAAGACCGGTATCCGGCTGGGTGGTTTCGACTTCCGGGACTGGACCACCATCGGAGCGGAAGGCCTCATCAAGGGCGGTTTCCAGACCTTCGACAAGGGAAAGATCCGGTTCGAGTTCTGGCTCTACGATACGTTCCGGCGGAATCAAGTGGTCGGCAAGGCCTACACCGGAGAAGTACGGGACGCGCGGCGCATGGCGCACCGTTTCGTGGACGAGATCATCCTGAAGCTGACCGGGACCCGTGGCGTGTTCGATACCAGGATCGCCTACGTGTCCACCGGGAGAGACCGGTTCAAGGAGATCCATTTTTCGCACCTGGACGGCACCGACAGGAAGAGGGTGACCCACAACCGGACGATCAACATGTTTCCGTGGTGGAGACGGGACGGCAAGGGGCTGGTCTACCTTTCGGTGAAGACCGGCAAGTGGCAGGTCTTCGGCTTCGATCTCCTCACCAAACGCGAAAAGGTGATCGCCAGAGGTGACGGGCGCGGGCAATGGTCGCCGGATGGGCAGCATCTCGCCACGCCGATGGAGCGGCGGGGCAACCACGATATCTACCGGTTGAATCGTTCCGGGCACGTCGTGGAGCGGCTGACCCATCACCCCGGCATCGATACCTCGCCCACGTGGTCCCCCGAGGGAGACCGGATCGCTTTTTCGTCCGACCGGCACGGTTCCCTTCAGATCTACGTTCTGGAGGTCGCCACCGGCGCCATCAGGCGGCTCACGTTCAAGGGGTCCTACAATACGTCGCCCGACTGGTCGCCGACCGGCGAGTTGATCGCGTTCACGGGACGAACCAACGGCGTGATGAACATCTTCACCATACGGCCGGACGGCAGCGGCCTGCGGATGCTCACCGCCAACCGCTCCAACGACGAGGATCCGTCATGGGCTCCGGACGGACGCTTTCTGGCGTTCACCTCCGACCGGTCAGGTTCGCGCCGCATCTACACCATGCGCCGGGACGGTGAGAGTCAGCGCAGATTGACAGGCTCCACCGCAGGTGATACAAATCCGTCCTGGTCACCCCGGCTGCAGTGATCCCGTGCAGCAACACATCTCAACTCCGCGCAACCCAGACATGGGAAAGACAAGAGAGACCGAGCCGATGATTAGAAGGGCGTTCGTGCTGCTGTTGTGCTCCATCACTCTCATGATCGTCGCCGGTTGCGCCGCGCCGCCCCCCGAAACGGAAGAGCCGGCTGCGGCCGTGCCGGGCGAGGGCACCGTGCCGGCCGAAGGCAATACCGGCGGCATCACGGAGGGCGACCTCGCTCAGCAGGGTCCGGGGGTGACCGGCCAGGGCAGCCTCGAAGCCCTCAAGGAGGGCACGACGCCGCAAACCGGCGTCCTCGCCGATGTCTACTTCGAATTTGACCGCTCCGAGTTGGCCGCCGAAGCGCGCGAGGTCCTGCAGCGCAATTCGGACTGGATCAAGGAGAATCCCGGCGTTCAAATCGAGATCGAAGGGCACGCCGACAACCGAGGTACCAACGAGTACAATCTTGCTCTCGGCTCAAGAAGAGCACAGGCGGTCAAGGACTACCTGGTGACCCTGGGGGTCGCGCCGGAGCGCTTTTCGACCATCAGCTACGGCGAGGAACTTCCGGTCTGCGGCGAGAGCTCGGAGGAATGTTGGCAGATGAACCGACGTGCGCATTTCGTCGTTCGGGCGCAAAGGCCTTCTTCCTGATCACCCAATCCGTGTCCCGCGTCGCGAACGACGCTCGCGATTCGCGACGCCCGGCACCGGAACCTTTCGCGCTCCCTGTCCTGCCAGAGTGAATGTCCATGCGAATCGTTGTCCGTACATGGTTGGTCGTTCTGTCGCTTGTCTCGGCGTGGGGTTGTACCGTCGACTATCACGCGGCGCCGGCGCCTCCCGTCCAGGCACAGTTGACCGAGGGCGAGTGGGCGGTGATCAACGCCTTGAAGGCGGAGCTCGATCAGGCGCGCACCCAGTTGGCGGATACCCGGGCCGAGGTCACGGCCATGCAAAACCGCATGAACACCGTCGAGGGGAATCTCCAGGAACTGCGCAACGGAAGCGGGGGCGCGGCCGGGAACGCCACGGAGATCGATCGCAGGCTGGCGGCGCTCGAGTCGGAAGTGCGCGCGCAACGGGATCTCCTGAAGGTGCGCGAGGACGAACTCCGGCTTCTGCGCGACGCCGTTCTCCAGGGCGCGCCGCGCCCTCCCGAGGCCGAACCGACTGCCGAACCGCCCCAGGCGCCGGCCGCCCCGGGCGGGCTTCCGCAGGTGGCGCGTCCGGCTCCACGCCCCGAACCCGAGGCGCCCACGTTTCAACAGGACTACGAGAACGCATGGAAACGGCTGCGGGAAAGGGACTTTCGCGGCGCCATCGAACAGTTCAAGCAGTTCGTCGAAAAACATCCGGACAGCCCTTTGACCGACAACGCACAATACTGGATCGGCGAGAGCCATTACGCGCTCCAGGAGTTCGACGAGGCCATCCTGGAGTTCGACGTGGTGCGGAAGAAATATCCCGACGGCGACAAGGCGCCCGCGGCGTGGCTCAAGATCGGGTACGCTTTCGCCGAGCTTGGGAATCGTGTCGACGCCAGGCTCGTCCTCCAGGAAGTCATCAACCGGTATCCCGATTCCGAGGAAGCGGGAAAGGCGCGCGAGAGGCTCCAGTCCCTGGGCGCTTGACTCGCACCGGACGGCTCCCCCTTCGGCGGTGTGTGTACACGGCCCTGGGCAGGGGCGCGGGTCGGGTCACCCCTCCAAACTCCACGCATGATGCGGATTCTGCGGCACGTCAAGGGACCCCTTCACCGTCCCGTCATGACCATCGGGAACTTCGACGGGGTGCATCTCGGCCACCAGGACCTGCTCCGGCGGGTGATTGCGGACGCGCGGGCACGGGGCGGATCCTCCGTCGTCCTGACGTTCGAGCCCCATCCGCTCAAGTTCCTCGCGCCGGAATACGCTCCGCGGTTGATCCTGTCGCGCAAGGACAAGCTGGCGCTCCTCCGGCGCGCGGGCATCGACTGCGTGGTGATTCAGCGCTTCACGCCGAGTTTCTGCGCCGTGCCGGCGCGTGAGTTCGTGAACCGCTACCTGGCCGGGCTCGGAGTCGAGGCTCTTTGGGTCGGCGAGGATTTCCGCTTCGGCAAGGACCGGGCCGGCACCGTCGGCGATCTCATGGAGTGGGGCCCGGCCGCCGGGATGGAAGTGAAGGTCATCGGGCCCGTCGCGGAATCCGAACACGCGGTCAGCAGCAGCCGGATACGCGCATTGCTCGAAGAGGGCCGCGTAGAGGTCGCCCGGCGTCAGCTCGGACGCAGTCATTTCATCGAGGGAACGGTGGAGCGGGGGCATCAGCGGGGCCGGGAGCTCGGCTTTCCCACCGCCAACGTGCGCAGCCGGACCGAGATCGTGCCGGCCAACGGGATCTACGCCACCGTGGTCGAGACGGGCGGACAGCGGTTGCCCAGCGTCACCAGCGTCGGGGTGAATCCGACGTTCGGCGCGGGACCCCGGACCATCGAGACCTACATCCTGGATTTCGACGGGGATTTGTACGGCCGCCGGCTGCGTGTATTCTTCGTGGAAAGGCTCAGGGAAGAGCGCAACTTTCCTTCGGTGGACCAACTCGTCCGGCAAATCGAGGACGACGTCGTCCTGGCCCGCCGGGTGTTGGGCCGTGCCGGCCCCGACGGGGCGGCCGTGCCCTGCTTGACAAAGCCGGCTGCATCACCTAGTATCTAGCCAACGTCTGGCAACGGCGTGATCCAGTCTGGTGCGATTCCAGTCTGAAGTGACCCATTTCCGTTCCAATCCGCTTTATCACATTACATCCCAGGCCCTTTTGAACGGTAGAGAGTTGGCTTGCCCGCCGCGCGGGCAATGCTCGCCCCCTCGACGGATGACCCGGCAGCGTAATTGAAAGGAAGTTCCATGGCTAACGTTCGGACGCGCTCCGCAGTGGCGGAAAGCGACACCAAGGCAGACTCCGCACCCACCCACCGCAGAAACCGGCCGGCTCCCGCGCCCGACCTTGTGCATCAGAACGGCCTGAACCTGAGCTCGCTCAAGTCCAAGAAGATCGCCGAGCTGGCCAACATCGGCAAAGGCTTCAGCATCGAGAGCGCGGCGAACATGCGGCGGCAGGATCTGATTTTCGCGATCCTGCAGGCGCAGACCGAGAAGAACGGTTACGTGTACGGAGAGGGCGTGCTGGAGACCTTGCCCGACGGTTTCGGCTTCCTGCGCGCGCCGGACTACAACTACCTCCCGGGCCCCGACGACATCTACGTCTCGCCGAGCCAGATCCGCCGTTTCGGCCTGCGCACGGGCGACATCATCTCCGGCCAGATCCGTCCGCCGAAGGACGGCGAGCGGTATTTCGCGCTGTTGAAGGTGGAGAGCATCAACAACGGCGATCCGGACAAGGTGCGCGACAAGATCCTCTTCGACAACCTGACCCCGCTCTATCCCGACAAGCGCATCAGCCTGGAGCACGACCCGGAAGAGTACACGACCCGCTTCATCGACTTGCTGACGCCCATCGGCATGGGGCAGCGCGGGCTGGTGGTGGCGGCGCCGCGCACGGGCAAGACCATGATGCTGCAGAACATGGCCAAGGCCATCGCCCACAACCATCCGGACGCGGTCCTCATCGTCCTGCTCATCGACGAACGCCCCGAGGAGGTCACCGACATGCAGCGGTCGGTGATCGGCGAAGTGGTGAGCTCCACCTTCGACGAGCCCGCGACGCGCCACGTGCAGGTGGCGGAGATGGTCATCGAGAAGGCCAAGCGGCTCGTGGAGCACGGCAAGGACGTCATCATCCTCCTCGACAGCATCACGCGCCTGGCCAGGGCCTACAACACGGTGGTGCCGCCGAGCGGCAAGATCCTCTCCGGCGGCGTCGACTCCAACGCGCTGCACAAGCCCAAGAAGTTCTTCGGCGCGGCCCGCAACATCGAGGACGGCGGCAGCCTCACCATCATCGCCACCGCGCTGATCGATACGGGAAGCCGCATGGACGAGGTCATCTTCGAGGAGTTCAAGGGAACCGGCAACATGGAGATCAACCTCGACCGCAGGCTGATGGACAAGCGCGTGTTCCCGGCCGTGGACATCAACAAGTCCGGCACCCGCAAGGAAGAGCTGCTGATCCCCAAGGAGGATCTCAACCGCATCTGGATCCTGCGCAAGGTGCTGTCGCAGCTCAATGTGGTGGAGGCCATGGAGTTTCTCATCGACAAGCTCCACGGGACCAAGGACAACAAGGAATTCCTGGAGTCCATGAACACCTAGCGTCCTGTCCGGCCGTCCGGCATTCCCTTGCGTGGCCGTACCAATTTTGTTAATAGCCCTTCGAGTTTTTCTCCATCCCGGCAGCTTGGGCGGGGCCGCCGGGGCAGTCACCTCAGCCCACTGACTAATGCGCGAGAGAAGAGTATGTTGACGTTCGTATCAATCGAGGTTTCGGCACTATGATGGAAATATCCATGAAGCAGCTTCTGGAAGCCGGGGTCCATTTCGGGCACCAGACCAGTCGCTGGAATCCCAAGATGAAGCCCTACATTTTCGGGGCGCGCAACGGGATTCACATCATCGACCTCCAGCAGACGGTGAAGATGGTCAAGGACGTTTGCGCCCAGGTGCGCGACTTGATCACGGCCGGAGGCCACATCCTTTTCGTGGGCACCAAGAAGCAGGCGCAGGACTCGGTGAGGGAAGAAGCCGAACGCTGCGGCATGTCCTATGTCCACCATCGTTGGCTGGGCGGCACGTTGACGAACTTCCAGACCGTGCGTCAGAGCATCGAACGCCTCAAGAAACTCGAGGAGATGGCCAACGATCCCAAGATCGTCGAGGCCCTCACCAAGAAGGAAATGCTCGCCCACAGCCGCGAGCGCGCCAAGCTGGAGCGCGCCCTGGGCGGCATCAAGGACATCAAGAAGCTGCCGGACGCTGTGTTCATCATCGATCCCGGGCATGAAGCCATCGCGGTGCGCGAGGCGCGCAAGCTCGGCATCAAGGTGATCGCGATCATCGACACCGACTGCGATCCGGATCTGGTGGATTACAAGATACCCGGCAACGACGACGCCATACGCGCCATCCGGCTGTTCTGCAGCCTGATGGCCGAGGCGGTGAGAGAGGGCCAGGCGCTCGGCGACCAAGCGCGCATGGAGGCCGAAGCCGCGCGCGCCGAGGAAGCCGCCCGGGCCGAGGAAGCGGAGGAAGGCGAGTCGGCCGGAGACGAAGCGGCCGGCGAATCCGCGGCGGACGAAGCGGTGGCGGAGCCGTCTCCGGAAGCGCCGCCGGCGCAAGCACCAGCCGAACCGGGCGCGGCGGAGCAGGCGGCGGCCCCCGAGTCGTCGCCGGCAGCGCCGGCGGTCGAGGAAGTTCAGGAGAATGCGGACGGAGAGAAGTCCACGGACGCTACCGTGGTTGGGAGTTGAGAGAGCATGGCCATCGACGCGAGTCTAGTCAAGGAGCTGCGAGATAAGACCGGCGCGGGTTTCATGGACTGCAAGAAGGCCCTCCTGGAATGCGAGGGTGACTTCGAGAAGTCCGTGGACCATCTGCGGGCGAAGGGGCTCGCGCTGGCGGCGCGCAAGTCGGAGCGCGAGGCCAGCGAAGGCCTGGTGGGTGCGTACATCCACGGCGGCAGCAAGATCGGGGTTCTGTTGGAGGTGAACTGCGAGACCGACTTCGTGGCCCGGACGGAGGAGTTCCAGGCGCTGGTGAAGGACATCTCGATGCAGATCGCCGCGGCCAACCCGCGTTACGTACAACGCGAGGACGTCGGCGAAGAGGAGCTGGATCGGGAACGGTCCATTTACCGGCAGCAGGCCGAGGAGCTCAACAAGCCCGCGGCCGTGTTGGACAAGATCGTTGACGGCAAGATGGAGCGCTTCTACGAGGACGCGTGCCTCATGGAGCAGGCCTTCATCAAGGAACCCACCCGCCGCGTGAAGGACCTGATCCAGGACGCCGTCGCGCGCTTGGGGGAGAACATCCGCGTTCGGCGTTTCGTCCGCTACTCGGTCGGCGAAGGGATGAAGGACTAGAGGCCGCCAGCATTCACCAGGGTCCCATCGAATGACGGACGCGGAGCTGAGATACAGGCGAGTCATTCTGAAGATCACGGGGGAGGTTCTCGCGGGAGAACGCCAGTACGGCATCGATCCAGCCACCGTCGCGCGGTTCGTGGAGGAGATTCGGGAGGTCCACGAGCTGGGCTGCGAGATGGCCCTGGTTATCGGCGGCGGCAACATCCTGCGTGGCGCCGAGGCGAGCGAACACGGCATCGACCGGGCCAGCGCCGACTACATGGGCATGCTCGCCACGGTCATCAACAGCATGGCGCTGCAGGACGCGCTCGAGAAGATCGGCGTCTCCACGCGGGTGATGTCGGCGATCGAGATGCGACAGGTGGCCGAGCTGTACATTCGCCGGCGCGCCGTGCGGCACCTGGAGAAGGGCCGCGTCGTGATTCTGGCGGGCGGCACCGGCAACCCCTTCTTCACCACGGACACGACCGCCAGCCTGCGCGCCATGGAGGTGGGCGCCGAGGTGATCCTGAAGGCCACCAAGGTGCGCGGCGTATACGACACCGATCCGCTGAAGAATCACGAGGCGAAGCTCTTCCGCGAGTTGACCCACATGGAGGTGCTCAGCAAGGAGCTCAAGGTGATGGACTCGACCGCCATCTCGCTCTGCATGGACAACCGGCTTCCCATCATCGTCTTCAACGTCATGGAACGGGGCAACATACGCAAGGTGGTCAGCGGCCAGCCCATCGGCACCCTGGTGAGCATGGGAACCGGGTAACCAGGTCCGTAGGTGGTGACAGATGGACGATGTCTTCTTTCAGGCTTTTCAGGACGACCTGGAGACCACCCTGGCGGCCATGCGCAAGGAGTTGGGACGGGTGCGCACCGGCAGGGCTTCGGCCTCTCTCTTCGACGGGGTCGTGGTGGAATACTACGGCACCCAGACGCCCTTGAACCAGATCGCCACCGTCGCCGTGCCCGAGCCTCGGCTGGTGACGATCCAGGCCTATGATCGCAGCGCCATCGCCGGCATCGAAAGAGCCATTCTCAAGGCGGATCTGGGCCTCACCCCCGCCAACGACGGTCAGCTCATCCGGGTGCCGATTCCGGAGCTCAGCGAGGAGCGGCGCAAGGACCTGGTGAAGCAGGTGCGCAAGACCGCGGAGGAGTACCGGGTCTCCGTGCGCAACCATCGGCGCGCCGCCATCGAAGAGCTGAAGTCGATGCAGAAGGGCAAGGAGATCACCGAGGACGACGTCAAGCACGGCCAGGACCGCATCCAGAAGATCACCACGGATTTCGTCGGCAAGGTGGACGGGTTCCTCAAGGCCAAGGAAGAGGAGATCATGGAGGTTTAGTGTCGTGGGACACGGCACTGGTGCAGCCCCCGGGCTGCCACCTTTCGGGTCTTCACAATGAATCTCCACGGGCTGGAAAAGAGCCGGCTCCCCACTCATGTCGCGATCATCATGGACGGCAATGGACGCTGGGCCAGGCTGCGCGGCAAGAGTCGTCTGGAAGGCCACCGGGAGGGTACGGCCGCGGTGCGTGCCACGGTGGAATTGAGCCGCGACCTGGGCATTCGCTACCTTTCCCTGTACGCGTTCTCCTCGGAAAACTGGAACCGCCCGCACGATGAGGTGGAGGGGTTGATGGCGTTGCTGGAGAGCTACCTGGAGTGCGAGCGGGAGCGCATGATGCGCGAGGGCATCCGGCTCATGGCCATCGGCGACCGCAAACGCCTGCCCGTGTCGGTGCGCCGGGTGCTGGACCAGAACATAGACCTCACGCGCCACAACACCGCCATCACCGTCATCCTGGCGTTGAGCTACAGCGGTCGTGACGACATCGTCAGGACGGTCCGGGACATCGCCCGCAAGGTGAAGGAAGGGGAGTACGACCTTCCCGAGATCGACGAATCCCTGGTGGCGGCCCATACGGAGACCGGGTGCATACCCGATCCGGACCTCTTGATCCGCACCAGCGGAGAGATGCGCATCAGCAATTTCTTCCTTTGGCAGATACCCTACACGGAGCTCTACATCACCCCGACGCTGTGGCCTGACTTCTCCAAGCGTCAGTACATCGAGGCGTTGCTGGAGTTCCAGAGGCGCCAACGTCGATTCGGCAAGACCGACGAGCAGATCCTGCGGGGCTGACCCGTGGACACTTGCATGGGGTTACGCAGATGCGCGCCCGCGTACTGACCGCACTGGTCGGAATCCCCTTCGTCGTCGGAATCGTCGTCGCGGACCGCGTCTGGCTGTTCGCGCTGTTCGTCGAAGCCCTCGCCCTCGTTGCCCTTTACGAATACTTCCGCATGGTCTTCCCCGCTCACCGGGAGGTGCGTCTCACCGGAGTGGCGGCCGGCATGCTGTTTTCCCTCACCCTGGTTGCGCCCGGTCTGTCGAGCCTGCTGCCGCTGATCATGGCGCTCCTGTTCGCCGCGTTCGTCTTTATCGGGGGCGCGGCGGAGGAACGTTACCGCCACCTCGGCCTGGCCCTGGCCGGCGCCTTCTACCTGGGCTACCTGTTCCCCCACTTCATCGTCCTTTACCGCGGCGGCTACGAGTGGGTGTTGTGGGTGTTGATCGTGGTGTTCTGCAGTGACAGCGCCGCCTACTTCGCCGGTGTGGCCGTGGGCCGGAGAAAGTTGTATCCTTCAATCAGTCCGGGAAAGACGGTGGAGGGCGCCATCGCCGCCACCGTGGCGGGCGCGCTGGCCGGATGGGTATCGGGGGCGTGGCTGCTGGCGTTGCCGTGGGCGCACTTGCTTTGGCTTTCCCCGGCCATCGCCGTCATCGCGCAGGTCGGCGACCTGTTCGAGTCGCTCATCAAGCGTGGGTTCGCCGCCAAGGACTCGGGCAGCATCCTGCCGGGTCACGGCGGCCTGATGGACCGGCTTGACAGCCTCGTCTTTCCGGGTGTCGTGAGCACCTACTGTCTGCGGTTGCTTTAACCATGAAACGCATCGTCATCCTCGGTTCCACCGGGACCATCGGGGTCAACGCCCTGGACGTGATCCGCACGTTCAAGCGCCGGTTCAAGGTCAGCGGGCTCGTGGCCGGACGCAACCTGGACCTGCTGGCGGAGCAGGTGGCGGAGTTCGCCCCGCGCATCGTCAGCGTCACGGAACGCGGTGACGTGGATGCGTTGCGCAAGCTCATCGGGCGGCGCCGGACCGAGATCGTGTACGGCGAGGACGGCGCCGTGGCCGCGGCCACCGAGCCCACCGCAGACTTCGTGCTCGCGGCCATCGTGGGCGGCGCCGGCCTGGTGCCGACCTTCGCCGCGGTGCAGGCCGGCAAGGACGTGGGACTGGCCAACAAGGAAGCCCTGGTGATGTCCGGGGAACTCTTCGTGCACGAGGCGCGCAAGCGCGGCGTGCGCCTCCTGCCGGTGGACAGCGAGCACAGCGCGGTGTTCCAGTGCCTCGAAGGGAACCGCCGGAAAGACGTGGACAAGATCATCCTCACCGCCTCGGGCGGTCCGTTCCTGCGCACGCCGCTCGGTCAACTGCCGGAGGTCAGCGTCGGTCAGGCGCTGGAGCATCCCACGTGGAAGATGGGGCCGAAGATCACCATCGATTCCGCCACCATGATGAACAAGGGACTGGAGGTCATCGAGGCGCGCTGGCTCTTCGGCCTGCCCGCGGAGCGCGTGGAGGTGATGATCCATCCCCAGAGCATCGTCCACTCCATGGTGCGCTACCGCGACGGCGCGGTCATGGCGCAGCTCGGGATTCCCGACATGCGCATCCCCATCGCCTACGCCCTGTCGTACCCGGAACGGCTCGACACCGGGCTGTCGCCGCTCGACCTGACCCAGGGCGGCCAGCTCACCTTCATGGACGTGGAAGGCCCGCGCTATCCCGCCCTGGACATCGCCTACGGCGCGCTCGCCCGTGGTGGCACCGTTCCCCCCGTCCTCAACGCCGCCAACGAGGTGGCGGTGTCGGCTTTCCTGGAAGGGCGCATCGGCTTTCGCCGCATCCACGAGATCAGCCGGGAGACCATCGCCTCCCACGAGCCGGTCCGGCCGCGGCGCCTGGAGCAGGTCCTGGAGGCCGACCGCTGGGCGCGGGCGTTCGCCGAGGACCTCGTGCAGCGCAACGGGTCGGCCCATTGATCGACGTCGTCTACATGATCGCGGCCGCCGTAGTGGCGTTCGGCGTGCTGGTGTTCCTCCACGAGCTGGGGCATTTCCTCGTGGCCAAGAAGGCCGGCGTGGGCGTGCTCACCTTCTCCATCGGCTTCGGCCCCAAGGTCCTGGTGCGCCGCTACGGCGAAACGGAATACTGCATCAGCGCCTTTCCGTTGGGCGGGTACGTCCGGATGATGGGCGAGGACCCGCGGGACGAGGTCCTCGACGCGGACCCGGACCGGTCCTTTTCCCAGCGAAGCCTGGCGGCCCGCACCGCCATCGTAGCGGCCGGCCCCGGGGCGAACTTCGTCCTGGCCGTGGCGGTCTTCCTGCTGGTCTTCGTCATTTTCGGCGTCCCCTACCGCACGGCGGAGATCGGCGGCGTCCAGCCGGGTTCGCCCGCGGCCTCGGCCGGGCTCCAGGCCGGCGACCGCGTCGTCATGGTCGGCGACCGCCCCATCCGTTCGTGGGACGCGTTGTCGCGCGCGGTTCGGGAGAGCGGCGGCCGCGCACTGGAGCTGGGGGTGGCGCGGGAGGGACGGGAGTTCATGGTCTCCTTGCGCCCCACCGCGGGACAGGCGCCCAATATCCTGGGCGAGACCGAGGAGGTGTGGCTCATCGGCATCCAGAGCGCGGGCACCGTGGAGGTGGACCGGCCCAACCCGCTGACCGCGGCGTGGCTGGCGGTGACGCGCACCGTGGAGATGACGCTGCTCACCGTCGAGGTGCTGGTCAAGATGGTGGTGGGCCGGGTCGACTCCACCAATCTCGGCGGCCCGCTGATGATCGCGCAGGTGGCGGGGGAGCAGGCCCAGCGGGGTTTGGCCAACTACCTGTTCCTGGTGGCGCTCCTGAGCATCAACCTCGGCGTGCTCAACCTGCTGCCCATTCCCATGCTGGACGGCGGTCACCTGCTGTTCTTCTTCATCGAGGCCATGCGCGGAAGACCCCTGGAGGCGAGGCAGCGGGAACGGGCGCAGCAGTTCGGCCTGGTGCTGTTGCTCTTCGTCATGGTGTACGCGTTCTACAACGATCTGGCGCGGCTTTTCGGCTGACCGGCGCGGCGATGAGAGTACTCGGACTCGACACCTCGACGGCGCTGCTGAGCGCCGCGGTCCTGGACGGCGGCGCGTTGGTGGCGGAGCGCGCGCGGGAGTCGGTGCGCCCGCGTGACCGGCGGCCTGGCCGCTCGAACCACGCCGAGGGTCTGCTGCCGCTCATCGAAGAGGTGCTCGACGCCGCCGGCGCAACGTTCTCGAGCCTCTCGCTCCTGGGCGTGGCCGTGGGACCGGGCTCGTTCACCGGGCTGCGTATCGGCATCAGCACGGCCAAGGGGCTGGTGTACGGCTCGGAGATCCCGGTGCTCGGTGTGCGCACCCTGGAGGCCTCGGCATACCGGGTGCCGGCGGAAAAGGACCCCGTCTACGTCTGTTCCATGATCGACGCGCGCAAGGGCGAGGTCTACGCCGCCCTCTTCCGGCGCACGGCGGCGGACTTCGAGTGCCTCATCGAGGATTCCCTGGCGGCGCCCGAGGCCATGGTCCGGCGCGTGGAGTCAGCGGCGGCGGGTTCGTGCCTCTACCTGGGGAGCGGCGCCCGGGCCTACGCCGACGTGATCACCCGGTGCGGCGCGGCCCGCGCCCGCGTGAGCGACGGGACCGAATATGCCTCCGTCGCGGCCGCCGTGGCGCGCCTTGCCGAAGCCGGGTACGGCGCCGCGCCGGAGACCGCCGCCGCTTCGCTGGCGCCGCGCTACATCCGCCCGCCCGACGCGGTGGCGAGCGCCGCCCGCGGCGCCGCGGGACAGCCCTGACCACGCTCCGGCGGACCGTTTCGCGTTGACAAGGAAACGGCCGTTGGATAAATTTGGTAACTTGTCCCAATTCTTCGATCAGGAGGTCGCGACATGGAGGAAAGAGAGGAGCAGATGATTGCTTCCGTCATGGACAAGGACCCGGAACTGCGCAAATACTACGAAGAACATCTCGAGTACGAGCGTCTGCTGGGGGACTTGCATGACAAGGGTTACCTGTCGCCCGAAGAGGAGATGGAGAAGAAGCGCATCCAGAAACTGAAGCTCGTCGGCAAGGACAAGATCATGCAGATTCTCGGCAAGTACAAGTCGGCGAGTTGAGGGGAGAAAACGATGAAGTTGACCGGGTCGGAAATATTTGTGGAGTCGCTCAAGTGCGAGGGAGTGAAAACCATTTTCGGCATCCCTGGCGGAGTGGTCCTCAAGCTGTTTGACGTCCTGCACCAGCAGAACGACGTCGAGGTTGTCCTGACCCGGCATGAGCAGGGCGCGATACACATGGCCGAGGGCCACGCCAAGGCCACGGGCAAGGCGGGCGTGGCGCTGGTGACCTCGGGGCCGGGCATGACCAACATCGTCACCGGGCTGGCGGATGCCATGATGGATTCGGTGCCGCTGGTGGCGTTCACCGGGCAGGTCCCCACCAGCCTTATCGGCAACGACGCCTTCCAGGAAGCGGACAACATCGGCATCAGCCGTCCCTGCACCAAGCACAACGTGCTGGTGAAGGACGTCAAGGACCTCGCCACGGTCATCAAGGAGGCCTTCTACATCGCCAACACCGGCCGCCCCGGCCCGGTCCTGGTGGACATCCCCAAGGACGTCACCACGGAGTCCGCCGAGTTCCATTATCCCGACAAGGTCTCGCTCAGGGGTTACCGACCGACGGTCTCCGGCAACCGCTTCCAGATCAAGCAGGCGGCCGGCGAGATCCTCAAGGCCAAGCGGCCGGTGATCTACGTGGGCGGCGGCGCGGTGTTCTCGGGCGCGGCCAACGAGGTGCGCGAGCTGGCGGACCTGACCCAGATCCCGGTGACCATGACGGTGATGGGGTTGGGCTCGTTCCCCGGCACCCATCCGCTGTGCATGGGCATGCTGGGCATGCACGGCACCTATTGCGCCAACATGGCCATGCACGAGGCCGATCTCCTCATCGCCGTGGGTGCCCGCTTCGACGACCGGGTGACGGGGAAGCTGTCCGAGTTCTCGCCGCGCGCGCGCGTGATCCACATCGATATCGATCCCACGTCGATCAAGAAGAACGTCCACGCGCACATTCCCATCGTGGGTGACGTCAAGGTGGTGCTGAAGGAGCTGGTGCAGGTCTTGAGCTCCATGGACGGCAATCCCACCAGCGTCAAGGCGCAGCGCCGGCCGTGGCTCAAGCAGGTGAACGCGTGGTCCGCGGAGCATCCGCTGGCGTACCAGCAGGAGGGCAAGAAGCAGACCAAGCCGCAGTATGTTATCGACAAGGCGTACGAGTTGACGAAGCACAAGGCCATCGTGGTCACCGACGTGGGCCAACACCAGATGTGGGCGGCGCAGTACTTCAAGAGCGGCCTCCAGCGTACCTTCCTCACGTCGGGCGGGCTCGGCACCATGGGCTTCGGGTTCCCCGCCGCCATCGGCGCGCAGAAGGCGTATCCCAACAAGACCGTGCTGTGCATCACCAGCGAAGGCAGCTTCCAGATGAATCTCCAGGAGCTGGCGGTGGCGGCCATCTACAAGCTGCCGGTGAAGATCATCCTGCTCAACAACCAGTTCCACGGGATGGTGCGTCAGTGGCAGGACCTCTTCTACGAAGGGCGCTACGCTTCCAGCGACTTGGGCAACACTCCCGATTTCGTCAAGCTCGCCGAGGCCTACGGCATCCTCGGGCTGCGCTCCGAGGAGCCGGCGGACGTCGAGGCGGTGCTCAAGGAAGGGTTGAAGCACAAGGGTCCGGTGATGATGGACTTCGCCATCGACCGGTTCGAGAACTGCTATCCGATGATCCCGGCCGGCGGGGCGCAGCACGAGATGGTGCTGGAGGACCCGCCGCAACTGAAGACCGCGCGCAAGCCCTCGCGGAAAAAGGGAGAGGATGCGGACGCCGTTCTGCCGGCGTAAGGGTTGCGTGCATGGAACATGTGATTTCGGTCCTGGTCGAGAACAACCCGGGTGTGCTCGCGCGCGTGGCGGGCCTGTTCAGCGCCCGCGGCTACAATATCGAAAGCCTCTCCGTGGCGCCCACGCCGGACGCCACGGTGTCCATGATCACGGTGGTGACTTCGGGGGACGAGGTCATCATCGAACAGATCATGAAGCAGCTCAACAAGGTCATTGAGGTTCTCAAGGTCGTCGACCTGACCGAAGAGGATCACATCGAGCGGGAAACGGCGCTCATCAAGATCCTCACCAAGCAGGCACAACAGCGGGACGAAGCCATCCGCATCGCGGAGATCTTCCGCGCCAACATCGTCGATTCGACCCCGCAGACCTACACGTTCGAGGTGTCGGGAGACGCCGGCAAGATCCAGGCGGTGATCAATCGCCTGAAGCCCATGGGCATCAAGGAGATCGTCCGCACCGGCCGGATCGCCATCGCGCGCGACGCTCTGTAACGGGTTGCCCCGACCAGCGCCAATCAGGGAGGTCAGTCATGCAAGTCTATTATGACCAGGACGCGGATCTGAGCCGGATCCGCGACCGCAAGGTCACGGTGCTCGGCTACGGCAGCCAGGGACACGCGCACGCCACCAATCTGCGCGACTCCGGCGTCGACGTGGTGGTGGGTCTGCGGCGCGACAGTGCCTCCTGGGCCAAGGCCGCGGACGCGGGTCTCACGGTGATGGAGACGGCGGAAGCGACGGCGGCGGGGGACGTGGTGATGGTGCTGTTGCCGGACGAGCTCCAGGGGGGCGTCTACCAAGAGGTGATCCAGCCCAATCTCAAGCCCGGAAACTACATGGCCTTCGGCCACGGCTTCAACATCCACTTCAAGCGCGTGGTGCCGCCCGCGGACGTGAACGTCTTCATGGTGGCGCCCAAGGGTCCCGGTCACCTAGTGCGCAGCGAGTTCGAGCGCGGCAGGGGGGTGCCGTGCCTGCTGGCGATTCAGCAGGATCCGTCCGGCGACACCCGCGACGTGGGTCTGGCCTACGCCGCGGCCATCGGCGGCGCCCGCGCCGCGGTCATCGAGACCACCTTCAAGGACGAGACGGAAACCGATCTCTTCGGCGAGCAGACGGTGTTGTGCGGCGGCATCACCGCGCTGATCCAGGCGGGCTACGAGACGCTGGTGGAAGCGGGCTATCCGCCGGAGATGGCCTATTTCGAGTGCTGCCACGAGGTCAAGCTCATCGTTGACCTGATCTACGAGGGCGGACTGGCCAACATGCGCTACTCCGTCAGCAACACCGCGGAGTACGGCGATCTCACGCGCGGGAAGCGTATCGTCGACGACGGCACGCGCAAGGTCATGAAGGAGATCCTGGCGGACATCCAGTCCGGCAAGTTCGCCGACGAGTGGATGAACGAGCACCGCTCCGGCTCGCCGAACTTCAACGAGCTGCGCCAGGCTTCCCGGAGCCATCCCATCGAGAAGGTGGGCGAGCAGCTCCGCTCCATGATGCCTTGGTTGGCGGAGAACCGGCTGGTGGACAAGAGCCGGAACTGATTCGGCGTTTACGGTGTCCTCGCGGATGCCCACGCCTGTTCGTGACGCAGGATACTGACTCGCGGCGGCCGCGCCGCGCGGGGACACTCCGATCGGAATCGCACGAGAAGGCTACCGGTTCGTTTTCACGGCCCTGGGCCTGGCGGCCGCGGCCTTTGTCGTAGGCTGGGCGGCGGCCGCGGTGGTGTTGCTGGCGGTGGCCGCGGCCGTGGCGGGGTTCTTTCGGGACCCGGCACGGGTGGCGCCCGGCGGTGAAGGGCTGGTGGTTTCTCCCGCCGACGGCAAGGTCGTGGAAGTCGACGACGACGGTGCGCACCCCGGTGGCCGCAGGGTCAGCATCTTTCTCTCGCCTCTCGATGTCCATATCAATCGCGCGCCGTTGGACGCACGGGTGGCGGACATCCGCTACCAGCCGGGCCGTTTTCTGGCCGCGTACAAGGGCAAGGCATCGGAGGAGAACGAGCGCAACGCGGTCGAGTTGACGGATGCCTCCGGCAGGACCGTCCGCGTCGTGCAGATCGCCGGCTTTCTCGCGCGCCGCATCGTTTGCGACGTCGGACGCGGCGATTCGTTGAAACGGGGCGAGCGCTTTGGCATGATCATGTTCGGCTCGCGTGTGGACCTTCACCTGCCCGCGGACGCCATGGTCGCGGTGCGGCCCGGCGAGCGCGTTCGCGGCGGCGAAACCATCGTGGCGCGGCTTTGACCGGCAGGGTTCGTCGAAGGTCCCTGATCCGTCATTCCCGCGGGACAGGCTGTGTCAAAACACCATTCAAGAGAGGCAACAACCCCCAGAAACGTCATTCCCGCGAAAGCGGGAATCCAGGAGGGGTAGAGCGGGGAAACGCCGCTGTAGCGCCCTGCCACCAC